>NZ_JBSGYT010000066.1:0-36518 GCF_053610645.1 Streptomyces sp. NPDC054883 | reverse complement strand
GCGCCAGAACAGGCCGCGAACACGCCGAGGGCCCCCGCCACAGGAAGTGGCGGGGGCCCTCGGCTTCGTTTTCAGTCCGGGTGTCAGGCGGACTTGCGGCTGTCCCGCGGATGCACGGCAATGTTCATGGCGCCGGAACGCAGGACCGCCAGCCTCTCGGCCAGCACTTCCTCGAGTTCCTCGCGGGTGCGTCGCTCCATGAGCATGTCCCAGTGCGTTCGCGCGGGCTTGCCCTTCTTCTCTTCGGGCCCGTCCCCGTCGACCAGGAGTGCCATGGCGCCGCACGCCTTGCACTCCCACTCCGGCGGAATTTCTGCCTCAACCGAGAACGGCATCTCAAATCGATGTCCGTTCTGGCATGCGTACTCCACCGCCTGGCGCGGGGCCAGATCGATGCCGCGGTCCGTCTCGTAGCTGGTAACCACGAGCCGCGTACCGCGGAGAGCTCGCTCACTCATGAATCGTGCCTCCCGGGCTTGTCGCCCACAGGACAGGTGTCGCTGTCGTCGTCATCCGGTCAACGTCCGGTCGGCGGTATAGATTCCCGCTCCGGGTCGTGCGTCGCCCGTCGTGCCGCCCCTTGTTGTACCCACCAGTGCCCGTTTTGTCACATCTGGCAGCAGATGTCACCCAGCGCCTATCCTTCTCGTGCGCGCAGTAACGGTCCGCCTGGCAGGCCAAAGGCGTACACTACCGGCCCTTTGCTTCAACGTCGAAATTCGTTCCGAATTCGTTTCTCAGAGCCGCTCCGGAACAGGATTGCCCGCCGCTTCCACCGCGCGCCGCACCGGCACCCGGGCGAGCAGCACGAAACCCAGTGCGAAGAACACCACCAACGAGATGATCGCCGTCCGGTAGCTGCCCGTGACCTGGTACGTCAGGCCGAACACCAGTGGTCCCACCCAGCTCAGTCCGCGGTCGCTCATCTCGTACGCGGAGAAGTACTCGGCCTCCTTGCCCGCCGGGACCAGGTGCGAGAACAGCGAGCGCGACAGCGCCTGGCTGCCGCCCAGCACCAGCCCGATCATCGAGGCCAGCACGAAGAACCACACCGGGGTCCGGGCGGGCAGGAAGTAGCCGGCCGCCAGCGTCAGCGCCCACGCGGCCAGCGAACCGAGGATCGTGCGCTTGGCGCCGTACGTACGGGCCAGCCGTCCCATCCCGAGCGCGCCCGCCACCGCGAGCACCTGGACGAGGAGCACCGCCACGATCAGCGTCGACTGCTCCAGCCCCAGCTCCTCGGACCCGTAGACCGAGGCCTGCGAGATCACGGTCTGCACGCCGTCGTTGTAGATCAGGTACGCCAGCAGGAACGACAGCGTCAGCGGGAAGCGCCGCATGTCCTGCAGCGTCGCCACCAACTGCCGCCAGCCGCTGACCGGCGGGGCCGCCCCCGCCTCCCGCACCACCGCCCGGTCGCGCAGCCGGCGCAGCGGGACGATCGCGAACGCCCCCCACCACAAGCCCGCCGAGGCCAGGCAGATCCGTACGGCCGTGCCCTCGGACACGCCGAAGGAGTCGTGGCCCTGGAACAGCACCAGGTTCAGGACCAGCACGAACGCGCCCGACGTGTACCCGAAGGCCCAGCCCCGCGAAGAGACGGTGTCCCGTTCGTCGGGCGTGGCGATCTGCGGCAAATAGGCGTTGTACAGCACCATCGAGACGGCCAGCGCGGCGTTCGCGACGACCAGCAGCAGGCCGCCCAGCAGGTAGCGCTCGCCGCTCAGGAAGAACATCCCGGTGGTCGCCGCCGCGCCGGTGTAGGCCGCGGCCGCCAGCAGCGGCTTCTTGCGGCCGCCGCGGTCGGCCACCGCACCGGCCAGCGGCATGATCAGTACGGCCACGATCACCGAGACCGACACCGCGTACGCGAAGAAGGACCCGGCCCGGACCGGGATGCCCAGCGGGTGCACATAGCCCTCGGCGTCCGCCGCGGCCTTGGCGACCGCGGTCAGGTACGGCCCCAGGAACACCGTGAGCACGCTCGTCGAGTAGACCGAGCAGGCGAAATCGTAGAAGTACCAGCCGTGCTGTTCGCGCTTGCGCCCGGCGGCGGATCTGCCGTCCTCCGCCCCCGGTTCCGCTTCGTCCGTCGTCTGCGCCGTCATCCGGTGTCCCCTCGCCGTCCCCGTACCGCCCCGGCCGTCCGGGCCCGCGCGCGGGCCCGTCGGGCGGTCAGGCCCAGGCTCCGCGGCGGTCCAGCACCGTGCGCAAGATGTCGATCCGGTCGGTCATGATGCCATCCACGCCCAGGTCGAGCAGCGCCTCCATGCGTTCCGGTTCGTTCACCGTCCAGACGTGCACCTGGAGCCCGCGCGCGTGCGCGGTCCGTACGAAGCGCCGGTCGACCACCCGTACGCCGGCCTGGCTCTCCGGCACCTGGGCGGCCACCGCGCCGACCCGCAGGGCCGCCGGGATGGCGTACGAGCGCAGCCGCAGCCCCAGCACCCCCAGCACGCCGTACGAGGTCGCCAGCCGCGGCCCCGCGATCCGGTGCGCCCGGGCCACCCGGCTCTCCGAGAACGAACTCACGCACACCCGGTCCCACACCCCGGCCCGGGCGATCAGGTTGACCAGCGGGTACAGCGCCGACTCGGCCTTGATGTCGACGTTCCAGCGGGCTTCGGGGAACTCCTCCAGCAGGTCCTCGAAGAGCGGCAACGGCTCCGTCCCGGCCACCCGCGCGGCGCTGACCTGCTTCCAGGACAGCTCGGCGATCCGGCCCCGGGCGTCCGTCACCCGGTCCAGGGTGGCGTCGTGGAACGCGACCAGCTTGCCGTCGGCGGTGGCGTGCACATCGGTCTCGAAGTACCGGTAGCCCGCTTCCGCGGCCCGGCGGAAGGCGGCGGCGGTGTTCTCCAGACCGTCCGCCGCACCACCCCGGTGCGCGAACGGGATGGGGGCCGGGTGGTCGAGGTACGGATGGCGAAGGCGTACGTGCGTCACGGCGGCAGTATGCCCGCTGTTGCAGGTGGGACGTGAGCGGCCGGATGGACGCGCGGTGAACGAGTGGCACGCACTGGCCCGAATGGACCGCCCCATGGCACCCTGACCGGCAGGAGCAATCCAATACCGGCCCGCGAACCGGCCGGTCATGGCCAATTCGACGAAGGTGGACCGGACAGCATGGCTCAGTGGACCTCAGCGGTCGGTGCCGCACAGCTCGCCCGTCTGATCACCTCGCAGCAGGACCGGCCCCCGGTACCCGGCACCCGCAAGCCCCCCGCCTACCGCCTCCTCGCCGACGGGATCCGGCTGCTCGTCCTCGAAGGCCGCGTCCCCGTCGCCGCCCGGCTGCCCGCCGAGCGCGAGCTGGCCGTCGCGCTGACCCTCAGCCGCACCACCGTCGCCGCCGCCTACGAAGCCCTGCGCGGCGAGGGCTTCCTCGAATCCCGCCGCGGCGCCGGCAGCTGGACCGCCGTGCCCGCCGGGAACCCGTTGCCCGCCCGGGGCCTGGAACCCCTGCCGCCCGAATCCCTCGGCTCGATGATCGACCTCGGCTGCGCCGCCCTCCCGGCCCCCGAACCCTGGCTCACCAAGGCGGTCCAGGGCGCCCTGGAGGAACTGCCGCCCTACGCCCACACCCACGGCGACTACCCCGCCGGACTGCCCGCGCTGCGCCGGATGCTCGCCGACCGCTACACCGAACGCGGCATCCCGACCATGCCCGAGCAGATCATGGTCACCACCGGCGCGATGGGCGCCATCGACGCCATCTGCAGCCTCTTCGCGGGCCGCGGCGAGCGCATCGCCGTCGAATCCCCCTCCTACGCCAACATCCTCCAGCTCATGCGCGCCGCCGGGGTGCGCCTCGTGCCGGTGGCGATGGCAGCCGGGCTCGGCGGCTGGGACATGGACGTCTGGCGCCAGGTGCTGCGGGACTCCGCGCCGCGCCTCGCGTACGTCGTCGCCGACTTCCACAACCCGACCGGTGCGCTGGCCTCCGACGAGCAGCGCCGCGCCATGGTCGAGGCGGCCCGCTCCGCGGGCACCGTCCTGGTGGCCGACGAGACCATGGCCGAACTCCAGCTCGATCCCGGCCTCGCCATGCCCCGCCCGGTCTGCTCCTTCGACCCGGCCGGGTCCACCGTCATCACCGTCGGCTCCGCCAGCAAGGCCTTCTGGGCCGGCATGCGCATCGGGTGGGTCCGCGCCGCCCCGGACGTCATCCGCAGCCTGGTGGCCGCGCGCGCCTACGCCGACCTCGGCACCCCGGTACTGGAGCAGCTCGCGGTGAACTGGCTGATGCGCACCGGCGGCTGGGAGGAAGCGGTGCAGATCCGCCGGGTCCAGGCCGCGGAGAACCGGGACGCGCTGGTCGCCGCGGTCCGCCGGGAGCTGCCGGACTGGGAGTTCGAGGTGCCGCTGGGCGGTCTGACGCTGTGGGCCCGCGCGGGCGGGCTGTCCGGCTCCCGGCTGGCCGAGGTGGGCGAGCGGGTCGGCGTGCGCGTCCCCTCGGGCCCCCGGTTCGGCGTGGACGGGGCGTTCGAGGGGTACGTCCGGCTGCCGTTCACCGTGGGCGGCCCGGTCGCCGAGGAGGCCGCCGCCCGGCTGGCCGCGGCGGCCCGGCTGGTCGGTACGGGTGCGGGCGGCAGCGGGGCGGAGCCGCCGCGCACGTTCGTCGCGTAGCGGGAGCGCACGCGTTCGTCCCGTGGGCTGCGGACCGCGGACCGTGGCTCAGGGGCCCACCGGCCAGGGGCCGCGGGCCTTCGGCGTCTCCGCCGGGACCTCCCGCGCCCGCCGCGCCTCCTCCTCCCGTACCACCGCGACGTCGGTCCCGTCCTCCTGGGCGACCGGCGGGGGCGCCTGCACCCTTGCCGCGGCCGGCTGGACGATGCGCAGCGGCGTGGCCGGGGCCACGTGCTCCGGCCCGGCGGGCCTCGGCGCCCGCCGCTCCGTCCGCTCCGTCCGCTCCGGCAGCAGTTCCGCCACCGCCTGGCGGTGCGCCGGGTGCGCGGCGTCGTCGTACGGGTCCGGGGTGGCGGGCACCTGGAGGCGGTGGACGGGGCCCGCCCCGAGCCGGGCGTACCCGCGCCCCGGCGGCACCTGCGGCGTCGGGGTCGTGTGCGGAGGCGCCCCCAGCACCTCGGCGATCTGCTGGATCCCGGCCGGCCCGAGCACGACGCGGGCCCGGGTGTGCTGCCAGACGGCGTCGCCCAGCAGCTCCAGCTGCTCGAACTGCTCGGCCACCACCACCGTGACGTGCGCCGCGCGCCCGTGCCGCAGCGGCACCTGGAGCCGGCCCAGTGGATCCGGCCCGCCCTCGGCCGCCGCCAGGTGCGCGAGCACGCTCGGCCGGTCCAGCAGGATCCACAGCGGACGCCGGACGTCCTCGGACACGGCGCTCCCCGCCTCCCGGGCCCGATGGGCGGCGAGCAGCCGCCGCTCCGTCTCCTGCGCCGCCCACTCCAGCGTGGCCTGCGCCCCGCTCGGACCGCACTCGACGGCGAGCACGCCCGCCCGGCCGGCGAGGCAGGCGTACTCGCCGCTGCCACCGCCCTCCACGACCAGCACCTCGCCGCCGTGCCGCAGGGCCTGCAGGGCGATCGAGCGCAGGAGGGTCGACGTGCCGCTGCCCGGCTGGCCGACCGCCAGCAGGTGCGGCTCGGCCGAGCGGGGACCGGTCCGCCAGATCACCGGCGGCACGTCCCGGGGCTCGTCGTCCTCCAGGACGGGCAGCGTCCGCTGCACGCTCCCGGCGTCGGTGAACCCGAGGACGGTCTCCCCGGGCGCGGTCACGAACGGCTGGGCGACGATGCCCGTCGGCAGCGGCGCCAGTACCCGCAGTTCGAGCTGGTTGCCCTCTTCGACCCAGTCGAAGAGGTACTCGCGGCCGCGCCCGGACTTGGCGTGCAGCAGCGCCTCGATCCGGGCCCGGGCGGCGGGCTCGCCGTCGGGGAAGTAGGCCGGGTAGCGGATGCGCAGCCGGCTGATCCGGCCCGCTTCGTCGAACACCTGGTCGCTGAACGCCTGGTCCCAGTTCCCGCCGTGGGCGAAGAGCGGACTCGGGTCCTCCGGTACGGAGAAGTAGGGCACGAGGGCTTCGTAGAGCGAGCCGAGGCGTTCGGTCTCGGCCTCGCTGGGACCGGTCTGCACCGGCGTGCGCGGCCGCCCGTGCCAGGCCGCCGCCGCCATGAGGGTGATCAGGCCGATGAGCGGACCGTGGGGCACGAGGGCCAGGACGAGGACGACGGCGGCGGCCAGGAACAGCGCGGGACCGCGTTTGTCCTTGGGTGTCCCGGCCCACTTGCGCCGCCCGGCGGAGGCCATGACGCGCAGCCCGCGCCCGATGACGAGCAGCGGATGGAGGACATCCGTGGCGCTGTCGGCGGCCGTACGGGCGAGGTCGCGGCCCCGGGCCAGCGACGTGGTGCCGCCGAGGAGGATGCGGGGGAGTGGGCGCCGGGCCACGGGCGTCTCCTGGAGTTGTGGTGTGGCGGGACGGTGCGGTGCGGGAACGCGGCGGGGCCGGACGGCCCGTCAGGCCGGCCCGGGCCGGCCGGCCTGAACGGCGTGCGGCGGGCTCAGAGCTTGATCCCGCCGAGCAGGCTCGCGAGGCTCGCCGTGCTCGCCGTGATGCTCGGGGCGATGGCGGACCCGGCGAGGAAGAAGCCGAACAGCGAGCACACGAACGCGTGGGTCAGCTTCATCCCGTCCTTCTTGAAGAAGAGGAAGCAGATGATGCCGAGGAGGACGACGCCGGAGATGGACAGGACCATGGGGACTTCTCCTGGTGGGTGGGGACGTGGGACGGTCACCATCAGTTCTTCCAGGCTCACAGAAAGTATCAATGCGACAAAAGGTGCATACGGGTGAATGCTGGCGACTTTCACTTGACTGGCCGCGCCCGGCTGGCGCGTCCGCCGCACACCGGTCAGGGCGGCCCCGCAGGAGCGGAGCGGACGACCGGCGAAGCGGGTCAGGGGTGATCTTCGCCTCGTTCCGTCCCCGTCATGTGCGGACCCGGGCGCTACTCTGGCGATTCACCCGTACGGACGTGGTCCCGTACGCCCCCCTGCCCTCCCGGCCTGGGGAAACTCTTGCCGACGACAGTGAGTGAAAGGCGGTACGAAACGATGAGCGAGCACACCCCGGACGGCTCCGGATCGCAGGACGTCCCCGACGAGGACGTCATCGAACTGGCCACCAAGATCTTCGATCTCGCCCGGCAGGGGGAGACCGCCACGCTGGCCGGCTACCTGGACGCCGGTGTCCCGGCGAACCTCACCAACGACCGCGGCGACACCCTCGTCATGCTCGCCGCCTACCACGGCCACGCCGAAGCCGTCACCGCCCTGCTGGAGCGCGGCGCGGAAGCCGACCGGGCCAACGACCGCGGCCAGACCCCGCTCGCGGGCGCCGTCTTCAAGGGCGAGGAGGCCGTCATCCGGGCGCTGCTCGCCGGCGGGGCGGATCCGTACGCCGGCACCCCCTCCGCCGTGGACACGGCGCGCATGTTCGCCAAGGCCGACCTGCTCGAACTTTTCGGAGCCAAGTAGTCCGCTTCCGGCCGGTACCGGGCGCGCTCCGACCGGTCCCCGACCTCACGGGTTGGTCACGGCGGACGTAAATGTGGTCGCGGCGCACAAACCGCCTGGGTCATCATGGCGTCGGATTCGATTCGCGGACATGACGGACGGGCAGGAGCGGGCTGGACACGGACGCCGTTCCCGCCCACCCCCGCCGAACCGGCCGTACTGATCGCGAAGCACCGACGAGAGTGAGAAGGCAATGGTCAACATCGAGCGGAACAAGACGGCGAACGTCCTCACATGCTGTTACGCGGCCCTGTGAATCCCGATTCCCGGTTGCGTCCCCAGCTTGATTTGAGGCCATTCCCATGTTCGAACCAGTCATAGCGCCGAGCGGCACCCTGCTCGGGCTCCTCCAGCGGGGCCGCGGCGACGGCACGCTGCACGCGCTCGCGGCGCCCAGGGCCGAGGCCCTCGCGGCCCTCGACCAGTGCGTCGTCAGCGACCCGCGCCAGGACTGGCAGGTCGAGAACCGCTCGCTGTACTACGCCCGCCTCTACCTGGACCTCGACGGCCCCCTCGGCGAGATCGAGGCGCACCTCTTCGGCGCCGAGGACCTCCTCGACGAGGACGAGCACCGCACGGGCCTCGCCCTGTCCGTCCTCGGCCACCTGGCCGCCTACGGCCGCGACGACGCCCTGATGCTGCTGCGCGGCTACGCCGCCCGCGGCGCGAACTGGGCCTGGGCCCTCGACGAACTCGCCCTGCGTGACGACGACGAAGGCCTGCGGTCCCTGGCCGCGCCCGTCCTCGCCCGCTTCCCCGCCACGGAGGAAGGCGAGGCGCGGCTGGCCGCCGCCGTCCGCGACGCCTACGAGCCCCGGCCCTGGCGGCTGTGGGAGGAGAGCGCCGCGCACGGGGAGCGGCTGCGCGCCGCCCGCCAGCAGGGCTCCTTCGACCGCTGGCAGCGCCAGCTCACCCCCAAGGGCCCCCAGCCCGGCTGGGGAGTCCGGGCCGTCTTCGAATGGGCCGCCGACGGACTGCGCCGGGGCACCCCGCTGCACGTACCGGCCGCCCGGTGCCTGGCCGCGGTCGCCGCGGCCGAGGACCGCCCCGCCGTCCTCGCGGCCGCCGCCGGCGCACACGGGGAGGCCGCCCGGGCCACGGCCCTGCACCACCTCGTCCTTGCCGAACCGGAGAACCCGGCCGTGCTGGACCTCATCGAAGCCGCCGGGGACGAGCCCGCCGTCGCCGCCTACGAGCGCATGTGCGGCCCCGCCGCCGTCGAGCGGGCGCGCCGGTGGATCCACCGCCCCGACGCCCTCGGAGCGGCCGCCGGCGCCCTCCTCGCCGCCCGCGGCGGGGCCGAGGACGCCCGGCTCGTCCTCGGCGCCCTCCGCGACACCGTCCGCGGCCAAGGCCCCGACACGCAGCGCCTCTTCGCCCTCGTCGACGGCGCCGGCCGGCTGGCGATCGGCTGCGCCGCGCCGGTACTGCGCCACGTCTACCGCGAAACGGCCTCCTCGCACCTGCGCGGCCGCGCCGCCCGGGCCCTGGCCAGCACCGACGCGTCGTTCGCGGCCGGCTTCGCCGTCGAGTGCCTCTGGGACTGCGAGGAAACCACCCGCGAAGTCGCCGCCCGGCACGCCGAAACGGCCGACGCCCGCGTGGCCCCCCGGCTGCGCCGCCTCGCGGCCGACCCGGCCGAGGAAGAGGACGTCCAGTCGGCGGTCCGCAGCCGCATCGCCCCGGAGTCGGCGGTGTAGACGCCCGCACGCCCGCGTCTCACCGGCCGGTCTGCCCGAGCCCGGAAGACCGGCCGGAGCCACGGAGCCGGGCCGTGTCGCAGGCGGCCCCGGGAGCCGCGAAGCCGGGTCTGAGAGCGTCGCGGGCAGCCGCTGGAAGCCCGGGTCCGGGCCTCGGAGGTTCTGGCGGCCCCGGAAGACCGTCCGCAGCCGCGAAGCCGGGCCGTGTCGCCGGCCGGCCCCGAGGTTCTTGCCGAGCCTCGAAGACCGGCCGGAGCCGCGTGGCCGGGGCGCCCGGGCTGCGGAGCCCCGAAGCCGGCCGCGAACCCGCAGCCGCCCGGCCGCGAGCGGCGGCGGCGCCCGGCCAGGACAGCGGGGCCCTACGCCCGCACGAACCGCACCACCGTCCCCGGCCCCGCCTGGGCCGCCGCGTCCAGGGGGCGGCCGGGGAGGACCACGCCGAGCACCGGGTAGCCGCCCGTGACCGGATGGTCGGCCAGGAACAGCACCGGCAGGCCGTCCGGGGGGATCTGCACCGCGCCCAGGACCATGCCCTCGCTCGGCAGTTCCCCGCCCCGGCGGCGGGTCAGCCGGGGGCCGCCCTCCGTCCTGAGACCGATCCGGTTCGACCGGGCCGACACCCGGTACGGCGAACGCAGCAGCCGCGCGACCGAAGCCGCCTCGAACCAGTCGGCCCGGGGGCCCATCCGCAGCGGCAGCACCAGCTCCGCCGGTGGCCCCGGCACCCCCAGGGCGTCCGCCCCGCGGACCGGGCCGGCCCCGGCCGGCCCCACCGGCAGCACCGTCCCGGCCGACAGGACGGCCGGCCCCAGCCCCGACAGCAGGTCCGTCGAGCGACTGCCCAGCACCGGCGGGACGGCGAACCCGCCGCGCACCGCGACGTAGCTCCGCAGTCCCCGCTCCGCCCGGCCCACGTCGAGCTCCGCCCCCGCCCGCAGCCGGACCGGCGCTCCCCAGGCCGCCGGGCGCCCTGAGACCCGTACCGCGCAGGGTGCGCCCGTGACCGCCACCGTGACCGCGGCCCGCGCACGCAGCGCCACCCCGTCCAGGGTGCTCTCCAGGGTGGCCGCGTCCGCCGGATTGCCCACCAGCCGGTTGGCCAGCGCGTGCGCCCCCGCGTCCAACGCCCCCGACCGCGGCACGCCCAGGTGCGCGTACCCGGGGCGGCCCCGGTCCTGGACGGTGGTCAGCGCTCCCGCCCGCACCACCAGCAGCCCGCTCACGCCCCCGCCTCCTCGAACCGCACCCGTACGCCCGGCGCGAACAGCGCCGCCGGCTCCCGTGCCGGGTCCCACACCACCGCGTCCGTCGACCCGATCAGCTGCCAGCCGCCGGGGGAGGAGCGGGGGTAGACCCCCGCGTACTCGCCGGCCAGCGCCAGCGACCCCGCCGGGACGGCCGTACGGGGCGTGGCCCGCCGGGGCAGGTGAAAACGGTCCGGAAGCCCCGTCAGGTAGCCGAAGCCGGGCGCGAAGCCGCAGAACGCCACCCGGAAGACGGTGCCCCCGACGATCTCCGGCACCTCGTCCGCCGCCACGCCCCACCACCGCGCCACCTCCGCCAGGTCCGGCCCGTCGTACCGGACCGGGACCCGCACCAGCGGCCCCCGCGACGGCGTCAGGGCCGGCACCTCCCAGCGGGCGATCCGGGCCCCCAGCGCGGCCGGGTCCGCCACCCCGTCCAGCAGTACGGTCCGTGCGGCGGGCACGATGTCCCGTACGCCGCCCAGCTCCGCGCGCCGCCGCAACAGCTCCGCGTGCAGCGCGGCGACCTCCGCCGCGGAGTCCGTCTCCAGCAGCAGCGCCCCGGTGCCCACGACGAGCGGCCTCACGCGAACGCCTCCACCCGTACCCCGGCCGCGCCCAGCGCCTCCCGCACCCGCAGCGCGAGGTCCGCGGCGCCCGGGGTGTCCCCGTGCAGGCACAGCGAGCGCGCGTCCACCGCGACCGCCGATCCGTCCGCGGCCGTCACGATCCGCTCGGCCGCCATCCCGACCGCCCGGGCCACCACCGCGTCCGCCTCGTGCAGCACCGCCCCCGGTTCGCCGCGCGGCACCAGCGTCCCGGCCGCCGTGTACGCCCGGTCGGCGAAGGCCTCCGGTACCGCGGGCAGCCCGGCCTCAGCGGCGGCCGCCAGCAGCAGCGAGCCCGGCAGCCCCAGCACCGGCAGCCCGGCCGGGCCGGCCGCGAGCAGCACCCCGGCGACGACGGCGGCCGCCTGTTCACCGTCGTACACCGTGCGGTTGTAGAGCGCGCCGTGCGGCTTCACGTAGGACACCGCGGAGCCGGCCGCCCGGGCGAACACCTCCAGCGCACCGATCTGGTACGCCACCTCGTCGGCCAGCTCGCGCGCCGGCACGTCCATCGCCCGCCGCCCGAAGCCCGCCAGGTCCCGGTACGAGACCTGCGCCCCGATCCGTACCCCCCGCGCGGCGGCCAGCTCGCAGACCCGGCGCATGATGGACGGATCCCCGGCGTGGAAGCCGCAGGCCACGTTGGCGCTGGTGACGACCGACAGCAGCGCCTCGTCGTCCGTCAGCGTCCAGCGCCCGAAGCCCTCGCCGAGGTCGGCATTGAGGTCGATGACGGGTGTGATCACGTGAGCCATGCAGGTGAGCGTAGAACAGCCGCCGCGCACCACACCCGCGCACAGCGCGCCCGGCGCCCGGACCGGGGAGGATCCGGCCGAACCGTGCCGTTTGGGATGTTGTCCGGGTCAGCGCCTAGTCTTTCCGTCGTGACTCTCCCTGCCCCGGCGAAGCCCCTTACCTCCCCGGCGCCGGGCCCGGCCGCCGACGAGGGCCTGGCCCGGCGGCTGCGCGCCCTCGCCTGCACCGCCCCGCTGCACGACCTCGACGTCCGCAAGGCCAATCTGGCCGGCGAGTACGGGATCTACGCGATGGCGGAGGTCGCGCTGGCCGCGATCGACCTGGTCACCCTCAACATGGACTTCGACACCGGCGCCGACCACGAGCAGATAGTGGCCAGGCTGCTGCCGCGCGTCGCCGCCCAGGCCGCCGGCCGGCCCGCCGCCGAGCACGAGCGGGTGGCGCGCTGGGTCCTGGAGAACCTGATCAACGTCGGCAGCGTGGACCGGGGCTTCCGCGCCGTCTACGGCACCTTCGGCCCCGACGGGGTCTACGTCCGCAGGGACTACGACTTCAAGCTCATCGAGGAAGTCCCCGGCTACGGCGGCGCGGTCTACCTGCGCACCACCGACGAAGCCGTGAACGTGCTCGTCGGCGCCCTGGACACCGACGTCACCAGCGCGCAGATCGCCGCCGAGGTCAAGCTGGACGTGCTGATCAGCCGCGGCCGGCTCGCCGATGCCCAGCTCGCCGCCGAACAGGCCCGCTACCGCACGGTCCAGTACGCGGAGACGCTGCGCCGGACGCTGGACGCGACGCGCCGCAACGTACGGGCCGTGGACTGGCTCGAAGCCGTCCCGGACATGATCGCCGAGGCCCTGGACCACGTCGCCGACCGCTACCGGCACGAGAACGCCATCCTCACCAACATCCGCAAGGCCCGGGACGAGGCCGAGGACCCCGACAACAAGCGGCGCGCCGCCGAGCTGGTCGACATCGTCAAGGACTGCATCCGCCGGCACACCCAGCTCCAGTCGCGCCTGCTGGACGCGGGCCCGCTGTTCCGTGCCGAACAGGACCGGCAGGCCTTCGCGGCTCCGGCGCCGCGCTCGGGCATCGACCTGTACGGGCAGCTGATCGCCCCGGTACTGCCCCTGCCGCTGGAACAGGCCGCCCGGGTCACCGACGCGTTCTTCGCCCGGGGCACCGGACTGCGCACGCCCGTTTCGGTGCGGGTCGCCGACCTGGTGGAGATCCTGCTGACCCCGCCCGTGGAGCGCGAGCACCTGGGCGTGGAAATGCCCGAGCCCGACCTGATCGCCACCCCCGACGACAGCCGGTTCAGCGAGGAGCAGCTCGCCGCGGCCATGGAGCTCCTGGACCTCCCGCACGACGCCCCGCGCCGGCTGTCCGGCCTGCTGGCCGAGGCCCGGCGCGCTGATCCCGAACTGCCGTACCTGGTGGCGCTGCTGGCCGTGCACGCGGCGAGCCCGGCGGTCGGTACGGCGTACCGGCAGGGAGAGGAGCGGCTGCTGTTCGCCGTAGACGACGGGACGGAGCTGGACGACCCGGAGTTCGGCGGCGCCGACCTGATCGTCGGTACGGCCCTGCTCGACGCCGCGGCGATGACGGCCGAGCGCACGGAGGCGGCATGACCGCCGCCCCCACCGCCCGGCGCGGCCGACCGGCCGCAGCCGGTACGTCCTCCGCCCCCGGCGCCCGGCGGGCCTCCTTCGGCCGGCGGCGCGGCCCGGCCGGCGCCTGCACCGCCCCCGGCGCCGGGCCGGCGCCCGTCGGCGACCGGTGCCGTCCGCGCTGCGGCGGTACGTCGTCCGGCCCCGCCGCCCGGCGGGTGCCCTTCGGCGTGCCGGGCGGCTCGCGCTGCGGACCGGTCGGCAGCGGTACGTCTTCCAGCCCCGGCGCCGGTGCGGCGCCCCTCGGCGGGCGACGCGGACCGCTCCGCGGCGGTACGTCCTCCGCCCCCGGCGCCCGGCGGATGCCTTACGGCGGGCGACGCCGCCTGGTCGGAGGCGGTACGTCCTCCGGCCCCGGCACCCGGCCGACCCCCTTGGCGTTCGACGCCCCGGGCCGCACGGAGGCGGCATGACCGCCGCCCCCGGCGCCGGGCCGGCGTCCCGCCGTGAGCGGCGCGGGCCGGCCGGCCCGCCGCCCGTCGCCGATTCCTCCGCACACCACGAAAGGCACCACCCGTGAGCGACCACCCCGCCGAAGCCCCTGCGTGGGGCGAGCCCGACGCGCCCGCGAGCCCGGCGCCGGGCGCCGCGGCCGTGACCCCCGCCGACGCCGCGGACGCGGCCCGGCTCGTCGCCTTCGGGCTCCAGCCCAAGCTGCTCCCCGCCCGCGACGCCGAGTACGCCGAACTGCTGCGCCGCTACCGCGAGGAGCCCGCCTTCGGCCGCCTCGCCGACGCCGTCGCCACCGGTCTCGGACTGGTCGTGCTGGAGGTCTCGCCCCGCGCGGGCATGGCGGTGGCCGCCGACGAGGACTCCGTCTTCGCCGTCCGGATGGGCGACTACGCCCGCCGCACCGCCGCCGACGGCGGCGACCGGTTCCTGCACGGCCTCGCCCACCTCGCCGTGGCGGCGCTCGCCTTCCCGCGCCCCGAGGACCTCGCCGACGACGGCTACATCGGCCGGATCACCGTCAATGGCGTCGACTCCTTCGTCCGGCAGACCTGCCGCCGCCTGGAGGAGCGCGCCGAGGAACTCGGCGAGAACACCGACCCCGCCTCCGACGCCCCCGGCCTGGAGGCCGCCTGGCGCGTCTACGCCCGCCGCAGCGCGACCGGCGCCACCAAGGACGCCCGCCGGCTGGCCGGCTCCACCACCGGCATCGTCGGCAAGGCCGCCGCCTTCCTCACCGAATCCGGTTTCCTCCAGCGCACCGGCGACGACTCCGGCGGCACCTACCGCACCACCCCCCGCTACCAGCTCCAGGTCCGCGACATGGCGGGCAGCGCGGCCATGGCCGAACTCCTGGAACTCGGCGTGGTCCCCGTCAGCGACGGCTCCGCCACCCTGCTGCCGCCACCCGAGGGCGACGACCTGGAGCTCGCCGCCGACGCCGGCCTGCCCTTCCACGCCTGAGCACTGATCCCCGTACGCACCACGAGAGACCGCGAGAACCCGCCGCCATGTACGAGCTGTCCCGGATCCGCCTCTACTCCATCGGGCCCGCCGGCGCACGCTACGCCGACACCGTGCTCGACCTGCGCGGAGTCGGCGAACCGGTGCCCCACCCGGCGCCCGCCCAGGCGGAGTTCTTCGAGGACGAGCCGACGGGCCCGCCCCGCCGGCCCGCGCCCGCCGGCGTGCTCTTCCTGGAGAACGGCGGCGGCAAGTCCGTCCTGCTCAAGCTGATCTTCTCGGTGATGCTGCCCGGCCACCGCAACACCCTCGGCGGCGCCAGCTCCGGCGTACTGCGCAAGTTCCTGCTCGCCGACGACTGCGGCCACGTCGCCCTGGAGTGGCAGCACACCCAGACCGGTGAATGCGTCGTCGTGGGCAAGGTCAGCGAGTGGCGCGGCCGTCAGGTCTCGAACGACCCGCGCAAGTTCGCGGAGGCCTGGTACTCCTTCCGTCCCGGCCCGGGCCTGAGCCTCGACAACCTGCCCGTCGCCGAAGCCACCGCCGTGCGGCCGCCCGTCGAAGGCGCCTCCGGCGCCCAGGGCCGCCGCCGCACGATGAAGGGCTTCCGCGACTCCATCACCGAGGCCGGCAAGGCGTACCCGCACCTGGAGGTGGTCTGGGAGGAGATCCACGACCGCTGGAACGAACACCTCACCGACCTCGGCCTCGATCCCGAACTCTTCCGCTACCAGCGCGAGATGAACGCCGACGAGGGCGAGGCCGCGGGTCTCTTCGCGGTCAAGAAGGACTCCGACTTCACCGACCTCCTGCTGCGCGCCGTCACCGACACCCGGGACACCGACGGCCTCGCCGACCTCGTCCACGGCTTCGGCAACAAGCTCGGCCGCCGCTCCGAGCTGATGGCCGAACGGGACTTCACCGCCGGCTCGGTGGAACTCCTCACCAAGATCGTCGAGGCCGCCGAGACCCGCTCCCGGCTGCGCGACGTCCACGCGGGCGCCGAACGCCGTACCCGCACCCTCGCCAGGCGGCTGTCCGCCCGCGCCACCGAGGAACGCGGCCGCGCCGCCGAACTCGCCGAGCGGGTGACCGGCGCGGCCCACGCGGTGACCGCCGCGGAATCCGCGCGCGAGCGCAGCGCCGCCGTCTCCGCCGAACTGGCCTACCGGCACGCCTCGCTGGCCCTGACCGTGGCCGACAAGGCCGCGGCCGCCCAGCGCCGTGAACTCCTCGAAGCCCGCACCCTGCACTCCGCCTGGCAGGCCGCCGAGACCGTACTGCGCCACCGGGCGGCCGCGGACCGGTCCGCCCGGGTCGCCTCCGCCATCCTGGAGGCCGAGCGCGACGCGGCCCCGGCCCTGGCCGCCCGCGCCACGGCCGCCACCGACCTCGTCCGCGCCCTGCACACCGCCGCCGGGCAGGGCGAGGCGCGGGCCAACGAGGAGGAGGAGCGTTCCGCCGTCCTGCAGGCCGCCGGCGAAGCCGCCCACCGCGACGCCACCGCCGCCGCCACGGCCGCCCAGCGCGCACGCAGCGAGGCCGAGCACCTGCGCGCCCGGCTCTCGGAGGTCCGGCAGGAGACCGCCGAAGCCGTACGGGCCGGCTGGCTCGACGACTCGGCGCCCGACGCAGACCCGGCCCGCGCGGCCCTCGCCGCGAGCGACGCCGAGAAGAGCGCCGTTGCCGCCTGGGACGAGTCCCGCGAGGCCGCCCGCGCCGCGGCCGACGCCGCCCGCGAGGCCGCGGCCACCGAAGCCCGCGCCGAACTCACCGCCGCCCGCGCGGCGGACGCCGCCGAGGCCGCCGAGGCCGCCCACGCCGCCGAGCAGCGGGCCGCGGCCTCCCTGGCGCAGTCCCCGCGCCTGGCCGAGCTGCTCGGCCTCCCGTCGGTCCCCGCCACCTTCCTCCCCCAGCCGCGTACGGGTACGGCCGGGGTCGCCGCGGAAGCCGGCCCGCCCGCCGCCGTGGCGTCGGGCACCCCGGCCGGGTCGCTGCACCGCTCCGCCGGAGCCGGTGCGGCCGCGGCCGGTGCCGCTCCCGGACACCCGGCAGCCGACGGCTCCCGCCCCGCCACGGGCGGCCCCGCGAGCGCCGGGGGCAACGGGGGCGAGGGGCTCACCGTCGAGGACCTCGACCGGGGCGCCGAGGACCTGCACACCCTGCTCACCGACCAGGTCGCCGCCGCCGAACGCCAGCTGTTCGAGCTGCGCACCGCCGCCGCCGACGACGCCCGCATCCTCGGCGCCCTCGGCGACGGCGGGCTGCTCCCGCCCGGCCCGGACGTGCTCGCCACCGTCGAGTACCTCGGCGAACACGGCATCCCCGCCCTCCCCGGCTGGCGCTACCTCGCCCAGTCCGTCGACCCCGCCGACCACGCCGCCGTCCTCGCCGCCCGCCCCGAACTGGTCGACGGGGTCGTCATCACCGACCCCGACACCCACTCCCGCGCCCGGGAGGCCCTCTCCGGCGCCGCCCTGCTGCCCCGCTCCACGGTGGCCGTGGGCACGGCCGCCGCACTGCTGGCCCCGGTACCCCCCGCCGACGGGGCCGGCGACTCCGGCATCTTCATCGTTCCGCCGAACCCGGCCATGCACGACGAACACGCCGCCGACGCGGAACGCCAGGCGCTGCGCGCCCGCGCCACCGCCCGGGACACCGAGATCCGGGACCTGGCCGGCCGCCTCTCCGGCGACCGCGAACTCGCCGCCCGGCTCGCCTCCTGGCGCACCGGCTGCCCGCCCGGCCGGCTCACCGAGCTCGCGGAACACGCCGCGGCCGCCCGGTCGTTCGCCGAGGAGTGCGACGCCGAACTCGCGGAGGCCCGTACCGTACGCGCCGAGGCCGACGAAGCGGCCGCCGACGCCGCACGGGTCCGCGACGAGCGCCAGGACGCCGCCCAGCGCGCCCGCCGCGCCGCCGACGCCCTCGCCGGACTCGCCCACCGCCTGCGCGAGCGCTCCGGATGGCAGGCCCGGCTGCGCGGACTCGCCGAGGAGGCCGCCGAATCCGAGGCCCGCGCGGAAGCGTGCCTGGACCGCGCCCGTGCCGCCGACGAGGACCGCCGCGCCGCCCAGCGGGCCGCGGACGACGCCCGCCGCACCGCCCGCGCACTGCGCGCCGAGCGCGCCGACATCGCCGGCGCCCCAGACCCCCTGCCCGAGGACGACGGAGCGCCCAAGGCCCCGCTGCCCGACCTGCGCGAGGCCTACCGCGCCGCCTCCCGGCTCTACGAGAAGGTCGGCGTCGGCGCCGACCTGCGCGCCGAACAGGCTCGCGCCGAAAGCGACGAGAGCGCCGCCCTCGCCGAACTCGACCGGCTCACCAACAAGGTCCGCACCCGCGCCGCCCAGCTCCTCGAAGGCACCGACGGCGCCGACGGCCCCTCGCGGCAGGCCGCCGCAGCCCGGGCCGAAGCCCTCGTGCAGATGCTGGAATCCCGGGCCTCGGCGGCGAGCGAGCAGCTCGGCAGGCTGCGCGGCGACGCCGAACGCCTCGCCCCCGCCGACGGCGAGGCGCACACCGACCTCCCCGAGGAGCTGGTCCCCGCGGACGTCGAGCACGCCCAGGGCCTGCTGCGCACCGCCACCGCACAGCTCGCAGCGCACACCGCCGCCGTCGAGAGCGCCCGCGCCGCCCACGGCGACCTGCTGCGCGCGCACCGCACCGCCGAGGACGGGGCGGGCGGCTTCGACGAGACCGCCGCCCTCCTGCGGGACCTGCTGCGCGACCACGCGCAGCCGGAGGACGAGCAGGAGCCGGCGCCCCACCGCGGCACCCTGGAGGAGGCCCGCCAGTCCGCCGCGGAGGCCCGCCGCTCCCTGCGCGGCTGTGCCACCGATCTGTCGGCCGCCGAGTCCGCCGTCCGCGAGGCGAGCGACATCCTGGTCCGCCACGCCAACGCCAACCGCTTCGAGCAGGTACGCACCCCCGCGCGCCAGCAGATCCGCGAACTGCCCGCTTCCGCCCTGCCGGAGCACGCGGCGGCCTGGGCCGCCGCCTTCGCCCCCCGGCTGCGGGTGCTCACCGACGAGCTCGCGCAGCTGGAGCGCAACCGCGACAGCATCGTCGACCGGCTGCGCGGCCTGGTCGAATCCGCCCTGGCCACCCTGCGCTCCGCCCAGCGGCTCTCCCAGCTCCCCGAAGGCCTGGGGGAGTGGTCGGGCCAGGAATTCCTCCGGATCCGGTTCGAGGAACCCGACCAGGCCACCCTCACCGAGCGGCTCGGCGAGGTCATCGACGAGGCCACCCGCGCCGCCGTCAAGAAGAACAGCACGGCCTCCTTCGGCGAAGGCCGGCGCGACGGCATGTCCCTGCTGCTGCGCGGAGTCCAGGCGGCCCTGGAGCCCAAGGGCATCGCCGTGGAGATCCTCAAGCCCGACGCGGTACTGCGCGCCGAACGGGTGCCGGTCGGGCAGATGGGCGACGTCTTCTCCGGCGGCCAGCTGCTCACCGCCGCGATCGCCCTCTACTGCACCATGGCGGCGCTGCGCAGCAACGACCGCGGCCGCGACAAGCACCGGCATGCGGGCACGCTGTTCCTGGACAACCCCATCGGCCGCGCGAACGCCACCTACCTGCTGGAACTGCAGCGGGCGGTCTCCGACGCGCTCGGCGTCCAGCTGCTCTACACCACCGGTCTGTTCGACACCACGGCCCTGGCGGAGTTCCCGCTGGTCATCCGGCTGCGCAACGACGCCGACCTGCGCGCGGGCCTGAAGTACATCAGCGTCGAGGAGCACCTGCGCCCCGGCCTGCCGCAGCAGTCCCCGGACGGCGAGACCATCCACGGCGAGATCACGGCGACCCGCATGTTCCGCCGTTCGACCGCCGGCGCCTGACACCCGGCGGAAGGCTGCGGCAAGGGGAGGGCGGCCGGGGCCGACGGCCGCCCCGTACGGACCTGCGGTCAGCCCCGGCCGTGGGCGGCCAGCCGGCCGCCCTCCGCCGGGCGTATGCGGGGCACCCGGCCGGGCGCCCCCGAGCGGGCCTCCCGGCTGCCCCGGCGCTCTTCCCGGCGCCCGCGCGCCGTGCTGCTCGGCTGGGACACGACCCCGTGCCGCTGGTTCCAGGTCTGCCGGGTGATCACCACGTCCAGCACGGCCCAGGTGGCCACCACCGTCCCGGCTATCGCCCCGAGCACCATCGGCAGCGCGAGCCACGAGCCGGTGAGCGTCAGGAAGAAGCTCACCGTCGCCTGCATCAGGGTCAGGGCCACTATCAGCACCGCCCGTACCGCCGAGGCCCGCACCGGGTCGGGCATCCGGTACGTGCGCGCCGGCTCCTCCACCCACAACGACCGCCTCGTGGCAGTCGCCCGGGCCCCCCTGTGGCTCCCGTACACCGGGTCGCCCGCCGCCGGGCCGCCCGTCACCGAATCGTCCGTCACTGCGTCGTCCGTCGTGCTCATGGTCCGCTCACTCCCCACCGCACGGTCCGCGTTGCTTACCCACACCCTCATACCCCCATGTGGTGTTTCGACCGTCTTCCCAGTCAGACGATCGGGAAGTCCGGGAGATTCCCGGATCCCGGGACGGATTCCCGGCCCGAGTCGCCTCAGCGCAAAGAATTCCAGCCATCCATCCGGTTGCGGGAACCGACACCCCACGAGGTGTCATGTACCGCATAACGGGCGGGGCTTGCCAGGAAGTAACGGACAACTCATGATCTTCGTAAGGGGAGCAGGCCGAAAACGTCCGGACAGGCCTTCGAAGCCGCTCCCCGGCAGTAGTAGGCTCACGCCGTTTGAAATGACGGAACACCGACCCCCGGCAACGGGGTTGACCTGGGGGAGGCTGGGGAGGCCATGCGCTTTCGCGGGAAGTCCATCCGCCGGAAGATCGTGGCGTTGCTCCTTGTGCCGCTCGTCTCCCTGACCGCCCTCTGGGGCTTCGCGACCGTCATCACCGGCCGCCAGGCCGTGCAGCTCCTCGGCGTCGCGCCCGTGATCTCCAAAGTCGGCTACCCCATCGAGGACGTCGTCCGCGTCCTGCAGAAGGAACGCCGCCAGACCCTCGTCGTCATCGGTGACCCCCGCGCCTCGGCGGCCACCGCCGAACTCGCCAGGAGCCGTACCGCCACCGACACGGCCGTCCAGGACATCACCGCGAACGCCTCCAACCCCAAGGTCGTCGACCAGCTCAGCCCCGCCAACGCGCAACGGCTGCGCTCCATCCTCGACGCCTTCCACGGCATCGCGGCGCTGCGCCACTCCGTCGACCAGAACGGCCTCGCCCCCGGCCAGGCCCTGGACCTCTACAGCCGGCTGGTCGACCCGTGCTACGAGTTCCTCATGAACCTCCACGCCCTGGAGGACGTGGAGATGGACAAGGAGGGCCGCGCCCTCGTCGGTGTCACCATCGCCCGCGAGACGCTCTCCCGGGAGGACGCGGTCATCGCCTCCGCCCTCGCCGCCCGCAACGTCGCCGCCGCCGACATCCGGACCGTCTCCGACTACGCTGCCAACCGGGCGCTGCTCTACGAGTTCAACCTCGCGATCCTCCCCGCCGACGACCGGGACGTCTTCGAGCAGTACTGGACCGGCCCCGAGAGCAAGGCGCTGCGCGACGCAGAGGAACGATTCATCTCCGGAGGCGCCGCCAAGCCCCCGCGCACCCTCACCGCCGCCCAGTGGGACGACGCCGCCGGCAAGGTGCTCGACGACCTCGCCGCCATGAACACCGCCGCGGGCGACCGGTACCAGGAACGGGTCAGGCCCGTCGCGATGAACGTGCTGGTCCAGGCCGCCGTCGCCGGCATCCTCGGCTTCATCGCCCTGATCGTCTCGCTCGTGATGTCCGTACGCATCGGCCGCGACCTCATCCGCGACCTGTCCCGGCTCCGCAAGGACGCCCACGAGGCCTCCGGCGTCCGCCTGCCCAGCGTGATGCGCCGCCTCGCGGCCGGGGAGCAGATCGACGTGGAGACCGAGGCGCCCCGGCTCGAATTCGAGAAGGACGAGGTCGGCCAGGTCGCCCTCGCCCTCAACAGCCTCCAGCGCGCCGCCGTCGAAGCCGCCGTCAAACAGGCCGAACTGCGCCGGGGCGTCTCCGAGGTCTTCGTCAACCTCGCGCGCCGCAACCAGGTCCTGCTGCACCGCCAGCTGACCCTGCTCGACACCATGGAACGGCGCACCGAGGACACCGAGGAACTGGCCGACCTGTTCCGCCTGGACCACATGACGACCCGCATGCGCCGGCACGCCGAGGGCCTGGTGATCCTCTCCGGCGCCGCCCCCTCCCGCCAGTGGCGCAAGCCGGTCCAGCTGATGGACGTCGTACGGGCCGCCGTCGCCGAGGTCGAGGACTACGAGCGCATCGAGGTGCGCAGACTCCCGCGGATCGGCATCGAGGGCCCCGCCGTGGCCGACGTCACCCACCTCGTCGCCGAACTCCTGGAGAACGCGACCGTGTTCTCCCCGCCGCACACCGCGGTCCAGGTCCACGGCGAGCGCGTGGCCAACGGCTTCACCCTGGAGATCCACGACCGGGGCCTGGGCATGACCCCCGAGGCGTTGCTCGACGCCAACCTCCGGCTCGCCGAGACCCCGGACTTCGAACTCTCCGACACCGACCGGCTGGGCCTGTTCGTCGTCAGCCGCCTCGCCCGGCGCCACAGCGTCAAGGTGGTCCTCCAGCCGAGCCCGTACGGGGGCACCACCGCGGTGGTCTTCCTCCCGGCGGAGCTGCTCACGGACGCTCCCGACACCAACGGCACCGGCATCCGCCTCGAGGGGCTCAAGAACGCCAAGACCGGCAAGGCGGCGCGGCCGATGGCCTCCGCCAAGGGCGGTTCCGCCGCCCTCGGCGGCACCCCGGCCGGCCGGCCGCTGCCCGCCGGGGTGCTGAACGGCCCCGTCGAACTGGAGGGACCGCTCGGCGTCCTCGGCCTGGACGGCGCCGACGGCCTGGACGACGACCCCGCGGCCCTGGACGAGGCCACCGCCGGGATCGCCGGCCTCACCGGAGTCGGTGGCCGCCCCCCGATGGCCACCCTCGACGACGAGACCCCGCCCGGCGGCATCCCGGGCGCCGTGCTCGGCCTGCACCCCAAGGCCAGGCCGGGCCCCGACCGGCACACCGAGCGCTCCGCCGCCCGGAAGGGCGACCGGCTCGGCGAACGACACCGCGAGCGGGGCCCCGACCCGGCCGGCGACCGGGAATCCGCCGGCCCGACCGGCCCGGTCCGCACGGAGCGCCCGCGCCCGGACTCCGACGGCCCCCGCACCGCGGGGGCGATCCCGCTGCCCCGGCGCCGCACCACCCCGACCCTGGTCGCCGACCACGGCCGGCGCGTCGAGCCCCGCCCGGTGTCGATGGTCGGCCGGACCGGGCAGGCCGAGGAGGCGGCCCGGCCCGGGGCCCCGGGCACGCCCGCCCCGGGCCCCGGCGGCCTGCCCCGCCGGGTCCGCCAGGCCAACCTGGCACCCCAGCTCAAGAACACCCCGGCCGCCGCCCCGGCCGACAGCACCGCGAACCCGGTCACCGACCGCGACGCGGAGGACGTACGTACGCGCATGTCCGCCCTCCAGCGAGGCTGGACGGCGGGCCGCAACCAGCACGCACCGCAGCAGTCCGAGGCCGAGGCCGGCACCCCCGCCGCCCCGGGCCGCGGATCCGAGAACGAAGGGGACGGTCGATGACCGCACCGCAGACCGGCAACGACACCAGGGGCCGCGGCTCCGGCCCGCTCAACTGGCTCCTCGACGAGCTCGTCGACAAGGTCGGCAGCATCCGCAAGGCGGTCGTCCTCTCCGGCGACGGACTGCCCACCGGCAGCTCAAAGGACCTCACCCGGGAGGACAGCGAGCACCTGGCGGCCGTCGCCTCCGGCTTCCACAGCCTGGCCAAGGGCGTCGGCCGGCACTTCGAGTCCGGCAGCGTCCGCCAGACCGTCGTGGAACTGGACGAGGCCTTCCTGTTCGTGATGGCGGCCGGAGACGGCAGCTGCCTGGCCGTGCTGACCGACGCCGAATCCGATGTCGGCCAGGTCGCGTACGAGATGACCCTCATGGTCAAGCGCGTCGGCGACCACCTGGCGACCGCCCCGCGCTCCGGGCTGCCAGCCGGAGGGTGAGTCGGACGGCATGAGCGATTCAGGCCGGTACCACCCCGAGCACCCCCAGGGCGGGGCGGAGGATCCCGCGCACCCGCACTGGTTCGACGACGAGGCGGGCCCCGTCGTGCGCCCGTACGCCATGACCCGCGGCCGTACCAGCCACGCGGGCCAGCACCGTCTCGACCTGATCGCGCTCGTCGTCGCCGAACCGGCGGCCGACGACCCGGTCTGGGACCTGACCCTGTCCCCGGAACACGCCCACATCCTGGGAATGTGCCGGGAACGCCCCCAGTCCGTCGCGGAACTCGCGGCCGACCTCGACCTCGCGGTCGGGGTCGTCCGGGTCCTGATCGGCGACCTCGTCGACGACGAACTGGTCCACGTTACCCGGCCGGTGCCCCCGGCCGAACTGCCCGACGAATCCATTCTGCGTGAGGTGATCAATGGCCTTCGGGCGCTCTAGCCGAACCGGCGCCATGCATGCCGTGTCGCCGGTCGAGCCGCTGACCCTCAAGATCCTGGTCGCGGGCGGCTTCGGGGTGGGCAAGACCACCCTGGTCAGTGCGGTGAGTGAGATCAGACCGCTGCGGACGGAGGAACGTCTCTCCGAGCCGGGCATCGGCATCGACGACACCGGGGGAGTGGAGGGCAAGAACACCACGACCGTGGCCATGGACTTCGGCCGCATCACCCTCCGCGAGGACCTGGTGCTCTACCTCTTCGGCACGCCCGGACAGGACCGCTTCTGGTTCCTGTGGGACGAGCTGGCCCAAGGGGCGCTGGGCGCCGTGGTCCTCGCCGACACCCGCCGCCTCGCGGACTGCTTCGCCGCCATCGACTACTTCGAGCGGCGCGGCATCCCCTTCGTGGTCGCGGTCAACTGCTTCGACGGAGCCGACCGGCACCCGGTGGTGACCGTGCGCGAGGCCCTCGACCTCGACCCCGAGGTGCCGGTGCTGCTGACCGACGCGCGCGACCGCGAGTCGGTCAAGGACGTACTGGTCGGGGTCGTGGAGCACGCCATGTCGCTGGCCCGGGCCCGCCGCCACAGCCTGTCGGCCGGGGCCTGACGGAGCCGAGCGCGCGGAGGCGGCCCGTACCCCCGCCGACTGGGGTACGGGCCGCAGCTCACATGGGGGGTTCGGGCGGTCCCGTTCGTGCTCGGGACCGTGGGGAGAGTGTGAACCCGCGACCGTGCACCGTCAAGCGTTCGGACAGCACCCGCCGGCCGGTCGGCTACCGCACCGCGACGACCGCCGATCCGTGGCCGAACAGCCCCTGGTTGGCGGTGATCCCGGCCCGGGCGCCCGCGACCTGCCGGTCCCCGGCGACGCCCCGCAACTGCCACGTCAGCTCGCACACCTGGGCGATCGCCTGCGCCGGCACCGCCTCCCCGAACGAGGCCAGTCCGCCGCTGGTGTTGACCGGGATGCGCCCGCCGAGCGCAGTCGCCCCCTCCCGTACGAGCTTGGCCCCCTCGCCCTCGCCGCACAGCCCGATGTCTTCGTACCACTGGAGCTCCAGCGCGGTGGACAGGTCGTACACCTCCGCGATCGACAGGTCGTCCGGCCCCAGCCCCGCCTCCTCGTACGCGGCCCGCGCGATCGAGGCCCGGAACGACCCGCCGGCCGGAGCCCGGGCGGTCACCGCGTCGGTGGCGATGTCCGGCAGGTCCAGCAGGGTACGGGGATACGTGGGCGTCACCGTCGAGACCGCCCGGATCCGCACCGGGTCGGCGACCCCGCGCGAGCGCGCGAACTCCATGCTGGTCAGCACGAGGGCCGCGCCCCCGTCCGAGGTCGCGCAGATGTCCAGCAGCCGCAGCGGATCGGCGACGACCGCCGAGGCCGCCACCTCCTGGGCGGTGACGGTCTTGCGGTAGCGGGCGTACGGGTTGAGCGCCCCCGCCGCCGCGTTCTTGACCTTCACCTCCGCGAAATCCTCGGGGCCGTCCCCGTACAACGCCATCCGGCGGCGCGCGTACAGCGCGAAGTAGGCCGGGTTGGTGGCTCCCAGCACCCGGAACCGCAGCCAGTCCGGATCGTCCGGCCGCTCCCCGCCCGCCGGGGCGAAGAACCCCTTGGGCGCCGCGTCGGCCCCCACCACCAGCACCACCTCGGCCAGCCCCGCCAGGATCTGCGCCCGGGCCGCGCCGATGGCCTGGGCGCCGGACGCGCAGGCCGCGTACACACTGGTCACCCGCGCGCCCTGCCAGCCGAGCGCCTGCGCGAAGGTGGCCCCGGCCACGTAGCCCGGATACCCCGAGCGCACCGTGTCGGCGCCCACGATGGACCGCACGTCCGTCCACTCCAGCCCCGCGTCGGCCAGCGCCGCCTTCGCCGCGGCCCGCCCGTACTCGACGAAGCTGCGGCCCCACTTGCCCCAGGGGTGCAGGCCGGCCCCCAGCACGGCGATGTCGGCGCTCACGCGCTCACCCCCGACGCGGCCACGGGCCGGAACCGCCAGGTGGTCCACACCGTCCCGGCGTCCTCGTTCAGCACCCCGCCGACCACCTCGACCTCCATCCCTACCGCCAGATCCGCGACCGTCACCCCGGGCGCACCCTGACCCAGTACGACCATCCCCTCGGCCGCCAGCTCCACCGCGATCAGGGTGTACGGCTCCCAGGGCGCGTCAGGGTCGGACGCGTACGGCGCGGGCGGCCGGTAGCGCCCGTCGGTGTAGGACCAGATCCGCCCGCGCGGTGACAGCGGCACCTCGGCGAGCTCGCCGCCGCCCGGACAGCGCGGGTTGCGGCAGTACGCGTCCTCGCGCGGGAAGAACACGGCGGCGCAGGCGGAACACCGGGTGCCGAGCAGCCGGAAGTCCCCGTCCTCCTCCGTACCGGTGAACCATCCCCTCACGGCGGGCGTGCGGTTGCGTTCCAAGGTCCCTCCCTCACTCCTTAACTGACGCATCGTCAGAATAGGAGTGTGGCACGATCGGCCTGCTCCGGTCACCGGTTCAGGCGCGCACGCCCTTCATCGGTGCCCGGCCGTGGCCGAGACCGGAAAGTCGAAGTAGGTGTCCGGGTACGCCTCCGGCGCGTACGTGAAGTGCCACCACTCCTGCGGCAGGTTGACGAACCCCTGCGCGGCGAGCGCCCGGCCCAGCAGCTCCCGGTGGGCGCGCGCCGGCCCGCCCACCCGCGGGTCGTCCGTGTGGGAGAGCGGATCGAAGAAGTCGAAGGCCGTCCCCATGTCGAGCGTCCGGCCGCCGGGCAGCGCCACCAGCGTCACGTCCAGCGTGCTGCCCCGGCTGTGCCCGGACTTCGGCGCGATGTACCCCTCCGGGACCAGCCGGCTCTTGTCCACGCGCGGATAGAACTCCGCCTTGGTCGCCTGGTCCCCCGCGTCGCCGGCCCACCGCACGAACGCGTCCACGGCCCGCTGCGGCCGGTAGCAGTCGTACACCAGCAGCCCGTACCCGCGCCGCAACAGCGCCCGCTGCGCCCGCCGCAACGCCTCGGCGGCGGGCCGCGCGAGCAGACAGACCGGCTGCTCGTAGCCGGCCACAGGACGGCCGGTGAAGTTCCGCGCCGACGCGTACCGCACGTCCTGCGCGATGGTCGGATCGACCCTTGGGAGCGCCACGAAGCCGGGGCCCGCCGACCCGCCGAGCAACGCCGCCGACAAGGCCACGACAGCCGCGAATTTCATTCTCCCTGGCTTACCATCACCGGATGCCGGGACACCTGAGGGACTCGCACTGCTCGACCTGCGGAACCCCGTTCGACACGACCGACTGGCCCCGTACGTGCGCCGCGTGCGGAACCACCGCCTACCGCAACCCGCTCCCCGTGGCCGTCGCCCTCCTGCCCGTCGAGGACGAGCAGGGCACCGGCCTGCTGGTCGTCACCCGCACCATCGAGCCGGCGCGCGGCGAGATCGCCCTGCCCGGTGGCTTCGTCGACTTCGCCGAGACCTGGCAGGACGCGGTCGTCCGCGAGCTGCGGGAGGAGACGGGCATCGAAGAGGCCGCCTCCGGAGTCGTCCTGGCCGACGCCCTCAGCTCCCCGGCCGGCCACCTGCTCCTCTTCGGCCTCTTCCCGGCCCGCCCGGTGGACTCCCTCCCGCCCTCCGCGCCGACCGACGAGACGGACGGCTGGCACGTGCTTCGGGCCCCGGCGGAGCTGGCCTTCCCGCTGCACACCCGGGCGGCCGGCGCCTGGTTCGCCGGCCAGTACGCCTGACGGTCCCGCTCCATGTAGCCCCGCTCCTCAGAGCCCCCGCAGCACCACCCCGGCCACCGGTCCGCCCGCCTCGTCCTCCACCACCACCGCCTCCCCGGCCCACCGCACGGCGTACCGCTCCACCTCGGCCGCCCCGAAACCCGGCCCCGGATCCCGCACCACCACCCCGCCACCGGTCCGGCCCCGCGCCGGAGCCCACACCTCCAGCGTCACCGCCCCGTCCTCCCCGCGCACCGGCAGCACGGACCCCGCCCGGGCCAGGACCGGCGTCCGCCCGAGCGGGGCGTCCAGCAGCACCTGCCCCGGCCCCTCGTGCGCCGCCCCCGTGGCGGTGTCGTACCACCGCCCCCTCGGCAGCCGGACCGCCCGCCGGTCCGCCCCGCACTCCAGCACCGGCGCCACCAGCAGCGCGTCCCCCAGCAGGAACGCGTCCTCACAGTCCCGCAGCCGGCGGTCCTCCGGCGCTCCCCACCACAGCGGCCGCACGTACGGAGCCCCCGTCCGCCGCGCCAGATGGGCCAGCGTCACGAAGTACGGCCGCAGCCGCTCCCGCTCCGCCAGCGCCGCCCGCGCCGCCTCCTCCACCCGCGGCCCGAACTCCCACGGCTCCCGCCGGCCCGCCCATATCGCCGCGTGAGTACGGAACAGCGGCAAGAACGCGCCCAGCTGGAACCACCGCAGGAACAGCTCCGGCGACGGCGATCCCCCGAAACCCCCCACGTCCGGGCCCGAGTACGGCACCCCGCACAGCCCCAGCCCCAGCACCAGCGCGAGCGAGGCCCGCATCCCCTCCCAGCTGCTCTCCACGTCCCCGGACCATGTGCCCCCGTACCGCTGCATCCCCGCCCACCCCGACCGGGAGAACAGGAACGGCCGCTCGGCCGGCCGCAGCCGCAGCAACCCCTCCCAGCCGGCCCGCGCCATCCCCAGGGCGTACACGTTGTGTGCGGCCCGGTGGTCCCCGCCCGCCCCCTCCAGCACGTGCCGCGCCGAGCGGGGCAGCGTCGCGTCCCCGAACGCCGCGAACGCGACCGGCTCGTTCATGTCGTGCCAGAAGCCGGCGAAGCCCTGCGCGAGGCGTTCCTCGTACAGGCCGCCCCACCACTCCCGCACCGCCGGATCCGTGAAGTCCGGGTACGCGCACTCGCCCGGCCACACCTCACCCCGCACCTCCCGGCCCCGCGCGTCCCGGACGAACGCCCCCCGCTCGCCGACCGCCAGGCCGGCGGTGTGCACGGGGTCGCCCGCCTTCACCGCCGGGTCGACGATCGACACCAGCCGCACCCCGTCCGCCGCCAGCTCCGCCGCCAGCCCGGGCAGGTCGGGGAACCGCTCCCGGTCCACGGTGAACACCCGGTGCCCGTCGTAGTGGTCGATGTCCAGGTGCACCGCCGACAGGGGCAGGTCCCGCGACGCGTACCCCGCCACCACCCGCCGCACCTCCGCCTCGCTGCCGAACCCCCAGCGCGCGTGCTGGTAGCCCAGCGCCCACTGCGGGGGCACGGCGGCCGCCCCCGTCAGCCCCGACCAGCCCTGGAGCACCCGGGCCGGAGTCCCCACCAGCACCCAGCAGCGCAACGGGCCGCCCTCCGCCCGCAGCTCCGACGTTCCGGGCCGGTCCGCCCCCGAGCCCGCCCCCTCCTCGCCCTCGCGCAGCACCACCTGCCCGTCCCAGGTGTTGTCGTGGAACATCAGGTGCGTCCCCGCGTCCGCGACCACCCACTGCACCGGCATCGTCAGGTACAGCGGATCGTGCCCCGGCCCGAACCCGCCCTTCGGGTCCGTGTTCCACAGCCGGTACGAGCCGTCCCGCAGCCGCGGTCCCGCCGCCCGCCCGCCCAGCCCGAAGAACCGCGCGTCCGCCGGAACCTCCCCGCGCACCAGCCACCGCGCCCCGCCCCGCCCCGGCTCCACCGGCTCCCACCAGCGCGGCGGCGACTCCCGCCGCAGCACCGTCCCGCCCGGAGTGCGCACCTCCACCGCCCCGTGCCGGGACACCGCCACCGTCACCCGCTCCGACACCACCCGCCAGCCGCCCCCGGTGTCCGGCTCCAGCACGGCCCGCGGATCCGCCTCCGGACCACTGCCCACCACCGCGTACGAGGGCGTCGGCTCCGCCCCGTCCCACCCCCAGAAGACCGCGCCGCCCACCGTCACCCGCACCAGCAGCTCCGAACGCGCGAAGCGCAGCACGCCCCCGCCCGGCCTGGGCTCCGTACCCGTCAGCAGCCCCGGCACCCGCGCCCGCTCCGCGCCCCGGCGCGGGAGCCCCTCGGCGTCCGCGCGCCGCCGCCGCCAGGCCGCGCGCCAGGCGCGCCTGCCCTGTGCCGTACCGATCTCCCACACCCCGCGCACCAGATCACGACCGTCCATGGCGCTCACCCTGCCACCGCCCCCCGGCCGAGCGGGCTGCGTTCAACTGCCGTTCACCCGCCGACCGGACCCGGCGGACGATCACACCGCCGCCCGGGACCGCTCTGGTGCGGATGTCGATCACATGGCATCGTCCCTGTGAGCCGCCGCGCGCGCACCGATCGCGCGACGGCACAGAACGCACACGAAGCGCGAGCCGCACAGTCGACCGGGAGCCGACCCATGACCTCAGCCACCCCGCCGGAACCCCTCTGGACCCCGGGCCCCGAACGGATCGCCGCGGCCCGGATCACCGCATTCCAGGCCTGGGCCGCCGAGCACCACGGCGCCCCGGCCGAAGGCGGCTACCCGGCCCTGCACAGCTGGTCCGTCGACGAACTGGACACCTTCTGGCAGGCCGTCGCCGAGTGGTTCGACGTCCGCTTCAGCACCCCGTACGAGTCGGTCCTGGCCGACCGCTCCATGCCGGGGGCCCGCTGGTTCACCGGCGCCACCCTCAACTACGCCGAACACGCCCTGCGCACCGCCGAGGATCCGGCCCGCGCCGGGGACCCGGCCCTGCTCTGCGTCGACGAGAGCCACCGGCCCGTCCCCGTCTCCTGGGCCGAGCTCCGCCGCCAGGTCGGCTCGCTCGCCGCCGAACTGCGCGCCATCGGCGTACGCCCGGGCGACCGGGTCAGCGGCTACCTGCCCAACATCCCCGAAGCCGCCGTCGCGCTCCTCGCGACCGCCGCCGTCGGCGGGGTGTGGACCTCCTGCGCCCCCGACTTCGGCGCCCGCAGCGTCCTGGACCGGTTCCAGCAGGTCGAGCCCGTCGTGCTGTTCACCGTCGACGGCTACCGCTACGGCGGCAAGGAACACGACCGCCGCGACACCGTCGCCGAACTGCGCGCCGAGCTGCCCTCCCTGCGCGCCGTCGTCCACATCCCGCTGCTCGGCACCGCGGCTCCCGAGGGGACCCTCGCCTGGCCGGAGCTGGTCGCGGGCGACGTCGAACCGGTGTTCGAGCAGGTTCCCTTCGAGCACCCCCTCTGGGTCCTCTACTCCTCCGGTACCACCGGCCTGCCCAAGGCCATCGTCCAGTCCCAGGGCGGCATCCTCCTCGAACACCTCAAGCAGCTCGGCCTGCACAGCGACCTCGGCCCGCAGGACCGGTTCTTCTGGTTCACCTCCACCGGCTGGATGATGTGGAACCTGCTCGTCTCCGGTCTGCTCACCGGAACGACGGTCGTCCTCTACGACGGCAGCCCCGGCCACCCCGACACCGGGGCCCAGTGGCGGATCGCCGAGCTGACCGGGGCGACCCTGTACGGCACCTCGGCCGCGTACGTCATGGCCTGCCGCAAGGCCGGGGTCCACCCCGGTCGCGACTACGACCTGTCCGCCGTGAAGTGCGTCGCCACGACCGGCTCGCCGCTGCCGCCCGACGGCTTCCGCTGGCTGCACGACGAGGTCGCCGAAGACCTCTGGATCGCCTCCGTCAGCGGCGGCACCGACGTCTGCAGCTGTTTCGCGGGCGCCGTGGCCACCCTCCCCGTCCACATCGGCGAACTCCAGGCCCCTTCGCTGGGCACCGACCTCCAGTCCTGGGACCCGGCCGGAAAGCCGCTCGTCGGGGAGGTCGGCGAACTGATCGTCACCAACCCCATGCCGTCCATGCCGATCCGCTTCTGGAACGATCCCGACGGCAGCCGCTACCACGAGAGCTACTTCGAGATGTTCCCCGGCGTCTGGCGGCACGGCGACTGGATCACGATCACCGACCGCGGCTCGGTGATCATCCACGGCCGCTCCGACTCCACCCTGAACCGGCAGGGCGTCCGGATGGGATCCGCCGACATCTACGAGGCCGTGGAGCGCCTCCCCGAGATCAAGGAATCCCTGGTCATCGGGCTGGAGGAACCGAACGGCGGCTACTGGATGCCGCTGTTCGTCCACCTCGCGCCCGGCGCCACCCTCGACGACGACCTCCGCGCCCGCATCAAGGCGACGATCCGCGAGGAGCTCTCCCCGCGCCACGTCCCCGATGAGGTCATCGAGGTCCCGGCGGTCCCGCACACCCTCACCGGCAAGCGCATCGAGGTTCCCGTCAAGCGCCTCCTCCAGGGCACCCCGATGGACAAGGCGGTCAACATCGGCTCGGTCGACCGCCCCGAGCTCCTTGCCTTCTACGAGGAGCTGGCCCGCGGCCGCAGGTGACTGTCAGTGGTCGTGGTTACCGTGAGTGAGCAACGAGTTGCGACACTCAGGGGGAGCCGTGCCAGACAAGAACACCACCACGACCGCCACGCACACCGACAGCAGGGCGAGCGGCGGCCGCGCCGACCGCCGCACGCTGCGCCGCCGACTGCGCCGCGAAGTCCCCGGCACCCTCGGCCTCCTGGCCGATCCCGCGGACTTCGCGGCCATGCGCCGCTACCGCAGCTTCCCCTTCGACGGCGACTGCGACCACGCCGACTACCTCGCACACGTCGAAGCCCTGCTCCGCTCCCTGGCGGGGCAGGGCGTCCACACCACCGTCGCCCTCTTCGATCCCGAGGAATACGCCGACTACTGCACGGAACACGGCCTCGACCCCGACACCGCCGGGGCCCGGACCAGCTTCACCGCCGAACTCGCCGGCGCGGGCGGCTGCCTCTCCTACACCGGCCGGCCCATCGGGGAACTCGTCCCCCTCCTGATCGACGAGGCCGTCCGGCAAGCCACGTGGGAGTACGCCACCACCCTCCTCGCCGACGTCGGCAGCTGCGCCGACTGCGGCGAGGACATCGGCCGGGCCTCCCTCGAACGCGCCGCCGGCGCACTCAAACGCCTCGTCGACGGGGCCGGCCCCGGCCACCACCACCTCGTCTGCAGCGTGCCCACCGACACCGAACAGCTCGTCGCCGTCCTGCACGCGGAGGCTCCCGGCGCCGACTCCCGCCCCCGGATCGAGGGCCGCGACGGCATCGACTTCGTGACCGTCCTGGCCGCGGGCCTCGCCCTCGGCGGCCCCGGGGGACTGGTGCTCCGCAGCACCGCCCCGGACGCCCCGGACCGGGTCCACGGCTGGCGCCTGGACCGCGGCCGCCTGGTCGCCCTCTCCGCGGCGGCCGTCTTCAACGCCTACTGCACCGACGCCGACACCGGCGAGCCCGTCGCCCCCGAACCAGGAGTGGAGTACTGCCCGGGCTACGAGGTGGACGAACCGGACCCCCACCACTGACCGGCGCCAGGAACGGCCGAGGGGCCCCCGCCAGCGGCGAAGACCCCTCGACCCGACCTGCCCCGACCCGCTCCTACTCGCCGGAGAGGACCGCCTGCGCGGCCACCCGGGCCTCATCGGCGGTATCCGCCGCCCGCGCCGCTGCCGCGGCACGCTCGCACTGCGCCAGCGTGTGCTTGGCCAGCGTCGCCCGGACGTACGGGATGGACGCGGAACCCATCGAAAGGGAGGTGACACCCAGACCGGTCAGCACGCACGCCAGCAGCGGATCGGAAGCGGCCTCACCGCAGACCCCGCAGCTCTTGCCCTCCGCCCTGGCGGCCTCGGCCGACATGGCGATCAGGTCCAGCAGCGCCGGCTGCCAGGGGTCCTGGAGCCGCGACACCGCCCCCACCTGACGGTCCGCGGCGAAGGCGTACTGGGCGAGGTCGTTCGTCCCCAGCGACAGGAACTCAACCTCCTGCAGGATCGAACGGGCCCGCAGCGCCGCGGAGGGGATCTCCACCATCGCCCCGAACTTCGCCTGCAGCCCGGCCTCGCGGCAGGCGTCCGCGAAGGCCTTGGCGTCGATCCGGTCCGCCACCATCGGGGCCATGACCTCCAGGTAGACCGGCAGCCCCTCGGCCGCCCTGGCCAGTGCGGCGAGCTGCGTCCGCAGCACCTCCGGGTGGTCCAGCAGCGTCCGCAGACCCCGCACGCCCAGAGCCGGGTTCGGCTCGTCGCCCGGCGTCAGGAAGTCCAGCGGCTTGTCGGCGCCCGCGTCCAGCACCCGTACGACGACCCGGCCCCCGGGGAAGGCCTCCAGCACCTTGCGGTACGACTCGACCTGCTTCTCCTCGGACGGCGCCTTCTTGCTGTCGTCCAGGAACAGGAACTCGGTACGGAACAGGCCCACACCCTCCGCACCCGCCTCGACGGCCGCCGGCACGTCCGTCGGACCGCCCACGTTGGCCAGCAGCGGCACCTTGTGCCCGTCGGACGTGGCACCCGGCCCGGAAGACGCGGCGAGCGCCGCCTTCCGCTCGGCGGCCGCGGCCTCCAGCGCACCGCGCTTGTCCGCCGACGGGTTCACGAACAGGTCACCCGTGCTGCCGTCGACCGCGATGAGGGTCCCCTCGGCGATCTCACAGGCCCCCGGCAGCGCGACGATCGCCGGCACGCCCAGGGCCCGCGCGAGGATGGCGCTGTGGCTGGTCGGACCACCCTCCTCGGTCACGAAGCCGAGGACGAGCGCGGGGTCGAGCAGCGCGGTGTCGGCGGGCGCCAGGTCCCGCGCGATCAGCACGTACGGCTCGTCACTGTCCGGCACGCCCGGCATCGGGACGCCGAGCAGGCGCGCCACGATGCGGTTGCGTACGTCGTCCAGGTCGGCCACTCGCCCGGCCATGTACTCCCCGGCGCCGGCGAGCAGGTCGCGGTAGGAGGCGAACGCGTCGTAGATGCCGCGCTCCGCGGTGCTCCCGACGGCGATCCGCCGGTCCACGTCCGCCATCAGCTCGGGGTCCGTGGCGATCATCGCCTGGGCCTCGAGCACGTGCTGAGCCTCGCCCCCGGCCAGCTGGCCGCGTGCCATGAGGTCGGCCGACACGGCCTCCACGGCCTTGCGGGCGCGCCCCTGTTCGCGCTCCGCCTCGTCCGCGGTGATCTGCTTGGCCGGCGGTTCGAGGACCGCCGTACCCATGTGCCGCACCTCGCCGATCGCCACACCGTGGCTCACGCCGACGCCTCGCAGCGTTGTCTCCATTTCACCCGTCTCCGATTGAGCGGCGGCCCGAGCCGGCCGCGGTGGATGTCCGACGCGCCCTCGCGGGCGGTACGTCACTGCCAGCTGAAGAGGAGGTCGTCGACCTTCACGTCCCCGGACTCGACGACATCGCCGAGGGACTCCGCGGAGGCCTCCAGCGCGACGACGGGACAGATGGGCGACTTGCCGGCGGCCTCGACCGCCGCCGGGTTCCACCGGATGACGGCCTGGCCGCGGGTCACGGTGTCGCCCTTGTTGACGAGCAGCTCGAAGCCCTCGCCGTTGAGCTGAACGGTGTCGATCCCGAGGTGGGTCAGCACACCGTGCCCCTCGGCGTCGACGACCACGTACGCGTGCGGGTGCAGGGAGACGACCACTCCATCCACGGGCGCCACCGCCTCCGAGGCCTCGCGCACGGGATCAATAGCGGTGCCCGGTCCCACCATCGCGCCGGAGAACACCGGATCGGGCACTGCCGCGAGTCCGATGGCACGCCCGGCAAGTGGGGACGTCACGCTGGTCATGGAGGGCCTCCCAGGGGGTGGGGCTTCTTCGAGTCGCCGTCACAATCTGTCAGGACGGCCTACTTTGAGAAGGTTAGGTCATGAGATGTCCCGGTTCCGCACGAAATGCACCCCCACTGAAGGAGGGTCCAGACGCGCTGCCGCGACACCAACGTAGTGGACTAGACCATAGCCTGAATCGATTTGCACCCGGCACTCCCGGCCCTGTACTGTCGTGAGTCCCGCCAGGGCGTGCCGCGTGAACATCTCGCGAACCACCGATGGACGGGAACCCTCCTCCGAAGTACTGATCTTGAACTCCGCTTCTCTCCGTGCGCCTTCCAGGCGAAACGACGAGTGGTCGGAGGGCCGGAAAAGCACTGATAGAGTCGGACTCGCCGAAAAGGGAAACGCGAAAGCGGAGAACTGGAAAGCGAACCCCGCTTCGACCGGGAATCGGACACGAGAGAGTCTGATAGAGTCGGAAACGCAAGAACGAAAAGAAGAACAAA
>NZ_JBSGYT010000065.1:0-37569 GCF_053610645.1 Streptomyces sp. NPDC054883 | reverse complement strand
CGATGTGGTCGGCGGCCCCTCCGCGTGCGTACCGCCTCAGTGACGGGCCTGGAGGAGTTCCTCCAGCTGCTCCTCGCGGGCCTGGGCGGCCACGAAGAGGAGCTCGTCGCCCGGCTCCAGGGTCTCCTCGCCGTGCGGGGTGAGCACCCGGTTGCCCCGGATGATGGTGACCAGCGAGGTGTCCTCGGGCCAGCTGATCTCGCTGATCTGCGTGCCCGCGACCGAGGAGTCCGGCGGCAGGGTCAGCTCGACCAGGTTGGCGTCGCCGTGGCTGAAGCGCAGCAGCCGCACCAGGTCACCGACGCTGACGGCCTCCTCGACCAGGGCCGACATCAGGCGGGGCGTGGAGACGGCGACGTCGACGCCCCAGGACTCGTTGAAGAGCCACTCGTTCTTCGGGTTGTTGACCCGCGCCACGACCCTGGGCACCCCGTACTCGGTCTTGGCGAGCAGTGAGACGACCAGGTTGACCTTGTCGTCACCGGTGGCGGCGATGACCACGTTGCAGCGCTGGAGCGCGGCCTCGTCCAGCGAGGTGATCTCGCAGGCGTCGGCCAGCAGCCACTCGGCCTGCGGCACCCGCTCGACCGAGATGGCGGTCGGTGCCTTGTCGACGAGCAGCACCTCGTGGCCGTTCTCCAGCAGCTCGCCCGCGATGGAGCGGCCGACGGCGCCGGCTCCGGCGATCGCGACCCTCATGCGTGTGCCTCCTCGGGCCCCTGGGCGAAGACCGCCTCAACCTTCTCGATCTCGTCCGTGCGCATCATCACGTGGACCAGGTCGCCCTCCTGGAGGACCGTCTGCGACGTCGGCAGCATGGCCTCGCCCAGCCGGGTGAGGAACGCCACGCGGACGCCGGTCTCCTCCTGGAGCGTGCTGACCTTGTGCCCGATCCAGGAGGCCGAGGTGTGCACCTCGGCGAGCTGAACCCCGCCGCTCGGGTCGCGCCACAGCGGCTCCGCGCCCGAGGGCAGCAGCCGGCGCAGCATCTGGTCGGCGGTCCACCGCACGGTCGCCACCGTGGGGATGCCCAGGCGCTGGTAGACCTCGGCGCGCTTGGGGTCGTAGATCCGGGCGGCGACGTTCTCGACGCCGAACATCTCACGGGCCACCCGGGCCGCGATGATGTTGGAATTGTCACCGCTGCTGACGGCGGCGAAGGCGCCCGCCTCCTCGATGCCGGCCTCCCGCAGCGTGTCCTGATCGAAGCCGACCCCGGTCACGCGGCGGCCGCCGAACGATGCCCCCAGTCGACGGAATGCGGTGGGGTCCTGGTCGACGACTGCGACCGTATGACCCTGCTGTTCCAGGGTCTGCGCGAGGGCGGAGCCCACCCTTCCGCAGCCCATGATGACGATGTGCACGGCCGTCCTTCCGGCTGACAGCGGCTCGCTGGTTCCCAGCCTCATTGCATGCTCTGGCTAAACAGGTTCTCAGACCTTGGCCCAAGCTACACACGGGTGGTCACCAGTGTGACCATTTGGGGTGCGGGCGGGGGCTCATTGGAGCTTCATTGCCCGCGAATAGGGGCGGGGGGTTCGTCAGCCGGTTTTCGAACGCTTACGATCCTTGGCGTGTCCAAACTGACCGACGTGCCCAAACGGATCCTGATCGGCCGGGCGCTCCGCAGCGACCGCCTCGGAGAAACGCTCCTCCCCAAGCGGATCGCCCTACCCGTCTTCGCCTCAGACCCGCTGTCCTCGGTGGCCTACGCCCCCGGCGAGGTCCTGCTGGTCCTGTCGATCGCGGGCGTGTCGGCGTACCACTTCAGCCCATGGATCGCGCTGGCGGTCGTGGTGCTGATGTTCACCGTGGTCGCGTCCTACCGGCAGAACGTCCACGCCTACCCGAGCGGCGGCGGTGACTACGAGGTCGCGAACACGAACCTCGGGCCCAAGGCCGGTCTCACCGTGGCGAGCGCGCTGCTGGTCGACTACGTACTGACCGTCGCCGTATCGATCGCCTCCGGAGTGGAGAATCTCGGCTCCGCCGTCCCCTTCGTCGTCGAGCACAAAGTGCTCTGCGCGATCGGGATGATCTTGCTCCTCACGCTGATGAATCTGCGCGGCATGAAGGAATCGGGGCGACTGTTCGCGATTCCCACCTATGTCTTCGTCGCGGGCGTATTCATCATGATCGCGTGGGGGGCCTGGCGGGGCATCGTCCTCGACGAGACCATGAAGGCGCCCACCGCGGATTTCGAGATCAAGGCGGAGCACCAGGGCCTGGCCGGTTTCGCGCTGGTCTTCCTGCTGCTGCGCGCCTTCTCCTCGGGCTGTGCCGCACTGACCGGCGTCGAGGCGATCAGCAACGGCGTGCCGGCGTTCCGCAAGCCCAAGAGCAAGAACGCCGCGACCACCCTCGCCCTGATGGGCGCGCTGGCCGTGACGATGTTCTGCGGAATCATCGCCCTGGCGATGGCGACCGACGTGAGGATGGCCGAGAAGCCCGCGACGGATCTGCTCCACAACGGCGTGGCGGTCGGACCGGACTACGTGCAGAACCCGGTGATCTCCCAGGTCGCCGAAGCGGTCTTCGGCGACGGCAGCTTCCTGTTCGTCCTGCTCGCCGCCGCCACCGCGCTCGTCCTGTTCCTGGCCGCCAACACGGCCTACAACGGCTTCCCGCTGCTGGGCTCGATCCTCGCCCAGGACCGCTATCTGCCCCGTCAGCTGCACACCCGCGGCGACCGGCTCGCCTTCTCCAACGGCATCGTGCTGCTCGCGGGCGCCGCCGTCCTGCTGATCTGGATCTACGGCGCGGACTCGACCAAGCTGATCCAGCTCTACATCGTCGGCGTCTTCGTCTCCTTCACCCTCAGCCAGACCGGCATGGTCCGGCACTGGAACCGGCACCTGAGGGCCGAGAAGGACCAGGCCGTGCGGCGCCGGATGTTCCGCTCCCGCGCGATCAACGCCTTCGGCGCCTTCTTCACCGGCCTGGTGCTGGTCGTGGTCCTCGCCACCAAGTTCACCCACGGGGCCTGGGTCGCCCTGCTGGGGATGTTGATCTTCTACGGCACGATGACCGCCATCCGCAAGCACTACGACCGCGTCGCCGACGAGATCGCCGCCGACGAGGGGCCGAGCGACGACAGCGTGCGGCCCTCGCGGGTCCACTCGATCGTGCTGGTCTCCAAGGTGCACAAGCCCACGCTGCGCGCCCTGGCCTTCGCCAAGCTGACCCGCTCGGACACCCTGGAGGCGCTCAGCATCAGCGTCGACCCGGCCGAGACCAAGGCGCTCAAGGCGGAGTGGGAGCGGCGCGGCATCAACGTACCGCTCAAGATCCTGGACTCCCCGTACCGCGAGATCACCCGGCCGGTGGTGGAGTACGTCAAGGGCCTGCGCAGCGAGAACCCGCGCGACGCGGTCAGCGTCTACATCCCCGAGTACGTCGTCGGCCGCTGGTACGAGCACCTGCTGCACAACCAGAGCGCACTGCGGCTCAAGGGCCGGCTGCTGTTCACGCCCGGTGTGATGGTCACCTCGGTGCCCTACCAGCTGGAGTCCTCGGAGCTCGCGAAGCGGCGGGCGAAGAAGCGGCAGGAGTGGAACGCCCCCGGCGCCGTGCGCCGCGGACCGGTGGACACCCCGCGGCCGAAGGACCGCGCGGGGAAGTAGCCGCCGGAAGGCTGGACGGTTGGTGAAGGGCCGGACGGGATCCACGTAAACTGGTGGGTCGGTCGTCCGGCCGTTCCCATTTTATGTTTTGGAGTCTCCCCACCATGACCGAGCAGATCGAGAAGCAGTCACTGGTCGGGGAGGAGTACGAGGTCGAGGTCGGCCCCGTCGCGCACGGCGGCCACTGCATCGCCCGCACGTCCGAGGGCCGCGTCCTGTTCGTCCGCCACACCCTGCCCGGCGAGAAGGTCGTCGCCCGGGTCACGGAGGGCGACGTCGACTCCCGCTTCCTGCGCGCGGACGCGGTCACCGTCCTGGAGGCCTCCAAGGACCGGGTCGAGGCGCCGTGCAAGTACGCCGGTCCCGGCAAGTGCGGCGGCTGCGACTGGCAGCACGCCAAGCCGGGCGCCCAGCGCCGGCTCAAGGGCGAGGTCGTCGCCGAGCAGCTCAAGCGGCTCGCGGGGCTGACCCCGGAGGAGGCCGGCTGGGACGGCACGGTCATGCCGGCCGAGGGCGACAAGCTGCCGGCCGGGCAGGTCCCGCAGTGGCGCACCCGGGTCCAGTTCGCGATCGACGAGGACGGCAACGCCGGCCTGCGCAAGCACCGCTCGCACGACATCGAGCTGATCGACCACTGCATGATCGCGGCCGTCGGGGTCGAGGAACTCGGCATCGAGAAGCAGGACTGGCCGCAGATGGAGACGGTGGAGGCCATCGCCGCCTCCGGCTCCGGCGACCGCCAGGTCGTCCTCACCCCGCGCCCGGGCGGCCGACTGCCGCTGGTCGAGCTGGACAAGCCCGTCTCGGTGCTGCGCGTGGAGGAGAAGGACGGCGGGGTCCACCGGGTCCACGGCCGCCCCTTCGTGCGCGAGCGCGCCGACGGCCGTACGTACCGCGTCGGCATGGGCGGCTTCTGGCAGGTCCACCCGCAGGCCGCGGACACCCTGATCAAGGCCGTCATGCAGGGGCTGATGCCGCGCAAGGGCGAGATGGCGCTCGACCTCTACTGCGGCGTCGGCATCTTCGCGGGCGCGCTGGCGGAGCGGCTCGGCGAGACGGGCGCGGTGCTGGGGATCGAGTCCGGCAAGCGTGCGGTGGAGGACGCCCGGCACAACCTGGCGGACTTCCCCCGGGTCCGCATCGAGCAGGGCAAGGTCGACCAGGCCCTCCCGAAGACCGGCATCACCGAGTGCGACCTGGTCGTCCTGGACCCGCCTCGCGCGGGCGCCGGCAAGCAGACGGTCCGCCACATCGCGGGCCTCTCCGCCCGCCGCATCGCCTACGTCGCCTGCGACCCGGCGGCCCTGGCCCGCGACCTGGCGTACTTCGCGGACAACGGCTACAAGGTCCGCACGCTCCGCGTCTTCGACCTCTTCCCGATGACCCACCACGTGGAGTGCGTGGCGATCCTGGAGCCGATCCGCGACGCGGACTGACCTGGGGTTTCTCCGAGTGTGCATTACGGGCGTCACGTGCTTGAGGTGCGACATCTTGACGCACGTCCGACGCACGTGACGCACGTTTGACGCATGGACAGCTCCGACCCTGATGGGTCGTCATGTGCAGTCCGAGGCTGCGGGTCGGGGCGCTCGCCCGTGTGGAGGTGGCCCCCGAGATGAGGTGGGGGGCCGATTGCCACGCAGTTGGTCGGCCCCGCCTCCTCGCTTCTCGGTTGTGACGTCCGTGATGCAGGCCGGGTTTCGGGCAGATGTCGTCTCTAGGGATTCCACTGCCCAAGGGATGCCTTTGCGAGCGATCTTCCTGACGGAAGGGTGCGAAGGGGACCATGCACGGCATGAAGGTCTGGCCTTCGCGGACGCGAATCAGGCGCTGGTGTCCACGGACGGAATGCCGACCACAGACACGTCGATGCCCTGGGCGCGCAGCGCACAGGCTGCCTGCAGCAGGGACACCTGGGCGAAGGTGAACAGGTTCGCCGTCGTGAGGGCCTTGCCGCCCTTGAGCGAGATGGCGTAGACGACGTTCCTCGGGGTGAAGTCCTCGCCGACAGGGTGCCCCGGGTGCCTTTCTCGCACGCGCCGGGCGAACTCGGCGCGTGCCTCCGCGTCGAAGCGGAGGGCGTCGGCGGAGACCCTGCCCTGGGCGAAGAGATGGCTCAGCGGCGCCGAGGAGGCGGCCCTCTTTACGTGGATCAGGGTCCCGTCTTCGGCGAGCAGGTCCGCGGCCTCGAAACCGTGCGGGTGCTGGGCGGTCCTGATCAGCCGACGATCCAGGCAGAGGTAACCGTGCTTCGCTGCCTCCAGGTTGTACTCCTCCTCCGTCGCGAAGTCGGCCGTCCAGGCCGGCAACGGACAGCTGGCCGGTGCGGTGAGCAGGGTGTCGACCTCGCTCCTGATGCCCTCCAGATATTGGTCTCCGATCTCAAACCAGCGCCCCTCGTGGTGAAAGTACCGGCTGGCGTCGAACGGGATCTCGGCCGTGATCCACTTGTGGGCCTTCACCTGGGCACTCACCGGGTCGGTGCCCTCCTCGTCCCGGTGCATCTGTATGTAGCCCGCGGACAGGGCTTCGATGCGCCTGCCGGGCGGGATGCCGTCGAGCAGCTCGAGGATGTCGTCGATCACCGGAGAGGGTATGAGGCGGCGGACGGGTCCGACCTTCACCATGTAGGAGAGTGCGGCGTCCTCCTGGTCGAGGCAGGCCGCAGGGACGGCCAGAGCAAGCGATCCGGTGTCCGCCGAGGCGCCCAGCAGATCGTCGAGACGGGCCTCAAGGACGCTGCGTCGCGGATCTCCGCTCTTGAGCGGCCGCACACGGGCGATGGCCTCGAATTCCGGTGCGGGAGACCGGCGGGCAAGGATCGCCTGGACCTGCGTGAGGTCGTGGACCAGGTCCTGGGGTTGCGCACCGAGATGGATCTTCAGGGCGTCCGTACCGGCCACCTGGGCCGTTCGCCGGCTGTTTTTCCCGATCGTGAGCTCCGTCGAGCTCAGGGTGCCGACCAGCCGGCTCACCACCTCTCCGTACTCCTCTATGGGGAACGCGCGGATGTGCTGGCCCTGGGCTGCCGAGCTTCGGTCCGTGCGGCCTCTGGCGTCCATCAGGCTGTGCGTGACCTGGCGGATGGCGTCGGGCTGCGCCGCGCGCAGGACGAAGTCGAAGCCGAAGCCGGGGGAGATCCGGCTCTGGTCGAGCAGCAGGTGCCCCATGCCGAAGGTGAGGGCGAAGACGTCGTCGGCGACGGGGAGGAGCAGGACGCACGCCGAGGTGCGGTTCTCCACGGGCGGCTTCCGCCCGGTGAGGGTGTGCACGGCGGAGGTCCAGTCGGGCGGCCGGTGGTGGCCGATCACACCGTGGCAGAGGAGCGCGGGGGCGTCCCCGACCGTCACATCCTCCACGTCGAAGGAGTGATCGCGCTCATACCTGGCGTTGAGTGCTGCCCGCAGGTCCGCGGGAGACGTGCCGGTGTCCCGGAGCAGGTAGAGGGTGCTGCGCCGAGTCTTGGGGGCGGTGGCAGGGCTGTGGCTGATGGCCGAGCCGAGCGGCATGGGGACTCCCGGGGTGGTGAGGCGGGGCCGTGGTGTTAACGACACTCAGTAGATGCGCTCGTGAAAGCACTGTCAAACGCAAATTCACGCTCGGGTCGTGGTGTAGAGTGTGAACTGCCCGCCCAGAGGAGAGGTGTCGCCCGGTCATGCCCGAGACAACAGCCCACGTGACAGCCGCGGAGATCTCCCGCATCGCCGGCGTCACCCGGGCCACCGTCAGCAACTGGCGCCGACGGCACGCCGACTTCCCCCATCCGTCCGGTGGCACCGACACCAGTCCGCTCTACGACCTCGGAGCGGTCCAGGCATGGCTCGGCGCGCGCGGTCACACGCAGGTCGCCGACCCCCGGGAGGAGCTGCGCACCGCGGTCCGCTTCCGGGCCTCCGACCCGGACAGGACGACCGGCCGCATCGGCTTCGTCCTCACGCTCGCCCGCCGCTCCCCCGACGAGACGGCGGCGCTCGCCGACCTCACGGACACCGAGCTCGTCGCTCGCGCCGCTGAAGAGGTCGCCGAGCTCCTGGCCTCGCTCCCCGGCGCGACGCCCGCGAGTCCCCTGTTCTCCGCGTCCGACAGCATCACACTGCGCGCGCTCCTTCGCTGCGTACGCGAGGAAGGCGGCCCGGCCGCGCTCGCGGTGCTCGCGGAAAGGGAACTGGAGGACACCGCCGCGACCGGCGTCTACGGGACTCCCGAACCTTTGGCGCAGCTGGTCGCGGCATTGCTCCCCGCCGGAGTCACGCGGGTGCTGGACCCGGCCTGCGGAAGCGGCGCACTCCTGGCGGCCGCCGCCGGGCGCGGCGCCACCACTCTCCTCGGCCAGGACTCCGTACCCGTACAGGCCCAGCGCGCCGCGGTCGGGCTGAGCCTCGCCGCGCCACGGGCCGAGGTCACCGTACGCATAGGGGACAGCCTGCGCGCGGACGCGTTCGACGGCCTGACGGCGGACGCGGTGGTCTGCAACCCGCCGTACGGAGATCGCGACTGGGGCCACGACGAGCTCGCCTACGACCCGCGCTGGGCGTACGGCGTGCCGGGCCGGTCCGAATCCGAGCTCGCCTGGGTGCAGCACTGTCTCGCCCACCTCGCGCCGGGCGGCTGGGCGGTGCTGATCCTGCCGCCCGCCACTGCCTCCCGCCCCTCCGGGCGCCGGGTGCGGGCGGAGCTGGTGCGCGGCGGCGCCGTGCGGGCCGTGCTCGGCCTCCCGGCCGGGGCTGCGCCGCCACTGCACGTGGGCTTGCAGCTGTGGGTACTGCAACGGCCCGAGCCGGGCGGCCCGGAGCGGAAGTCGGTGCTGTTCGTCGACACGGCCGGGTCGCCCGCGTCGGGTGCTGGGGAACAGACGACGGGCTCGCCGCGTACGGGTTCCTCCCGTGCCGCGATCGACTGGGCCGGCCTGACGGCCCGGACGCTCGCCCAGTGGGATGCCTTCACCGCCGACCCGGACGGGTTCGCGGCCGAGCCCGGCACCGCACGTGCGGTGCCGGTCGTGGACCTCCTGGACGAGCTCGTCGACCTCACGCCGGCCCGCCAGGTCCGCATCTCCCGCACGGATGTCGACCCCGCCGAGCTGTCCACGCGAACGGAGACGGGCCGCCGCGAGCTGACAGAAGCCGCCCGCTCCCTCCTCGACGCGGCGGACCTCACGGGCTGGACCGCACCCGAACCCGGCGGCCCGGCCCGGGAATGGCGTACGGCCACCGCTTCCGACCTCGCCCGGGGCGGGGCGCTGACCCTGCTCCGTACCGTGCCGGACGCCAAGGGACCGGAACCGGAGAGGGCAGCCTCCGCGGCGGCGCCGGTCCTCACGGGAGCGGACATCGCGCGCGGGACGGGCCCGACCGGCGACCCGGCGGAACTCCGTTCGGCGGCTCCCGCGCCCGTGATCGCCGTCGGCGACGTCCTCGTACGCGGGATCGCGGGCGGTACCGGGCCGATGGCCCGAGTGGCGGACGAGGGGGACGCGGGGGCGCTCCTCGGCCCCCAGGTCCATCTCCTGCGCCCAGACCCGGCCCGCCTGGACTCCTGGTTCCTGGCCGGATTCGTCGGCTCGGCGGAGAACGTCGCGGGGGCCTCCACCGGCAGCACCGTCCTGCACGTGGCTCCGGGCCGGCTACGGGTCCCGTTGCTGCCACTGGACGAGCAGCGCCGCTACGGCGAGGCCTTCCGGCACGTCCACGACCTGCGTGCGCGGGCACGGCAGGCCGCGCGCCTCGCGGAGGAGACGGCGGCCCTGCTGACCGGCGGCCTCACGGGCGGGGCGCTGCTCCCGGTCACGGCCACGGCCCCGGCGCTGGCTGGGGCCTCGGCCGATACCGAACCGGCCTGAACCACACGTGTACTTCTCGACCATCCACCACACTTGTCCGCACCCGCTTCCCTTGGGCGGGACGGTCCGGAAGGAAACCGGGGAACCCCTTGAACAGCAGTAAGCACACGGAACTGGCGAACCACGCCTGGTCCGTCGCCGACCTCCTGCGCGGCGACTACAAGCAGTCCGACTACGGCAAGGTCATCCTGCCGTTCACGGTGCTGCGCCGCCTGGAATGCGTCCTGGAGCCGACCCGGGAGCAGGTCGCGGAGACCGCGGCCCTGTACGAGGGCCAGGACATCGACCCGGACCACTGGCTGCGCAAGGCGTCGGGCCACTCCTTCTACAACAGGAGCGGCCTGACACTCAAGAAGATCGCGGGTGACCCGCAGAGTGCGGCGGAGAACCTCCAGAAGTACGTGCGCGCTTTCTCGGACAACGCCCGTGAGGTTCTCGAAAAGTACGAGTTCGCACAGCAGATCAAGCGGCTGGACGATGCCGACCTGCTCTACCAGGTCATCGGCAAGTTCACCGACCTGGACCTGCACCCCGCGGTCGTGTCCAACCACAACATGGGCTACATCTTCGAGGAGCTGATCCGCCGCTTCGCGGAGCAGTCCAACGAGACGGCGGGTGAGCACTTCACCCCCCGCGAGGTCATCAAGCTCATGGTCAACCTGTTGATCGCGCCGGACGGCGACGCGCTTCAGGTGCCGGGCGTGGTGCGTACGGTCATGGACCCGGCATGCGGCACCGGCGGCATGCTGTCTGCGGCCGAGGACCACATCAGGGCCCTGAACCCGGATGCCACTGTGGAGGTGTACGGCCAGGAGCTCAACCCCGAGTCCTGGGCCATCTGCCGGTCCGACCTGATGATCAAGGGGCAGGACCCGGAGCACATCGCGTTCGGCAACTCCTTCAGCGACCCTGCTCACCGCCGTGAGAAGTTCGACTACCTCCTGGCCAACCCGCCGTTCGGCGTGGAGTGGAAGAAGGTCAAGGACGAGGTCGAGTACGAGCACGAGCACATGGGCGAGGCCGGCCGCTTCGCCGCGGGCCTGCCGCGCATCAACGACGGCTCGCTCCTCTTCCTCCAGCACATGATCTCGATGATGAAGCCGGTGGACGCCAAAGGAGGTGGCGGCTCCCGCATCGCCATCGTCTTCAACGGCTCCCCGCTCTTCACCGGCGCGGCCGGCTCGGGCGAGTCCGAGATCCGACGTTGGATCCTGGAGAACGACTGGCTGGAGGCGGTCGTTGCTCTCCCGGACCAGCTCTTCTACAACACCGGCATCTCGACGTACTTCTGGATCCTCACCAACCGCAAGTCCCCGGACCACAAGGGCAAGGTCGTCCTGCTGGACGCGCGCGACCAGTTCCAGAAGATGCGCAAGTCGCTCGGCGACAAGCGCAAGGAACTGGGCAAGCAGCACATCGCGGACGTGACGCGTCTGTACGGGGAAGCCATCCAGGCCGCGGCGGATCCGGACCACGAGCTCCACGCCAAGGTCAAGGTCTTCGACAACGAGGCCTTCGGCTACCAGCGCATCACGGTCGAGCGTCCGCTGAAACTCCGCTTCGAGGTCACGGAGGAGACGTTGACGGCCCTGGCGGCCGCGAAGCCGGTCCAGAAGCTGGCGGAGGCGGAGGCGTTCGTGGCCGCTGTGCGCACGCTGCTGGGTTCGTCGTGGGCCAAGAAGTCCGACGCGCTGGTGGCCCTGAAGGACGCGGTGGTCGCGGCCGGTCTGCTGTGGCCGACGGGCTCCCCCTTCGCCAAGGCGCTGCGGGACGCGGTGGGCGTCCGCGATCCCGAGGGCGAGGTGCAGAAGATCAAGGGTGAGCCGGAACCCGACGCGGAGCTGCGCGACTACGAGAACGTCCCGCTGGGCGAGGATGTCGAGGAGTACCTGAAGCGCGAGGTCCACCCGCACGTCCCCGACGCGTGGATCGACCACACGAAGACGAAGATCGGCTACGAGATCCCGGTCACCAGGCACTTCTACGCCTACGAGCCGCCGAGGCCGCTGACGGTGATTGACGCGGAGCTAAAGGCGCTGGAGGCGGAGATTCAGGCACTGCTGGGGGAGGTGACGGAATGAGTTCCTCACTTGCTTCGCGGGGCACTGTTCGTATTAAGTCCGTTGCTACCAAGATCGGAAGCGGCAAGACGCCTACTGGGGGGGCGGCGAGTTACGTCGAAGAGGGAGTTATCTTTCTGCGCAGCCAGAACATTCACTTTGGTGGCTTGCGGTTGGATAATGTTGCCCACATTAGTCACGAGACTGATCGGGGCATGAGTGGGACTCGAGTTAGGGGCGGCGACGTACTGCTGAATATTACCGGCGCTTCGCTCGGTCGAGTAGCTCTCGCGCCGCATGACTTGGGTGGCGCGAATGTGAACCAGCATGTGTGCATCATTCGCCCGATGCCAAATGTTGACCCCGGCTACTTGGCGTACGCTTTGGAGTCGAGAACCGGTCAGGATCAGATCTTTTCGCTCCAGGTAGGCGGAAATCGCGAAGGCCTCAACTTTGAACAAGTCGGGAATCTTCGCATTCCGGCGGCCCTACAGGAAGATCAGCAGAGAGTCGCTAGGTTTCTCGACATCGAGACCGGTAAGATTGAGAGCTTGCTCTCCAAGAAGCGTCGACTGGTTGCCCTCTTGGAGGAGCGAATCGACAGTCGCGTTCTGGAGACCGTTGGTACGAGCGCCCTAGTGCGCGGTGAAGCGGGTTCGCCCACACTGTCCCTCAGGCGCGTTCTCGTCAAGTCTGTTCGACCCCCGGTATCTGGTGTCGATGTCATTACGGCCTTCAGGGATGGGCAGGTGACAGGGCGCGGATCGCGCCGGGCCGAGGGATATACCCTTTCCGGATCGTTGGAGCCGCAAGGTCAGCATGTGCGGATCGGCGATGTGGTAATCCACGGTCTCGATGGTTTTGCGGGAGCCATTGGGGTGTCTGAATCGCATGGGAATTGCAGTCCTGTTTACCACGTATGTGCCGTACTTGGTGGCGGTGACCCCCACTACCTTGGTAGGCTTCTGAGGTTGTTGGCCCTTCAGGGGTATCTCGGGAACTTCGCGACCAGTACTCGTGAACGCGCTGTTGATTTCCGTAACTGGGACTTCTTTGGGCGCATTCCTATTCCTGAGGTATCACCGCGTGAGCAGCGCGAGATCGGATCTTGGATCACTCGGCTTCAGCCTCTTCGGGAGGCGGTCAAGCGATCTGCGGTTCTGGTGTCCGAACGTCGCCAAGCGCTCATCACCGCCGCCGTAACCGGCCAGTTCGACGTCTCCACCGCCAGCGGACGCAACGTCACGGAGGGAATCACCGCATGAGCCCCGGTCCCGTCTACAGTGAGTCCGCTTTCGGCGATGCCATAGTCGCCGCCATGACCGCGGGCGGTTGGCGTGAGGCCAGCCCCGCCGGCTATCAGGCGGACCTTGGGCTGTACAAGGAGGAGCTGTTCGAGTTCCTCGGCGAGACCCAGGCCGAGGAGTGGTACGAGCTGTGCACCGTCTACGGTGACGCCGCCGAGGCCAAGCGCGGGTTCGCCCGCCGCCTCGACCAGGCCATCGCCAACGACGGCCTGCTCCACGTCCTCCGTAACGGTGTCAAGGACCGTGGCGTGCGGCTCCGCGTCGCCTACTTCAAGCCAAACCTGGTCGCCGACGACTCCGTCCTGGACGGCTACCGCGCCAACCGCCTCACCGTCGTCCGCGAGTTGGTCTACGCGACCAAGCAGCTCGACTGGGGCCACAAGCTCGACCTGACCCTGTTCCTTAATGGCATTCCCGTCGCCACCGCCGAGCTCAAGAACCCGCTCACCGGCCAGGGCGTCGAGCGCGCCATGAGCCAGTACCGCACCGACCGCGACCCCACCGAGCTGATCTTCACCCGCCGGGTCATCGCGAACTTTGCGGTAGACCCCGACCTGGTCTTCGTCGCTACCGCGCTCAAGGGCAAGAACACCCGCTTCCTCCCCTTCAACACCGGCTCCGAAGGCCCCGGCCGCCCCGGCGGCGCCGGCAACCCCGTCCCCACGGCCTTCGGCCAGTACTCGACCTCCTACCTCTGGGAGCAGGTCTGGGAGCGGGAGAACTGGCTGGACCTCCTCCAGCGCTTCGTCCACCAGCAGAAGTCCAAGACCCCCGGCGGCGGAACCACCCGCACCACGATCTTCCCGCGCTACCACCAGTGGGACGTGGTCAAGAAGCTGACCGCCCACGCCGCCACCCACGGCGCCGGTCAGAACTACCTGATCATGGCCTCGGCCGGGTCCGGCAAGTCCAACACCATCGGATGGCTCGTCCACCGCCTCTCCGACCTGCACGCGGACAACGACCCCCGCACGCTGAACACCGAGGCCCTGTCCGCCGGCTTCATCAAGCCCGGTGCGCCCGTCTTCGACAAGGTCATCGTCATCACCGACCGCCGGAACCTGGATGCCCAGCTCCGTGAGACGGTCGGCAGCTTCTCCCAGACCGACGGCCTCGTCGTCAAGATCGACGAGAAGCACGGCGCCAAGAGCGAGCAGCTCGCCCGCGCCCTCTCCCGCGACACCGGCAAGATCGTCACCGTCACCCTGCACTCGTTTCCCGCGCTGCTCGACTACCTCCAGCGCAACCCGACCGAGATCAAGGGCACCACCTTCGCGATCGTCATCGACGAGGCCCACTCTTCCCAGTCCGGTGACGCCGCGACCTCAGTCCGGGCTGCCCTGCGCGAACTCGGTCTGGACTCCGACTCCGACGACGCCGGCGCGACCAGCGTCACCGTCACCGACAAGCTCAAGAAGAAGGCCCTCGAACGCTCCCGGGCCGCCAACCTCTCCTACTTCGCCTTCACCGCCACCCCCAAGTCCAAGACCCTCGAACTTTTCGGCACCCCGGACCAAGTGAACGGCAAGGCCGCCTACCGCCCCTTCCACACGTACTCCATGCGCCAGGCCATCGAGGAAGGGTTCATCCTCGACCCGCTGCGCAACTACGTCACGTACAACACGTACTGGAAGCTGGTGAACCAGAACCACGACGAGCGCGAGGTCGACCCCGCCAAGGCGAACTCGCTCCTCGCCCGGTACGTACTCACCCACGACTCGACCGTCTCCCAGCACGCACAGGTGATCGTCGAGCACTTCGTCGCCCACACCCGGGGCCGACTCGGCGGGCGGGCCAAGTCCATGGTCGTGACCGCCTCCCGGCATTCCGCCGTCCAGATGGCCCGCGCCATCAAGAGCTACATCAAGGACCGCGACTACCACACCAGGTACCCGGACCTGGGTGTCCTGGTCGCCTTTTCCGGCTCCCTCACCATCGACGGCGAGGAGACCACCGAGCCGAAGGAGAACGGGGGTCTTTCCGAGACGGCCCTGCCCAAGGCCTTCGGCTACACGCGCGCCGACGACAAGGCGGTCAAGGCTGGAGCGAAGGGGCAGCAGGAGTACCGGATCCTGGTCGTCGCCGAGAAGTACCAGACCGGTTTCGACCAGCCCCTGTTGACGACCATGTACGTCAACAAGACGCTGACCGGCATCGCGGCCGTCCAGACCCTCTCACGTCTAAACCGTACCGCCGAACGCAAGGCACAGGCCGACCTCGCCGTCCTGGACTTCACCAACGAGGCCGAGGACATCAAGGACGCGTTCCGCCCGTACTTCGAGGAGGCGAACACCCTTCCCTCGGACCCCAACCTGCTCTACACCGCCCAGAGCCGGGTCATGTCCGCGCCGATCATCTCCGAAGCAGAGATGGACGAGTTCGCCGCCGCCTACTTCGAGGCGAAGGAGAAGGCCGCCGGCTCGCAGGCCAAGTGGGAGAAGCTGCACGCCGAGCTCTACCGACGGCTGTCCCCGGCCGTCACCCGCTACGAGGCCCTGCGCGACAACGACGAGGACGAGGACGAGGTCAAGACGGCCGAGGACTTCCGCGCCGACCTCATCGACTACGTACGCAAGTACGGCTTCCTCGCCCAGATCGTGCCCTACCACGATCCCGACCTGGAGCGGCTCCACCTCTACGGCCGCTACCTCCTCACCCGGCTGCGCGGGCGTACGGACGGAGGCGTGGACATCGGCGATGTGGACCTCAGCCACCTGCGTGTGCAGAAGACCGGAGAGCATGACGTCTCCCTCAGCCCGGAAGGCCCCGCGACGATGCCGGGCTTCGGCGAGGGGCCGGGCGGCGCCAAGGAGGCCGAGAAGTCGCTTCTGTCGGAGCTGATCGAGAAGTTCAACGCCAAGTTCGGTACGGAATTCACCGAGCAGGACGTCATCCGGCCCTTTGAGGAGGCCAAGGCCGACGCCAAGGTCCGGGCTGCGGCCGTCGTCAACGACGAGGACAACTTCGGCAAGGTCTTCGACAAGGTCTTCGCGGACAAGATGGCCGACCACGTCGACTCCATCGCCGGTCTCGGCCGCCAGTACTTCGGCGCCGACCGGAACTTCAAGTCCAGCCTCGACCGCAGCGCCCGCCGCGCCGCGTGGCGGATGATCCGCCGCGAAGAGGGCGTGGACGACGCTGCGTAACGCACCAGCCCGGGCCTGCGTACACCGTGGCGGTGTACGCAGGCCTCGTGCCGCGATCGGCTACGCCTGTGGCCCGCCCGCCAGTTCCACGAACCCGGCCCATGCAGCGGGGCCGACGGTCAGCATGGGTCCGTCAAGCTGTTTGGAGTCCCGGACGTGCACGATGCCGGACGCGGCGGCCACCTCGATGCATTCGCCGCCTCCGCCGCTGCTGTAGCTGCTCTTGAACCATGCCGATTCCGGCACCGTGGGTGCGGTGCGATGCACGCTCATCTCTCTCCCAGCAGTTTCTCGACGAAGGCCATCGACTCGCTCGGCGTCAGGGCCTGTGAGCGCAGGATGCCATAGCGGGCTTCCAACTCACGGACCTTGCTCGTTCCGGTGTACAGGCGACTGTCGTCCTGGACCTCGGTGTAGGCGATGCGCTGGCCGTTCGCGGCGTCGATCAGATTGAACGGCCCACCCAACCCGGCGTGGTCCTCGCGGTCGGTGGGCATGACCTGGATCTCGACGTTCCGCTCCTGGCCAACGAGAAGGATCTGTTCCAGCTGGCCGCGCAGCACCTCCCGCCCACCGATCGGCTTACGAAGCACCACTTCTTCGATGATGAAGCTCAACAGTGGAGCAGGGCGCCGACCGAAGATCTGCTGCCGTGCGAGGCGCGATTCAAGGCGTTGTTCAATGACGGCGTCGTCGAGCAGGGGCCGTTGCATCTGGAAGACCGCCCGCGCGTAGTCCTCCGTCTGAAGCAGGCCAGGGACCGCGTGCGCGGCGTACACGCACAAGGCCAGTGCCGACGCCTCCAACCGCGCCGCATCCCGGAAGAACGCCGGATACTGCGCCCGCGCCACCTCTTCCTTCAGCACTTTGAGCATGCCGCCCGCGTCCAGGACCTCGTCCGCCTTGTCGATGAACCGGGGCGGCGGGATCCGCCGCCCCTGCTCGAAGGACGCAACCGACTGCGGCGCGTATCCCACCAGCTTCCCGAACTCCGGCCGCTCCAGCCCAGCCCGTGTCCGCAGCAGCTTCAACTGCCGTCCGAACGCCGTCACCACGCCCTGACCCGGTTCGTCCTCCGTGCGCTGCCCCGCAGGCTCCCGCTCGGCCTCGTCATCGTCCCGCACCGCCGCCACCCTTCCGCGCACGTACACCGCACCGCCCGCCCGCGTACAAGCGGAACGCGACGGCGCGTCACCCATGGTCACGCTACGCCACCACGGCCCACCGTGGAGCCATGACGAGCAACCCCGGCGGTACCGGCACCCCCACCCAACCTGCCATGCCCACCCACCACTTCGAGATGCGGTTCGCCTCCACGCCCCGCGGCGCCCGCCTCGCCCGCCGGCTGTGCGCGGAGCGGCTGCACGCCTGGGGCATCCCGTACGGCACCGAGGCGCACGACGTGATCACCCTGCTCGTGGCCGAGCTCAGCGCGAACGCCGTCCAGCACGGCCGTATCCCGGGCCGGGACTTCCACGTACGGCTGACCGTGCCCGTACAGCCCCTCGCTCCCGCGCGGATCGAGGTGACCGACACCCGCGGCGAGCGGACACCGGAGCCCGCACCGCACCTCCCCGGCCCGGACCGTACCGAGGGGCGCGGCCTGCTCCTTGTCGCCGCTCTCGCCGACCGCTGGGGCTGGGGCCCGCGCCCCTGCGGGGCGCCCGGCAAGATCGTGTGGGCCGAGTGCGACCGGCGGAGTCACGACACAAGGGCGCTTCTCGGCCATATGTGACAGACCTTCCCGCCCTCCCCTGGACGGAGGATCGCCACCCCCACCACACTGGTCCCGACATGTCGGGCCGGCCGACACCACCTCGGTTCGCACGTCGGCGACAGAAACACGACGGGGCGGGGGCACGGTGCCGCAGCAGGTGATCGCCGGACGTTACGAACTCATGGAGGAGCTCAGCCACGGCGGCATGGGCGACGTCTGGCGCGGCTACGACGCCGTACTCGACCGGCCCGTCGCCGTGAAGCTCATCCGCCCCCAGGCCGTCACCTCGCCGCAGATGGCGGACGAGCTGGCCAAGCGGTTCCGGCGCGAGGCCCGGATCACGGCCCGTATCCAGCACCCCGGCGTGCCGCAGGTCTACGACGCCGTCCTCGACGACAGCCACGAGCGGTTGTTCCTCGTCATGGAGCTGGTCGAGGGCGTCCCGCTGTCCGCCTACGTGGACCCGACCCGGCCGCTGCCGGTGAGCTGGGCCGTGGCCGTGGCCGCGCAGGTGGCCACCGTGCTCTCGCACGCCCACGAGGTCCCGGTGATCCACCGGGACCTCAAGCCGGGCAACGTCCTCGTCGCCCGCGACGGGACCGTGAAGGTCCTGGACTTCGGCATCGCGGCCATCCTGCGCACCGACGCGACCAAGCTGACCGCGACCGGGAGCCCGATCGGGACGTCCCAGTACATGGCACCCGAGCAGGTCCGCGGTGGACGTGTCACCCCGCAGACGGACCTGTACGCGCTCGGATGCGTCCTGCACGAACTGCTCTGCGGGCGCGCCCTGTTCCAGGCGGACAGTGAGTTCGCGCTCATGTACCAGCACGTCAGCGCCGCCCCCACCCCGCTCCGGCACGTGCGCGCCGAGGTCCCGGCCGCGCTGGAGGAACTCGTCCTGCACCTGCTCCGCAAGGCCCCCGAGGCGAGGCCCGTCGACGTCCAGGAGGTGTACGAGCGGCTGCGGCCTTTCCTCCCGCTGGCCGGCCAGGAACCGTCGCCCGGCGAGAGCGGCCCGGCCGGAGCGCCGGACCCGACCGGGCTGTTCCGGCACCCGTACGCGCCCCGCTCCCGCCCCCGGCCGGTGGCCGCCCAGGCGCCTTCCGGGGAGCCGGCCCCCGCACCCGTCGCCGTACCGGACGGACTCAGGGCGGACATCAAGGAGGCGTACGCGCACTCCGACGCGCTCCTGGAAGAGGAGCGGTTCGCGCAGGCCGCGGAGGTGCTGAGCGAGGTCATCGGACCGGCCGCCCGCGCCCTCGGCACCGACAACCGGCAGGTCCTCGACCTGCGCACCCAGCGAGCGGCGATCCGGCTGCTGGGCGGGGACTACCGCGCCGCCCTGCCCGAGTTCAATGCGCTCGCCGACGCGTACGGGCGCATCGGGGGGCCCACGAGTGCGCGGGCCCGCGCCTGCCGTGCCCAGGCCGCCCGCTGCCGCGCCGAACTCGGTCAGGTGACGGAGGCGCTCACGGCACTGGAATCAGTGCTGGCCGTCGTCCGGTCCGTGGACAGCGATGCCAGCGAGGAAGCCCTCGAACTGCGCCGCGACATCGGCATGCTGCTGCTTGCCCAGGGACGCGCGGCTGATGCCCTGTTCGTGCTCGAACCGCTGCACGGGGACCTGAACGTCGTCTACGGGCCCGCGGACGAGCTGACAGCGGAGATCGCCGAGGCGCTGGCGCTCATACGGCTGGATCTCGACGGCCGGGCGCCCTGAACGCCATTCGGCGGGCGGTTCAGGGGCCAGCAAGGTGGTGGGGCCGGTCGGCGCCGCCAAGGGGAGGGAACAAGAGCATGAACGCACAGCAGCCCAAGGGCGGCCAGCCTGATCTCAACACCCAGGCGAGGCAGGTGGGCAACGCCCTCCAGAAGGTGTACGGCGATCTGCTGGACACCAGCGACCTGGCGGCGAAGTACTCGGGGGAGGCGTTCGAGACGCGCCGCACCTCCAGGGCGCTGGCCGCGCAGGCCGTGCGGATCGTCGCCGGGTTCAGCCCGGAGGAAGCCGCGGCCACTGTCATCGACGGGGACCTCGACCAGGGTATAGACGCGATCGCGGTGGTCGAGGGGGCCAAGCCGCATGTGTACCTCGTCCAGAGCAAGTGGAGCGCGAGGGGATACGCCAAGGGCGAGCGCGAGGCTGTACTCGAACTCCTCGCGGGCCTCAGGCTCATCGACGAGGAGAACTTCGCCCCGTTCAACCCGAGGGGCCGCAGGCTGGCCGAGTACGCCAAATCCGTCATGGACCGGGGGACCGTCCCCGTCACCCAGGTCGTGGTGATGATGCGGCCCGACATGCCCGGCGACGGCTTCATGCAGGCGATCAAGAACGGGGAGGAGGAGTTCAACCGGTACGGCGACGTCCTGGGCCACCGGATCATCCTGGCTCCCGAGATCTGGGCTTCCGTACGAGCCGACCAGGCACCCGAGCCGGTGGTCCTGACCGCCGAGCTGTTCCCCTGGTTCGGCATGGGCTCCGACGCGCTGTACGAGTCATACCAGGGAGTCGTCGACGCCGAGCAGGTCGCCGACTGGGTGGAGAAGCACGGGACGAACCTGTTCAACCTGAACATCCGCAAGCCCCTGGGCCGGACGCCCATCAACAACTCACTGATCGCCACCCTCACCGACGAGCCGGCCAACTTCTGGTACTACAACAACGGCATCACCGTGCTCTGCGATCGTGTGGAGAAGGTCGAACGGTCGGCACGTGCTCCCCACCAGAAGCCCCTGATGCTGACCCTGCACAACGCCAGCGTGGTGAACGGCGCCCAGACCGTGCGCGCAGTAGCTGAGGCGCTGCAGAAGGAAGACGCGGCGGCCGAGGCGAAGATAGGCGTACGGATCATCGTCACGCACGCGGCTCAGGAGTTCGCCAGCGCCACCACGCGCGCAACCAACCGCCAGAACAGCGTGGGCGAGCGTGACTTCGTCGCCCTCGATCCCGTACAGGGAGACATCCTGGACGAGATGCGGGCGGAACTCGGCCTGGAGTACGGGGTGCAGCGCAGCGAGGTCGACCTTCCCGAGGAGTCCGGCTGCACTGTGGTCGAGGCTGCCGTTGCCCTCGCCTGCGCCCATGCCGACAGCCAGTACGCTGCCCGGATCGCGCTCGCCCTCGACCCGCTGTGGGAGCGTGGCCCGCAAGGGGTCTATGACGTGCTGTTCCGCCCGAGGCCGGGTGTCTACCTGCTCTGGAACGCCGTCCAGGTGGTCCGGGAGGTGCGCCGCTCCCTTCTCGACCTCCGCAAACGCTATGAGGGCAGGGCTGCCGCGCTGACGGAGCACGGCACGTACCTGCTGGCCCATCTGGTCTTCCGGCTCCTCGACACCGAGGGGATGGACGAGCCCGACACCAAGCTGACCTGGGCCGGCGACGCGAAGGCGGAAACCAAGGAGATCGTCGAGCGGCTGCTGCCCGTCACCATGCAGGTCATCGACGGGCTTTCCGAGCGGCGCCCGCAGATCCGAGCCGTATGCGCCGACGTCGACCGGTGCCGAGAGGTCTCCGAACGGGTGTTGGAGGCCATGGCAGTGGGCAAGGACGGCTCCGCACCGGACACGTACCGCCGCGTCCGGCTAACCCGCAAGCGTCGCCGCCCCAACGCCGTCCAGGTCCTCGTCGACAAGCGGGTACTGCCCGAGGGCGAGCCGCTCGCCCTCAGCACGGCCTACCCGACGGAAGCCGACGCGCTCAAGGACTGGCTGGCGGAAGACCCACAGCGATCCCGGGCCACATGGACCAACCACCGTACGAAGCCCATCGTCTGGGCCCCCGACGGCAAGCAGTACTCTCCTTCCGGACTGATCACCCTCATGTGGGAGCAGGCCGCATGGGCGGAACGGCCCGTGGCCAACCAGGGCACGGCCCGCTGGGTCACCTCATCGGGGGACACCCTTGCCGATCTCGCGTGGCGGACGCTGGGCGACCTGGAGGAGCCGGACGAGTCCGACGAGCCGAGCCATCAGGATGAGGACGAGACCGACCAGTAGAACCATCGGGAGACGACTGCTCGCCATGCCCCACCTCGCCTTCGACATCGCCTTCTGCTCCCAGCTCCCCAAACTCCAGGGCGCGGTCCGCAAGGGGGTCTTCGACGCCTGGGAGAAGTTCGAGCGGCTCACCCTGGACCAGTTGTTCAAGGACCCCGGCCTAAAGCTGGAGTCACTCAAGAACGCCCGGGACCCGCACATCCGGACGATCCGCATCGACCGCGGTACCCGAGGGGTCGTGCTGGCACCCGACAGCGGGGACACGTACGTCCTGCTGCGGGTGCTGCCGCACGACGAGGCCAACGCATGGGCCGTCAAACAGAAGGCGAGCATCAACACGGTCACCCGGGCCGTCGAGATCCGCGACATCGCCGTCCTGGAAGAGCTCACCCCCGCATACGAGCGGATCGCCCCAGCCGCCGAGCAGCGGCTCTTCGCCCGGTTCTCGGACGGAGACCTCGCCGCACTCGGCATCGACGGGACGACCTTGCGGCAGGCCCGGGTCCTGACCAGTGCGGAGCAGCTGGTGGCCTTCGCGCCGTTCTTCCCCCAGGACCAGCGGGAGGTCCTGGAGTACCTGGCCGCCGGCTTCACCGTGGAGGAGGTGTGGCGCGACGTGGTCGCCGTCAACCTGGCCGCCGCCGACAGCACGGACCCCGTGAACCCCGCCGACTACGAGACCGCCATCCGGCACACCCGAACCCGCATCGCCCTGGTCACCGGATCGGACGAGCTCCGGGACATCCTGGACAAGCCCTTCGCCGCGTGGCGGGTCTTCCTGCACCCGTCCCAGCACAAGGTGGCCTACAGGGCCTCCTACTCCGGCCCGGCCCAGGTCACCGGAGGTCCTGGCACGGGCAAGACAGTCGTCGCCCTGCACCGCGTACGCCACCTGCTCGGCCACCTGCGTGACGGCGACCGCATCCTGCTCACCACCTACACCAACGCACTGGTGGCCGCCCTGCGTGCGGGCCTCGCCGAACTCGTCGACGACGGGACGCTACGGGAGCGGGTGGACATCATGACCGTTGACGCGTTCGCCGGGCGGGTGCTGTCCACCTCGCGCCGACCCCTGCGCGCCGACGAGGAACCGGCCCGTTGGCAGCAGGCCGCCCGGGCCGCGTGCTTCACCGGGAGCTCGCAGTTCCTCGCCCAGGAGTACAAGCACGTTGTCCTCGCCCAGAACCTGCGCACGTACGAGCAGTACGAAGCCGCCGAGCGTAAAGGGCGCGGCAGCGCGCTGCCCGTGGCGGCCCGGCCGCCGGTGTGGGGCGCCATCGAGGAGTTCACCGCCCGGCTGGCCTCTGACGGGCTGCGGACCTACCTGGGCACCTGCACGGAGGCCGCCGACCTGCTGGAGCGAACCGGGCCGCGCTACCGGCACGTCGTCGTCGACGAGGCCCAGGACCTGCACCCCGCCCAGTGGCGCATCCTGCGCGCCGCCGCCCCGGTGCGCCCGGACGACCTGTTCATCGCGGGCGACCCGCACCAACGGATCTACGACAGCAAGGTCTCCCTGAAGGCGATCGGGATCAAAGTCGCGGGGCGGTCGGCGAAGATGCGCAAGAACTACCGCTCCACACACGAGATCCTGAGTTGGTCCACCGCACTTCTCGTCGGGCGTCCCTTCGCGGAGCTTGAGGACGACGGCCGCCACGACACCCTGCTCGGCTACCGTTCGGCCCTTCACGGGAGTGGCCCCGAGACCCATGCGGCAGGTTCCCCGGAGGCGGAGCTGGCAGCGCTCGTCGAGCGCGTCCACGGTTGGCTTGAGGACGGCATCGCCCCCGGTGACATCGGCGTGAGCGCCCGCTTCAACCGGACCTGCGACCAGGTGACGGAGCGCCTGTCGGCGGCCGGCATCCCCGCTCAGCGACTGAGGGCGGACCGGTCGGCGCTGGCCGACGCGGTGAGCGTCGGCACCATGCACTCCTTCAAGGGGCTGGAGTATCGATGCGTCGCGGTAGTCGGTGTCCACGAAGGCGCCGTGCCGTTTCCCAAGGCGGTGACGCCCGTGGACGTCGACCGTCTCCAGCACGAGGCTGATCTGTTGGCGGAACGCTGCCTGCTGTTCGTCGCCTGCACCCGGGCCCGCGACGGCCTGTACGTGTCCTGGGCGGGAGAGCCCAGTCCGTTCCTGTTGACGACCGGAGTATGAGCCGGAATGGATAGCCGCAGCAGACAGCAAGACCCCGTCCTCGGCGTTTCCATGGCGACGGGGCCGGCTGCTGCCTTCGGCATCCGGCGAGAGAGTGCTACGACGGCCTCAGCCGGCCGGCGGGCCCTGCTTGGAGGTGCGGTGGAGATAGGTGCGGCGTTTGGCGCCCCGATCACGAGTACGTGTCTGGCGGCCACGCACTGACTCTTCGCTTGATTCCGTAGCCACGACAACGCTGTGGCCGTCATCAACACGCTGCTTGACCAAGGCGTAAAGCTGCTCCCTGGTGGTGCCGACAGTACCAGCGAGCCCGTGTTGTCCCCGGCGCAGGCCGAAGCCGACGGGCCTCGGTCCCGGCGTTCGGCGGGTCAGGGGCGGAGGATCGAGGCGAGCCAGGGGGTGAGGGTGAGGGCGGAGACGCGTTCGTGGTGGGTTTCGTCGGCCGGGAGGGGGATGGTGAGGCGGTAGCCCGGGGGGAAGGAGCGGGCTTTGACGTAGGCCAGGCCGCCGTAGACCGAGCGGAGGAACGCCGGGACGGAGTCGCGGGGGACGTCGTGGAACTCCACGCCGTCGACGGTGATCAGGGCGTCGTCCTCCGGGAAGAGGCGGACGGACACCGCGGGGCGGCCGGCGAGGTCGATGAACGCCTCGTGGGGGAGGGTGCCGTCGGGGTCGGTCGCCTTGAAGAGTTCGGCCGACGAGCGGCGCGAGGTCTGGTCCGCGCCGATGTCGTGGACGACCGTCATCGTCAGGCGGTACGCGTCGGCGATCTCGCGTACGGCGGTCACTGCGGACTCCGTCGTGGGGAGTGAGGGGTGCCTCTTCGTCATGGTCACCATGATCGCTCCTTGGTGGTGAAGAGGGCGGCGGTGAGCAGTGCCGCGGACGCCGCCCAGGCCGGGAGGCTTGCGGAGGGGTGCAGGGGGAGGGCCCACCACTGGGCCGTCGGGGCGCCCGTCGGCTGCGGGGCGTGGCCCAGGACGGCGGTGGCGACGAGGAGCGCGAGGCAGCCGCCGCCGGCCGCCGCCTCGTTGGCGAAGCGGCGCAGCACCAGGACCACACCGAGCAGCAGCATCACGTTGCGGGCGGTGTCCAGCCCGGCGACCGGGGAGAGCAGGTGGACCAGCGCCACCGTGCTCAGCAGCGCCGCCCGGTCGAGCCGGGAGACGGGGACGACCGCCGTGCGCTCCGCCGCGGTCAGGCGGCGCTCCAGGCAGTACAGGACCGCCGTGACGACCAGGAGCGGCGTGAAGTACCGGACCCGGGTGGCGGTCATGCCGCCCATGAAGCTCGGCAGCGGCAGTTCGGTCCCGCCGACCGCCCAGCAACCGAGGACGAGCAGCCCGGCCGCCACCGGAACGGTCCACCAGCGGCGCGCCGCGGTGAGGTAGAGGGTCACGGCCGCACCGCCGCGCAGTACTTCTGTGCCCGGACGGTCCCGGTGAACCACTCGGCCTGGGCGGCGGCCGGCAGCGCGCGGACCGCCTGGAGGTCCGCCCAGTACGAGGGCAGGGCCTCCCGGCGCACCGCGGCCTCCGAGCGTCCCGCGGCCAGCGACGCCCACGCGGAGGCGACCGACGGCAGCCGGCAGTCCGGGACGCCGTACTGCGCGGCCGTGCCGGAGAGGGCCGACCCGGCGAGGCTTTCGGCGAACACGTCCCCGCGCATCGCCGGGGACCACGACAACGGCCAGGTACCGGGCTCCGGCGGGAGACGGCCGGAAGCCATCCGCAGCACCTGCGGCGACGGCACGCCCGCCGCGCGCAGCGAGGCGAGCACCGGGAGCGCCGCACTGCGTATCCGGTCGGAGTCGGCCGCGTATTCCTGCGGCAGGCAGATGACGGGCGCGGCCCCCGCGCACACCGTGTGCCCGGCGCGCGGCGCCCTCAGGGCGCTGTAGCCCCAGTCGAGCACCACGCCGCGACCCACGGCCAGGACACCGACGACCAGCACCGCGCTGACGGCGACCAGCCAGGGCCGGCGGCGCGCCCCGGTCAGGAGTACGGCGCCCACCGCGAGTGCGGCGGTGACCAGCCAGGGCACCAGATAGGCCAGGGGACTGAGCAGGTCGGTCCGGGTCGAGAAGTCGAGCACGAGGCCGCTCAGGTGGCGCACCCACGCGGAGTTCAGCGACGGCGGCACGGCCAGCCACGTCCAGCAGCCGAACGCGGCCACCGGTGCGGCGACCGCGCGCGGGCACAACAGGCCGAGCACCCACCCGATGACCAGCCAGCCGCACGGCAGCACCAGCAGGTGCACCGCGGCGAGCAGCCCCCCGCCGCCGGGCCACACCCCGGCCGCCACCCTGGCCAGGACGAGCGCGCCGGCGGCCAGGAGGAGGTGGAGGACGAGTACGGGTGCGGCCGCCCACAGCACCTGCCGCAGCGGGCCCCGGACACCCACGGAGCGCAGGTTCCGCAGGCTGCGGTGGCGGCCGGCCTCCCAGGCGGCGGCCGCGGCCACCGTGGGAGCGATCACGACGAGGCCCCAGACGGCCAGTTCGCCGGACGCGGGGCCGTACCCGGGAGGCCCGCCGAGGCTGCGGCTCCGGACGTAGAGGCAGAGGAAGAGGAGCGCGGGAAGAGCCAGCCACGGCGTGGCGGAGGCGCGCAGGTTCGCGAGGGAGGCCTTCACTGCTCGGAGGCCCCCAGCAGTGCCGCGTAGGCACTTTCCAGCCGGCGCCCGGGTGGAGAGCCGGGCGCGGCGTGGGCCGCGAATCCGGCCACCGGACCCTGGAACCGCGGTGCCCCTTCCTCCAGCATCACGACCTGGTCGAAAGTGTCGTCCAAGTCGCCTATGTCGTGGGTGGACACGATCACGCTGACCGAGCCCCGGAGTCCGCCGAGCAGGTCGTGGAACCTGCGGCGCTGCGTGGGGTCGAGGCCGGCGGTGGGCTCGTCCAGCAACAGCACTTCGGCCTCGTGGACGAGGGCCTGGGCGATGGCCAACCGCTGCTGCTGGCCGCCGGACAAGGTGGTGGCCCTGTCGTCCAGCTTGGCCGTCAGCCCGACCCGTTCGATCGCCTCGGGGGCCGTGCGCCAGGCGTCCCGCTCGCGCATCCCCTTCAGCCAGCCGATGTAGGCGACGTGTTCCCGGCAGCTCATTCCGGCCAGGAAGGAGGGCTGTTGGGGGAGCCAGGAGACGCTGCTCCGGTACGCACGCAGGTCGCGTCTTCTGGCCGAGTGCAGCTCACCGAGGCGGACCTCGCCCGCGTCGGGGGTGCTCGCGCCGGCCCCGAGGGCGAGCAGGGTGCTCTTGCCCGCTCCGTTCGGGCCGAGGAGCACCGTATGCCCTGGTGGGAAGCGGAGGTCGAGTCCGTCGACGACCGGGCGGGCCCGGCGGCTGTAGCGGAAGGTGCAGGAGCGGTAGTGCAACGGCATGGGTGGCAACCTCGGCATCGTTACGCGCGCGTTCGGGGCCCGCACGTCCGTACGGCCCTCCTGGTAGTGACGCGGGGACGCGGGTCGACGGCTCCCTGAACCCGGAGATCGGCCGGATCCGCCCGCCTCCACCCCGCCGCCCGGCTCCGGCCCGGCGCGGGCGGGGCTCCGGTGGGGCGGGGTGGGATGGGGGCGGGGGTGGGTCCACGTATCCGTCTTACATACCCCCCATGGGTATGCTACGGTGCTCCGCGAGATACCCCCTAGGGGTATATGTCAGAGAGGGGTCAGGGCAATGTCAACCGTCAATCCCCGGCGCTGGTGGGCACTTGCCGTGCTCGCCGCCGCCCAGTTCATGGTCATCATGGACACCTCGATCATCGGGGTCGCGCTCCCCGAGATGCAGAAGGACCTCGGCTTCTCGCAGGGCGAGTTGCAGTGGGTCTTCAACGCCTACGTCATCGTCTTCGGCGGGCTGCTCCTGCTGGGCGGCCGGCTCTCCGACCTCTTCGGGGCCCGCAAGATCTTCGCCACCGGCTGGGCGACCATGATCGTCGGCTCCGTGCTCGCCGCCGCCGCCCAGACCGCCTGGGTCGAGATCGCCGGCCGCGCCGTCCAGGGCGTCGGCGGCGCGCTCATCGCGCCCTCCGCGATGACCCTGCTGATGATGCTCTTCGGACACAACCCGAAGGAGCTCGGCAAGGCGATGGCCCTCTACGGCGCCGCGGCCCCGGCCGGCGGCACCGCGGGCGTCTTCCTCGGCGGCGTGTTCACCCAGTGGGTCAGCTGGCCCTGGGTGTTCATCATCTACATCCCGATCGGCCTCGCCACCCTCGCCGCCACCAGGCTGCTGCCCGCTGTCCAGGCCCGGCGTGGTTCGGTGGACGTCCTCGGCGCCGTCGCCGTCACCGCCGGTCTCGCGCTCGCCGTCTTCGCCGTGGTCCGCGCCCCCGAAGTGGGCTGGGGAGCCACCGCCACCGTGCTGGAGCTGATCGGCGCGGCCGCCCTGCTCGCGCTCTTCTTCGTGGTCCAGCGCACCGTACGGGAGCCGCTGATGCCGCTCAGCGTCTGGCGGATCCCGCGCCTCGGCTCGGCCAACCTGGCCATGACGCTGCTCGGCGCCGCCTGGATCCCGATGTGGTACTTCCTCAACCTCTACCTCCAGCAGGTCCTGAACTACGGGGCCTTCGCCTCGGGCGCCGCACTGCTGCCCATGACGGTGCTGCTGATGATCTTCATGACGGCCATCACCGCCCGCCTCATGGCCAAGTTCGGGGCGAAGCCGCTGATCGCCGGAGGGCTGTTCGCCCTCGCCGCCGGGCTGGTCTGGCTGTCCGCCGTAGAGCCGACCGGCACCTTCCTGGTCGACGTCCTGCCCGCCTCGCTCGTCGCCGCGCTCGGCATGGCGCTCGCGTACATCCCCGCCATGATCGCCGCGATGTCCGGTGCCCCCCAGGAGCAGGCCGGTCTGGCCTCGGGCATCGTCAACACCACCTACAACGTCGGCTCGGCCCTCGGGCTGGCCGCGCTGACCGCGCTCGCCACCACCCAGGGCGCCGGTGAACTGGGCAACCTGCCCGCCCTCACCGACGGATTCAGCGCCGCGTTCCTCGGCGCCGCGGGCATCGCCGCCGCGGGCGCCGTGATCACGCTCCTCGTGATGAAGGGCGACAAGGCCGCCGCCGCGGCCGCCGCCCCCGCGCCGAAGAGCGAGCCGGCCGGGGTGTGAGACCCGGGGACACCCCCCGCCCGCCCAGGGGTCGCCCGACGTCCTCCCCGGACGTCGGGCGACCCCTTTTCCCTCAGGCGCCACACCACAGGAGAACACCGTGAAGGACATCCGGACCCGCGCCGTGCACGTCGTCAGCGAACCGCAGCCGCACGGCAGCCGGCCGCTCTCCGTCCCCCTCGTCCAGTCGTCCGCCTTCGCCTTCGATTCCGCCGCCGAGCTCGCGGAGGCGATGGCCGGCCCGGACGGCCAGTACGTCTACAGCCGCCGCGGCAACCCCACCGTGCGCGCCCTTGAGCGCACCCTCGCCGACCTCGAAGGCGGGGAGTCCGCCATCGCCTTCGCCTCCGGCATGGGCGCCATCAGCGGAGTGCTGCTCGCGCTGCTGCGCCCCGGGGACCAGGTGATCGCCCAGCGGTGCCTGTACGGGGGCACGTACGCGGCCCTGACCGACCTCGCCGAGCGCTACTCGGTCGAGGTCCGCTACATCAGCGGTGACGAGGTGGGCGAGTTCGAGTCGTGCGCGGGTCCGCGCACCAGGCTGCTCGTGCTGGAGACCATCGCCAACCCCACCGGCCGGGTGCCGGACCTGCCCGGCCTGCTGGCGGCGGCGCGCCGCCGCGGGGTGATCAGTGCGGTGGACAACTCCCTGGCCTCGCCCGTCCTGTGCCGCCCCGTCGAGCTCGGCGCCGACATCGTGCTGCACTCCACCACCAAGTACCTGGCCGGCCACTCCGACGTGCTCGGCGGCGCCGCGGTCTTCGCGGACGACGCCCTCCGGCGCCGGATATGGCCGCGTACGGTCGAGCTCGGTGCGGCCGCCGACCCGTTCGCGGCCTGGCTCACCCTGCGCGGGATCGCCACCCTGCCGCTGCGGATGCGGGAGCACTGCACCAACGCCGGCCTGCTGGCGGCCCGGCTGGAGTCCCACCCGGGCGTCGCCGCGGTCCACTGGCCCTGGCTCACCGGCCACCCCACGTACGCCGTGGCGCGCAAGGTGCTTTCCGGTGGCGGCGGGCTGCTCTCCTTCGAGCCGGCGGGAGGCCGGGAGGCCGGGCGGGCGTTCGTGGAGGGCGTCCGGGTGGCGCGTCTCGCGCTGTCGCTGGGCGGTGTGGAGACGCTGGTGACCCACCCCGCCAGCACCTCGCACCGCGAACTGGACGAGCGGGCGCTGGCCCTGGCCGGTATCGGCCCGGGGCTGGTGCGGATGTCCGTGGGCATCGAGAGCGCGGAGGACCTGTGGCGGGACGTCGAACAGGCCCTGGCCGCAGCCTGATTCAGACCGCTTCGGCTTTTTTTGGGTTGACAAAATAAACGGCTGATTCGTAGATTGGTTCACGCCAGAGAAACTCCTCTCCGCCAAGGGGGCCGCGCGATGCGCTACTTCGAGGACTTCCGGACCGGTGACGTCCACGAGCTGGGCACCGTCACCGTCACCGCGGAGGAGGTGCTGGAGTTCGGCAAGCGCTTCGATCCCCAGCCCTTCCACACCGACCCGGCGCTCGCGGCCGAATCCCCGTTCGGCGGACTGATCGCCAGCGGCTGGCACACCGCCTCGATGTTCATGCGGCGCTACGTCGACGGGCTGCTCGCCTACAGCGCCTGTACCGGATCCCCCGGCGTGGACGAAGTCCGCTACCTGCGGCCGGTCCGCCCCGGGGACGTGCTCACCGCCCGCGTGGAGGTCCTCGGCTCGCGCCCCTCCCCGTTCAACCCGGCCACCGGCGTCGTGCAGCCCCGCTGCACGCTCGTGGACCCGGACGGGACGGTCGTGTTCAGCATGATCCTGCACAGCATCTTCCGGCGCCGCCCCGCCGACCGCGCCGCCGCCCACCCCGCGGCCGCGCAGGACCCGGTCGTAGGAGCCCGCTCCGCCGCCGTCTGAGCCCCTGTCCGAAACCCCGTACCGATGTGGAAGGGAGACCTCCAGTGGAGGCCGTATCCCGCACCGCCCAGTGGACCGCCGCAGCGCGGGCCCTGGAGACCGACCGCGAGGACCGGCTGTTCGCCGATCCCTACGCGCGCACCGTCGCCGACGACATCGGCTTCGAACTCCTGGAGCGCTACGCGGGAGCCGGCACCGTGCCGTTCCTCGCCATCCGCACCACCTACCTGGACCGGGCCATCGTCTCGGCCGTCGAGGAGCACGGCATCCGCCAGGTCGTGTTCCTCGCCGCCGGCATGGACACCCGGTTCTACCGCCTGCCCTGGCCCGACGGCGTCACCGTCTACGAACTCGACCGCCCCGCCCTGCTGGAAGCCAAGGCGCGGATGCTGGCCGACGAGGCCGACCCGGCCGGGCGCACCCGGGTCACCGTCCCCGTCGACCTCACCCGGGACTGGACCGGCCCCCTCAAGGAGGCCGGGTGGCACAGCGACGAGCCGGTGCTGTGGGTGGTCGAGGGCCTGCTGTTCTTCCTGCCGGAACTCGCCGTACGGGGCCTGATCTCCACGCTCGCCACGCAGTCGGCCCCCGGCTCGGTCCTGCTCGGAGACGTCATCAGCAAGTCCGCCCTGGAGAACCCGCTCTCCCGTCCCTTCCTCAACTGCCTCGCCGAGGACGGGAACCCGTGGCTCTTCGGCACCGAAGCCCCCGAGCAGCTGCTCGCCGACTGCGGCTGGGCCGTGCGCGAAGTGCGCCAGCCCGGGGAGCCGGGCGCCGACTTCGGCCGCTGGCCCTACCCGGTACCCGCCCGCAGCGTCCCGCGGATCCCCCGTTCCTTCCTGTTCACCTGCGACCTTCCGACCACCGGGGTGAGAGCGGCATGAGCGCCACCGACGAGTTCCACCAGCGCGTCATCAGTGACGCCGGCGCCGCGGTTCGCGGCCTGACCGTCGCCCTCGGCGAACGCCTCGGCCTCTACCGGGCGCTCGCCGAAGCCGGCCCGCTGACCCCGGCCGCGCTCGCCGAACGGGCCGGGATCAGCGCGCGCTACGCCGAGGAGTGGCTGCACGCCCAGCTGAGCGCCGGGTACGTGGAGCGTGACCCGGGCGCCGGTACGTACGCCCTGCCCGCCGACCACGTCCCCGTACTGGCCGACCCGCAGGCCCTCACCTTCGCCGCCGGGTTCTTCACCGCCCTCAAGGCGCTCTACGCCACCGAGGACTCCCTCGTGGACGCCTACCGCACCGGCGACGGCGTCGGCTGGGCCGAGCACGACCCGGCCCTGGACACCGGGATGGGCAGCTTCTTCCAGCCCGCCTACGAGCACCGGCTCGTCCCCGACTGGCTCCCCGCGCTCGACGGGGTCACCGCCAAGCTGGCCGCGGGCGGCACCGTCGCCGATGTCGGCTGCGGCGTCGGACACACCACCCTGCTGATCGCCAAGGCCTTCCCCGAGGCAACCGTGTACGGCTTCGACTACTCCGAAGAGGCCATCGCCATCGCCCGTCAGCTCGCCGACGAGGCCGGCCTCGGCGACCGCGTCGTCTTCGAGGTCGCCCCGGCCGACGACTACCCCGGCAGCGGCTACGACCTGGTGACCTTCTTCAACGCGCTGCACGACATGGGCGACCCGGTCGCCGCCGCCCAGCACGTGCACAAGTCCCTCGACGCCGAGGGCACGTGGATGCTGGTCGAGTCCAACGTGTCGCCCGCGGACATCGACACCCAGACCCCGGCCGCCCGCATGTTCATGGCGCTGTCCGCCGTCATGTGCCTGCCCGTGGCCGTCGCGCAGCGCGGCCCCCACGCCCTCGGCAACCACTCGGGCGAGCAGGCCTTCCGCGCCATCGCCGAAGAGGCCGGCTTCACCCGCTGGCGCCGCGCGACCGAGACCCCGGTCAACGCCGTCTACGAAGTCAGGCCCTGAGGCCCTGAGGCCCCGAGGCCCTGAGGACCGCCGTCGCCGCCGCGCCGCCGCCGACGGACCGGGCGCCCACCACCACACCGAGGAGTCACCATGGGCGTCAGCGCCCCGCTTCCCGTCACCGACCGGTTCCTGGAAGTCCTGGACCGGCTCAGCTCCCGCTCCATCGAGGAGTACTACAACCCGTACCAGCAGTTCGACTGGCCCGCGAAGCTCGAAGAGGGCCGGATGTGGATGACCCCCGAGCTGCTCACGGTCTACGGCACCCCCTTCTACGAGGAGCTCGGCGAGGAGACCATCCAGCGCCTCTCCAAGTGGGAGAGCATCAACTTCTACAGCCTCAACGTGCACGGCATCCGCGAGCTGCTCATCGAGGTGGTCGGCCGGATCCACATGCCCGGCTTCGAGGTGCCCTCCGACTTCTTCCACCACTTCATCGGTGAGGAGAACGAACACATGTGGTTCTTCGCCGAGTTCTGCCGCCGCTACGGCGACAAGATCTACGGATCCACCGCCATGCGCGCCGACTCCGCGTGGGAGCCGGAGGTGGAGAACTTCCTGGTCTTCGCCCGGATCCTGTTCTTCGAGGAGCTCGTCGACCACTACAACACCCGGATGGCGCAGGACGACTCGCTCTGCCACACCATCCGCGAGGTCAACCGCATCCACCACCAGGACGAGTCCCGGCACATCGCCTTCGGCCGCGAACTGGTGTCCCTCCTCTTCACCCGGATGCGGGACAGCGTCTCTGCCGCCCGGCTCGCCGAGGTGGAGGCCTACCTCAAGCGCTACGTCGTCTACAGCGTCAACTCCCTCTACAACCCGCACGTCTACCGCGACGCCGGGATCCCCGACCCGTTGGCCCTGCGTAACGCGCTGGTCGCCGACGAACGGCGCCGCCCCTTCGAGCGCAAGACCATCCGCAAGCCGCTCGGCTTCTTCCTGAAGACCGGGATCTTCACCGACGACGTGCTGCCCGTCGTCTGAACGGCCCCACCGCCGTCCGAGAGGTGACCCCACCATGACCGTCACGACCACCGCGAGCGCCGGGACGACCCGGGGCCTGCCGTCCCTCGGCCCCGAGGGAACCGCCTTGCTCCGGCTCCTCGACGACACCTTCGAGAGCTGGGGCGTGCGAGCCGGTGCCCGCCCGATGACCATGCCCCCGCTGCTCCCGGCCGCCGATCTGGCCCGGCTCGACTACTACGACAACTTCCCCCACCAGGCCGTCGTCGCCGCCCCGCTGAACCTGGAGGCCAGACAGACCAGCGAGTTCTGTACCGACACCGGCTGCTTTCCGTGCGACGCGCTGCAGCCGGCCGCGCTCGGCCTGCCCTCCGCTTCCTGCTACGCCGTCTACATCGACCACCAGGGCCGCACGGCCGCCGACGACGAGCTCGTCACCGTGGTCGGATGGTGCTTCCGCAAGGAGGAGCACTACGAAGGGCTGCGCCGCCAACTCGGCTTCCGGATGCGCGAGATCGTCGCGATCGGCACCCGCGAGCACGCCGAGACGCACCTCGCTTCGTTCACCGGGCGGATCACCTCCTTCGCCGAGGCCCTCGACCTGCCCCTGCGCAAGGAGGCGGCCTGCGACCCCTTCTTCGACAAGGGCAGTTCCAAGGCGGTCCTCCAGCGCCTGACGCCGGTCAAGCACGAGTTCCTGTACGAGGACCTCGCGATCGCGTCCGTCAACACCCACCGCAACTTCTTCGGCGACCGGTGCGACATCCCGCTCGCGTCGAGCGGCGGCCCGGCCTTCACGAGCTGCGTCGCCTTCGGCCTCGAACGGTGGCTGTCCGCGCTGACCAGGCGCCACGGCAGCTGGGAGGCGGCGACGGCCGCGGTCCTGCGGGCGAACGCGGCCGGGCCGGCGATCTGACGTGCCGACCCGACCCGTCGCCCCTCCGGCGGGCGGTCTGGGCTGGGCGAACCTCGGCATGGACATCGTGTCCGTCACCCGTGTCCGCCGGCTCCTCGCCGAGTACGGCGAGGACTTCTTCGAGCGCATGCTCACCCCCGGCGAACTCGCCGACTGCCGCAATTCCTCCAGGCTCGACGTACTGAGCCTGTGCGGGCGGATCGCCGCCAAGGAAGCGGCGTTCAAGACCCTGCGCGTCGGCGGCAGGTTCCTGCCCTGGCTGGACATCGTCGTCCGGCGCTCCGAGGGCGGCTGGCCGCTCGTCGAACTGCACCGGGCGGCGGCCGAGATGGCCGCGGAATCACGGATCGCCGAGATCACCGTGACCATCAGCCACGACGTGGACTACGCGGTGGCGGTCGCCGCCCCCGTCCTGGAGGCCGGCGCGCCCGGCTTCCCCCTGCCGCGGCCACTGCCCGACCCGGCCGGACCCGTACCGGATCCCTCATCCACACCCATCACTTCCGCAAGGAGAACCATCATGTCGAACGGTCTGCAGCAGCTGAAGAACTGGCTCCTCGCCCGCCACTCGGAGCTCGACGACATCGCCCCCGACCTGGACCTCATCGAGAACCGGCTGATCGACTCGCTGTCCTTCGTCGAGTTCGTCTTCCTGCTGGAGCAGCACAGCGGCAAGCCGATCCAGATGGAGACCCTGGAGGTCGACGAGATCCGCACCCTCGGCGCCATCGAGAAGCACTTCTTCCCGCTGGAAGTGGGCCAGGCATGAGCAAGCGGCTATTCACCTCCGAGTCCGTCACCGAGGGCCACCCCGACAAGATCGCCGACCGGATCAGCGACACGGTCCTCGACGCCCTCCTCGCGGAGGACCCGGCCTCACGGGTGGCCGTGGAGACCCTCATCACCACCGGCCAGGTCCACATCGCGGGAGAGGTGACGACGAAGGCGTACGCGCCGATCGCCGCCCTCGTCAGGGCGGCGATCCTGGAGATCGGCTATGACTCCTCGAAGAAGGGCTTCGACGGCGCCTCCTGCGGCGTGTCGGTGTCCATCGGAGAACAGTCCCCCGACATCGCGCAGGGCGTCGACACCGCCTATGAGACCCGCACCGAGGGCGAGGCGGACGAGCTGGACAAGCAGGGGGCCGGCGACCAGGGGCTGATGTTCGGCTACGCCTGCGACGAGACCGCCGAGCTGATGCCCCTGCCCATCGCCCTGGCCCACCGTCTGGCCCGGCGACTGACCGAGGTCCGCAAGGACGGCATCGTCCCGTACTTGCGGCCGGACGGAAAGACGCAGGTCACCGTCGAGTACGACGGCGACAAGGCCGTCCGCCTGGACACCGTCGTGGTCTCCTCGCAGCACGCCGCCGACATCGACCTGGATTCCCTGCTGACCCCCGACATCCGCGAGTTCGTCGTGGAGCACGTCCTCCGGCAGTTGGCGCAGGACGGGATCAAGCTGGACACCGGGGGCTACCGGCTGCTGGTGAACCCGACCGGCCGGTTCGAGATCGGCGGTCCGATGGGTGACGCGGGCCTGACCGGCCGCAAGATCATCATCGACACGTACGGCGGCATGGCCCGCCACGGCGGCGGCGCGTTCTCCGGCAAGGACCCGTCGAAGGTCGACCGCTCCGCCGCGTACGCGATGCGCTGGGTCGCCAAGAACGTGGTCGCCGCCGGGCTCGCCGCGCGCTGCGAGGTGCAGGTCGCGTACGCCATCGGCAAGGCCGAGCCGGTCGGCCTGTTCGTGGAGACCTTCGGCACCGCGATCCTGCCCGACGAACAGATCCAGGAAGCCGTCACCAGCGTCTTCGACCTGCGCCCGGCCGCGATCATCCGGGACCTGGACCTGCTGCGGCCCATCTACGCCCAGACCGCCGCCTACGGTCACTTCGGCCGCGAGCTGCCCGACTTCACCTGGGAGCGCACCGACCGCGCCGACGCCCTGCGCAGGGCCGCCGGAGTCTGAGCCCCGTCGTCGACCCCGCATTCCCCACGTTCAAGGAGCGTCCCCCCATGACAGCCGAATTCACGGATTTCAAGGTCGCAGACCTGTCCCTCGCCGCGTTCGGGCGCAAGGAGATCACCCTGGCCGAGCACGAGATGCCGGGTCTGATGTCGATCCGCGAGGAGTACGCGGCGAGCAGGCCCCTGACCGGTGCCCGGATCACCGGCTCCCTGCACATGACCGTGCAGACCGCCGTCCTGATCGAGACGCTGGCAGCCTTGGGCGCGGAGGTGCGCTGGGCGTCGTGCAACATCTACTCGACGCAGGACCACGCGGCCGCCGCGATCGCGGCGGCCGGGATCCCCGTCTTCGCCTGGAAGGGCGAGACGCTGGAGGAGTACTGGTGGTGCACGGAGCAGGCCCTGACCTGGCCCGGGCACGCCGGCCCGAACATGATCCTCGACGACGGTGGTGACGCCACCCTGCTCGTGCACAAGGGCGTCGAGTACCAGAAGGCCGGTTCGGTACCGGACCCCTCGACCGCCGAGAACGAGGAGATGGCGCTGGTCCTCGCACTGTTGCGCGGCAGCGGCCTGGACTGGACGCGGCTCGCGTCCGGAATCCGCGGCGTGACCGAGGAGACCACCACCGGGGTCCACCGTCTTTACGAAATGCACCAGGCGGGACAGCTCCTCTTCCCGGCGATCAACGTGAACGACGCGGTGACGAAGTCGAAGTTCGACAACAAGTACGGCTGCCGGCACTCGCTGATCGACGGCATCAACCGGGCGACGGACGTGCTGATCGGCGGCAAGGTCGCCGTGGTGTGCGGTTACGGTGATGTCGGCAAGGGCTGTGCGGAGTCGCTGCGCGGTCAGGGTGCGCGGGTGATCGTCACGGAGATCGACCCGATCTGCGCGCTGCAGGCGGCGATGGACGGTTACCAGGTGGCGACGCTGGACGACGT
>NZ_JBSGYT010000064.1:0-41405 GCF_053610645.1 Streptomyces sp. NPDC054883 | reverse complement strand
GGATGTCCCGGCCGGGCGTCCACGCGTATGAAAGGGGGTGATCAGCCGGTGAACGGCTTGACGTCGAGGATCTTGACGGCTGCCTTCTTGCCGTTCGGCAGCTCGTACTCGGCGTTCTCGCCGATCGTCTTGCCCATCACGCCCATGCCCAGCGGGGACTGCGGGGAGTACGTCTCGAAGTCCGAGGACGCGTACTCGCGCGAGGCCAGCAGGAACTCCATGGTGTCGTCCTCGTCGCCGTCGAAGGCGATCTTCACGAGGGTGCCCGGAGCCACCACGCCGTCGGAGGCGGGGGCGGTGCCGACCTTGGCGTTCTCCAGCAGCTGCGTCAGCTGGCGCACGCGCAGCTCCTGCTTGCCCTGCTCCTCCTTGGCCGCGTGGTAGCCGCCGTTCTCCCGGAGGTCGCCCTCCTCGCGCGCCGCCGCGATCTTCGCCGCGATCTCCGTGCGGGCAGGACCAGAGAGGTAGTCCAGCTCCGCCTTCAGCTGGTCGTACGCCGCCTGGGTCAGCCAGGTGACGCTCTCGCTCGTCTGGGTCACGGGTGCTCCTCGTCGGTACAGGGGGACTACAAAGCCGCCAGCGGCGGACGAAACCACGAGCCTAACAATTCGGGAAGAAAAGGGGGAGGACACCTTCCGTATGAAGTGCGTCATCGCCAGTCACGGAGCCACCGCGCACCGGCCGGATCAGCGTGCGGCAGCCGCCTGGCAGCCCACCAGCTCCACCATCGTCGCGCGCCCCGTGGTCTTGAGCGAGACGACCTCGTCCACGCGCGTGTCGCGCTGCGCGAAGGTGAAATCGGCCCGGCCGACCTCGCCGTGGTCCTTGTCCTGCGAGCTGAGGGTGCACACCCCGGTGACGGAGGCGTCCTTGCGGACCTCCAGGTGGACCTTCACCTCGCTCGCCGAGACGATCTGGAACTTGATCACCTCGGCGCTGACGCTCTGCCCGGCGACGTAGTCCCAGCCGATCCAGCCGACCACGCCCAGCAGCGCGACCCCGAGCACCGAGCCGACGATCTTGAGCTTCCGGTCCGCCCGCTCGTCCGCCGAACGGCCGTACCGGCCCTCGGGCAGTCCCTCGCGCACCGTGCTCATCGACCGATCCTTTCGAGAGGGCCCAGCGGGCCGGGCAGCGGCTCCGCCGCCGGATCCCACCCCAGGAATTTTCCGTCCCCCGATTCGGTCACTATAGAAGCCTTCGCCCTGACGAATCACAGAGGATCCTGTCTTGACCGAGCAGCTTCGACTGATGGCCGTCCACGCCCACCCCGACGACGAGTCGAGCAAGGGCGCGGCCACCATGGCCAAGTACGTGTCCGAGGGGGTGCCCGTCCTCGTCGTGACCTGCACCGGTGGCGAGCGCGGCTCGATCCTGAACCCCAAGCTCCAGGGTGACAAGTACATCGAGGAACACATCCACGAGGTGCGCGCCAAGGAGATGGACGAGGCGCGCGAGATCCTCGGCATCGAGCAGGAGTGGCTCGGCTACGTCGACTCCGGGCTGCCCGAGGGCGACCCGCTGCCGCCGCTGCCCGAGGGCTGCTTCGCACTCGCGGACGTCGACGAGGCGGCCGGCCGGCTGGTGCGGAAGATCCGCACCTTCCGGCCGCAGGTGATCACCACCTACGACGAGAACGGCGGGTACCCGCACCCCGACCACATCATGACCCACAAGGTCACGATGGTCGCCTTCGACGGCGCGGCCGACACCGAGAAGTTCCCCGAGGCCGAGTTCGGCCCCGCCTACCAGCCGCAGAAGCTCTACTACAACCAGGGCTTCAACAAGCCGCGCACCATCGCCCTGCACGAGGCACTGCTCGCGCGGGGCCTGGAGTCCCCGTACGGGGAGTGGCTGGAGCGCTGGAAGGAGTTCGAGCGCAAGGAGCGGACGCTGACCACCCACGTCCCCTGCGCCGACTTCTTCGAGATCCGCGACAAGGCCCTCATCGCACACGCCACCCAGATCGACCCCGACGGCGGCTGGTTCCGCGTCCCGATGGACCTCCAGAAGGAGGTCTGGCCCACCGAGGAGTACGAGCTGGCGAAGTCGCTCGTGGACACTTCCCTCCCCGAGTCCGACCTCTTCGCGGGCATCCGGGAGAATGCGTAGCTATGAGCGCTACGCAGGCAGCAGTCACCCAGCTCCTTCCGCTGGCCGCCGACACCTTCGACAAGAACAAGGTGACGCCCGGGCTCCTGGGCTTCATCGTGTTCGCCGCCCTCGCCCTCGGGGTGTGGGGCCTGATGAAGTCCATGAGCCGGCACATGGGCCGGGTCGACTTCCAGGAGGCGCCCGAGCCGGCCGCCTCCGCCCCGGAACCCCGCAAGCCGTAGCTGCCGCGCGGCCGCCGTGACCCCGCCCCGGCGGGGTCACGGCACCCGCACGCCCATGACCTCACGGGAGTGCAGGTTCGGCACCAGGCCCAGCCGCCACGCCTGCCAGCCCTCCGCCGGGTCCACGCCCCGGCCCAGGATCACCGCGTAGGAGTCCAGGCAGTCCGCCAGCCGGCCGTCCCGCAGCGGATGCGGGGCCGCCGCCAGCCGGGCCAGTTCCGCCGCCGCGTCCTGCGGGTCCGCCGGGACCGCGTACGGCAGCAGCGTGCAGCGCAGGAACCGGGCCCAGTCCTCGCCGCGCAGGTCCCCGTACGAGACGAACAGCCGCGCCGCGTCCTCGCACAGGTCCAGTGCCTGCGGCACCCGGTCGTTGCCCGCGTCCACGACCGCCAGCTCCAGGCACGTCCACGCCTCGCCGTGCGCCAGGCCGATCCGCCGGAAGTCCGCCCGCGCGTCCACCAACAGCTGCCGGGCGTAGCCGGAGTTGCGCAGGTTCCCCGTCCGCGCCGCCCGCTGATCGCGGGTCACCCGGCCCGAGTGGTGCCGGGCGTGCGCCAGCCCGTACACGTCCCGCATCCGCGAGAACATCGCCCGGGCCCGCTCCAGCTCCCGCACCGCCGCGTCCCGCTCGCCGCCCTCCTCCAGCGCCTGCCCCAGGTAGTACAGCGTCCACGCCTCGCCCCGCGCGTCCTCCGCCAGCCGGTGGCGGGCCAGCGCGTCCCGCAGCCGCTCCAGCGCCGGCTCCGGCTCCCCGGCGAAGACCCGGGCCCGCCCCAGCTGGGTCAGCGCCCACGCCTCGCCGCGGTCGTCGCGGGTGCGCCCGTACAGCTCCAGGGCCAGGTCCAGCTCGGCCTGGGCCCGCTCCGCCTCGCCCAGCCGCAGGTACACCTGCCCGAGCTGGAAGTGCGCCCACGCCTCGCCGTGCACGCTCTCGCTGTCCCGGTGCAGCACCAGGGACCGCTCCAGCAGGCTCAGCGCCTCCGCGAGCAGCCCCCGGTCCCGCTCCACCGCCGCCAGCGCGTGCAGGCCCCACGCGCGGTCGCCCGCCAGGTCGTCCGCCTCCTGCAAGGTCAGCGCCTCGCGCAGCCGCGCGGCCGCCTCCGGCAGGTTGCCCTGGTGGTGCAGCGTGATGCCGAGCGAGACCAGCGCCATCGCCGCGCCCGCCTCCTGCCTGGCCTCCATGTACTGGTCGACCACCGACGTCAGGGTGGTGCGGGCCTTGTCCAGGTCGCCGAGCTGGCGCGCCGCGATCCCGGTGCGCCACTGCACCGAGCGCGCCAGCCGCCCGTCCGGACCGGGCCGGGCGCCCTCCACGGTCCGCGCCAGCTCGTTGATCTCCCCGAGCCGGTAGAGGTCCCCGCGCAGCAGGCAGAAATCGCAGAGCGCGCCCAGCAGGTCCAGTACCGCCTGCTGGTCCACGTCCTCGGAGTGCCGCAGCGCCGCCGTGATGAAGCTCGACTCGTCGTCCAGCCAGCGCAGCGCGGCGTCCAGGGAGGCGAAGCCGTGGCCGCCGAAGTGGTGGGCCCGCGTCGACATCTTCCCGTCGACCATCCGGATCACCGAGTCGGCGAGGTGCGCGTAGTTGCGGATCAGCCGCTCGTGCGCGGCCGCCGACTGCACCCGGTCCTCGTCCGCCGCGAGCCGCGCCGCCGCGTACGCGCGCACGGCGTCGTGCATCCGGTACCGCTCCCCGCGTACGTGGTCCAGCAGCCCCGCGTCCGCCAGTTCGCGCAGCAGCCGCCCGGCCTCCACCGGGTCGGCGTCGATCAGCGCGGCCGCCGCCGACGGGCCGAGCGAGGCGCGCCCCGCCAGGGTGAGCAGCCGCAGCAGCCGTCGCCGCTCCTCGGGCAGCCGTTCGTACGCCGACGCCAGCGCCGCTTCGAGCCCGGCGCCGGGTCCCGGAACCTCGCCCAGCGGGGCCAGCACCCGCAGCGCGAGCGGCAGCCCGGCGCCGAGTTCCAGCAGGGCCCCCTCCGTCTCCTCGTCGTACGGAGCCCCACCCGCGGCCCCGGCCGCCGCCCGGACCAGCTCGGCGGCCTCCGGCGGGGCCAGCCGCGGCACCGGCAGCTGGTGCACCCACGCCGCGAGGTCCGCCGGCAGCTCCAGCGGGCCGGACGCCGTCACCAGCACCAGGCTCTCGGAGCGCTCCGGCACCAGCGTGCGGACCTGCGCCGGGTCCACCGCGTCGTCCAGGACCACCGTCACCGGCTGCCCCCGTAGGTGCTGGTGGTACAGCTCGCCCAGGCGCCGCACCTGCTGCTCCGCCGACGCGCCCTCGCGGAACAGCAGCTGCTCGCGCGGGGCGCCGAGCCGGTTCAGCAGGTGCAGCAGCGCCTCGCGGGTCGGCAGCGGGGCCTGGCCCGCCTCGGCCGCCCCGCCCCGCAGGTCCACCACGCACGCTCCGCGGAACTGGTCCCGCAGCGCGTGCGCCGCACGCAGGGCCAGGGCGGTGCGGCCCGAACCCGGCTCGCCGTGCAGCACCACCACCACCGGCCGGGTCTCGGTGCCGGCCCGGGCCGCCTGGACCCACTGCACGATCCGGGCCAGCTCCGCCCGCCGCCCCGCGAACACCGCCTCCGGCTGCGGGAGCTGCCCGAAGGACTGCTCCAGCGCGCTGCGCCGACGGGCCTGCGCGCTGCGGTCCGCACCGCGCAGCGCGGGCCCGGTCCCGCCGGCGGGCTGCTTGGCCAGGCCGACGACACCGCCGGCCGCCCCGCCCGGGCCGCGGGAGCCGGCCCGCACCGCCGCGGCCACCAGCCGCTGCTGCTCCAGGAAGGGCCGGATCCCGCGCACCTCCAGCACCGACAGCCAGTGGAGCCGCAGCTGCTCGGCGCCGCCCGGCCGCCCCAGCACCCCGGCCCGCCGGTTCGCGGCCGGCAGGTGCAGGGCCGTCACCTTGGCCACCGTCGCCGCGGCCCCGGCGACGCCCGCGACCAGGCCCGCGCTGAGGGCCGTACCGGCCGCCACGCCGAAGGCCAGGTCCGCTCCGGCGGCGGCCGCCGCGGCGACGCCGGTCACCAGCAGGGCGGTGGAGGTGTTGGCCCGCCGGAACGCCTCGGCCAGCGACTCCTCCCCGGCCGCCGCCTCGTCCAGGGCCCGGACGTACGCCTCGTACTCCTCGGCGGCGGCCGCCGCGATCTGCTCCAGCGCCTCCCGGCCGCGCGCGAGCAGCGCCGCCCCGTCCACCGGCGCCCGCCGCACCTCCTCCGCCACGGCCCGCTCCAACAGTCGCTCGGCCTCACCGCGATGGCTGTCCCGCATCGGCATCCCCTCAGAGAGCTCCGCCAAGGAGCCCCAAGTGTCCTGCCGGACCCCCGCGAGCGCGAGGAATCTGAGCTAGTTCAGAGGGAGTTGACAATCCACCACCCCCCACGACGCATATATGCGCGGTCCGGGCCCGGCCGCGCCGCTCCGTCCACGCGGGCCGACCACGGGCTCCCGACGGCCGAGGGGTCCCCGAAACGGCGGTCCGAGGGCCCGGTCACCGGGCGGTCGGCGCCGCTTGCGGCAGGATGGGTCCCATGTCGAACCGCCTCGCGAACGAGACCTCGCCGTACCTGCTCCAGCACGCAGACAATCCCGTCGACTGGTGGCCCTGGTCCCCGGAGGCGTTCGCGGAGGCGCGGGAGCGGGGCGTGCCGGTGCTGCTGAGCGTCGGCTATGCGAGTTGCCATTGGTGTCATGTCATGGCCAACGAATCGTTCGAGGACGAGCCGACCGCCGCGTACATGAACGAGCACTTCGTGAACATCAAGGTCGACCGCGAGGAGCGGCCCGACGTCGACGCCGTCTACATGGAGGCCGTACAGGCCGCCACCGGGCAGGGCGGCTGGCCCATGACGGTGTTCATGACCCCCGACGCCGAGCCGTTCTACTTCGGCACCTACTACCCGCCCGAGCCGCGGCACGGGATGCCCTCCTTCACGCAGGTCCTCGAAGGCGTGTACGCCGCCTGGGACGGGCGCCGCGAGGAGGTGGCCGATGTCGCGCAGCGCGTCGTGCGGGACCTCGCCGGACGCAAGCTCGACTACGGCAAGGCCGGCGCGCCCGGTCCCGAGGAGCTGGCGCAGGCGCTGCTCGCGCTGACCCGGGAGTACGACGCCACCCGCGGCGGGTTCGGCGGGGCGCCGAAGTTCCCGCCGTCCATGGTGCTGGAGTTCCTGCTGCGCCACCACGCCCGCACCGGCTCCGAGGGCGCCCTGCAGATGGCGGCCGACACCTGCGAGGCCATGGCCCGCGGCGGGATCTACGACCAGTTGGGCGGCGGGTTCGCCCGGTACTCGGTGGACCGGGACTGGGTGGTGCCCCACTTCGAGAAGATGCTCTACGACAACGCGCTCCTGTGCCGGGTGTACGCGCACCTGTGGCGGGCCACCGGGTCGGACCTCGCCCGGCGCGTGGCGCTGGAGACCGCCGACTTCATGGTCCGCGAGCTGCGCACCCGCGAGGGCGGCTTCGCCTCCGCGCTCGACGCGGACAGCGAGGACCCGGCCACCGGCGAGCACGTGGAGGGCGCGTACTACGCCTGGACCCCCGCGCAGCTGACCGAGGTGCTCGGCGAGGACGACGGGCTGCTGGCCGCCGTGTACTTCGGGGTGGGCGACGAGGGCAACTTCGAGCACGGCACCTCCGTGCTGAGGCTGCCGCAGGACGGGCCCGTCCTGGACGCGTCGAAGGCGGCCGCTATCAGGGAGCGGCTGCTCGCGGCGCGGGCCGGGCGTCCCGCGCCGGGCCGGGACGACAAGGTGGTCGCCGCCTGGAACGGGCTGGCCGTCGCGGCGCTCGCCGAGTGCGGGGCGTACTTCGGGCGGCCCGACCTGATCGAGCGGGCCACCGAGGCCGCCGACCTGCTGGTCCGGGTGCACATGGACGGCAAGGCCCGGCTGGCGCGGACCAGCAAGGACGGCCGGGTGGGCAACAACGCGGGGGTCCTGGAGGACTACGGCGACGTCGCGGAGGGCTTCCTGGCGCTGGGCGCCGTCACCGGCGAAGGGGTCTGGCTGGAGTTCGCCGGGTTCCTCCTCGACCTGGTGCTGGACCGGTTCACCGCCGAGGACGGCTCCCTGTACGACACCGCGCACGATGCCGAGCAGCTGATCCGGCGGCCCCAGGACCCCACGGACACCGCGGCGCCCTCCGGCTGGACCGCCGCCGCCGGGGCGCTCCTGTCGTACGCCGCGCACACCGGTTCCGAGGCGCACCGCACGGCGGCCGAACGGGCGCTGGGGGTGGTGCACGCCCTCGGGCCGCGCGTCCCGCGGTTCATCGGACACGGGCTCGCGGTCGCCGAGGCGCTGCTGGACGGCCCGCGCGAGGTGGCCGTCGTCGGGCACGCGGAGGACCCGGCGACGGCCGAGCTGCACCGCACGGCGCTGCTGGGCACCGCTCCGGGGGCGGTGGTGGCGGTGGGCCTGCCGCGCGGGGCGGACGGCAGCGGCGGCGAGTTCCCGCTCCTGGCCGACCGCGCGCTGGTCGAGGACCGGCCGACCGCGTACGTCTGCCGGCACTTCGTCTGCTCCCGGCCCACGACGGAACCGGCCGAGCTCGCCGCGCAGTTGGGCTCGGTCACCTCCTGAGCGGCCGGCCGACCGCCCGCGCGGTGCCGCGGCTGCGCGCGCGGCCGGCCGCGCTGCGCACCGCGGGCCCGCTCGTCCGGATGACCGGCTTCGGGCTGATCGGGCTCTCCGGTTTCGCGCCCAACCTCGCCGCGCTGTGGCTGCTCACCCGGGCCGGGGCGGACTACCTCGCGGCCGTGGTGCTCGCCAACCAGGCGGGGGTGGTGTGGAACTTCGTCCTCGTCGAGCTGCTGATCTTCCGCGACCGGCGCCGGCACCGCCACTGGGCGGACCGGCTCGGCCGCTTCGTCCTCCTCGCCAACGCCGACCTGCTGCTGCGGATCCCGCTGGTCGCGCTGTTCGTCACCCGGCTGGGGCTGGCGGTGCTGCCCGCCACCGCCCTGGCGCTCGGCTCCGCCTTCGTCCTGCGCTTCGTGGCGACCGAGACCCTCGTGTACCTGCCCCGCGGGCCGGCCGTGGCCCGGCCCGGCTCAGTGCCGGTACGCGGCGAGGGAGATGCCGACGTAGTGGGCGACGAACGCCGCGAGGGTCAGCGAGTGGAAGACCTCGTGGAACCCGAAGAAGCGGGGTGAGGGGTTGGGGCGCTTCATCCCGTAGATGACGCCCCCGGCGCTGTAGAGCAGGCCCCCGGCGATCACGAGGACCAGGACCGCGATGCCGCCGGTCCGCAGGAAGTCGGGCAGGAAGAAGACGGCCGCCCAACCCATCGCTATGTAGCAGGGCGTGTACAGCCAGCGCGGTGCGCCGACCCAGAAGACGCGGAAGGCGATCCCGGCCGCGGCGGCGATCCACACCGCCCACAGGAGCGTCCGTCCGGTGGAGTCGGGGAGGAGCAGCACCGTCAACGGGGTATAGGTGCCTGCGATGATCAGGAAAATGTTGGCGTGATCGAGTCTTCGCAGCACGGCCTCCCCCCGCGGCCCCCAGGTGCCGCGGTGGTAGACGGCACTCACGCCGAAGAGCAGGCAGGCCGTCAGCACGTAGACGCCGCAGGCGACTCGCGCCCTGGTGGAGCCGGTGAAGGCCATCAGCGCCAGGCCGGCGACCACTACGGCGGGGAACATTCCGGTGTGCAGCCAGCCGCGCATGAGCGGTTTGAGCTCTGCGGGGCCCTCGGGGACCGTTTCGGCCACGGCGGCGGCGTCAGAAGTCATGCCGCACATGCTACCTACGGGTCCGTAGGTTTCCGTTGATGCGCTTTACGGAAGATTGACGCGAGTGGCGATGCTCACGTGAGAAGCCCTCTGGACATATGCGCATACGCACCGGATGATCAGATGAGTGCGGTCGGCACCGGATGAGCGGAGCGCGAAGCGTCCGGGTCGCAGCCCCCACGGGGCATACACCAAACAAACCCCTCAACAAGGAGCAATCGTGGCGCGCGACAACGCGGCTCCCACCACTTCCGTCCCGACGAACCACACGGAGCTCATTTCCTGGGTCGATGAGATCGCGGCCCTCACCGAGCCGGACCGGGTCGTCTGGTGCGACGGTTCCGAGGCCGAGTACGAGCGCCTGTGCGAGGAGCTCGTCTCGAAGGGCACGTTCAAGAAGCTCGACCCGGCCAAGCGCCCGAACTCGTACTACGCCGCCTCCGACCCCTCCGACGTCGCGCGCGTCGAGGACCGAACCTTCATCTGCTCCGAGAAGGAGGAGGACGCGGGCCCGACCAACCACTGGAAGGCCCCTTCCGAGATGAAGGAGCTGTTCGCGGGGGAGAAGGGCATCTTCCGCGGTTCCATGAAGGGCCGCACGATGTACGTCGTGCCCTTCTGCATGGGCCCCCTCGGCTCCGAGCTCTCCGCTACCGGCGTCGAGATCACCGACTCCGCCTACGTCGCGGTCGCCATGCGCACCATGACCCGCATGGGCAAGGCCGTCCTCGACGAACTCGGCACCGACGGCTTCTTCGTCAAGGCGGTCCACACCCTCGGTGCTCCGCTCGCCGAGGGCGAGGCCGACGTCCCGTGGCCGTGCAACACCACCAAGTACATCTCGCACTTCCCGGAGACTCGCGAGATCTGGTCCTTCGGCTCCGGCTACGGCGGCAACGCCCTGCTCGGCAAGAAGTGCTACGCGCTGCGCATCGCCTCCGTCATGGCCCGCGACGAGGGCTGGCTCGCCGAGCACATGCTGATCCTCAAGCTCACCCCGCCGCAGGGTGAGGCCGAGGGCCCCAAGTACATCGCCGCCGCGTTCCCGTCCGCCTGCGGCAAGACCAACCTGGCCATGCTGGAGCCCACGATCCCCGGCTGGACGGTCGAGACGATCGGCGACGACATCGCCTGGATGCGGTTCGGCGAGGACGGTCGCCTGTACGCGATCAACCCCGAGGCCGGCTTCTTCGGCGTCGCGCCCGGCACCGGCGAGCACACCAACGCCAACGCCATGAAGACGATGTACGCGAACACCGTCTTCACCAACGTCGCGCTCACCCCCGACGGCTCCGACGTCTGGTGGGAGGGCATGACCGAAGAGGCGCCCGCGCACCTCATCGACTGGAAGGGCAACGACTGGACCCCGGAGAGCGGGACCCCGGCGGCCCACCCCAACGCCCGCTTCGCCGTTCCGGCCTCGCAGTGCCCGACGATCGCCCCCGAGTGGGAGGACCCCAAGGGCGTCCCGGTCTCCGCGATCCTCTTCGGCGGCCGCCGCGCCTCCGCCGTCCCGCTGGTGACCGAGTCCTTCGACTGGAACCACGGCGTCTTCATCGGCTCGAACATCGCCTCCGAGAAGACCGCCGCCGCCGAGGGCAAGGTCGGCGAGCTGCGCCGCGACCCCTTCGCCATGCTGCCGTTCTGCGGGTACAACATGGGCGACTACATGGGCCACTGGATCGACGTCGCCAAGGACAAGGACCAGTCCAAGCTGCCGAAGATCTACTACGTGAACTGGTTCCGCAAGAACGACGCGGGCAAGTTCGTGTGGCCCGGCTTCGGTGAGAACAGCCGCGTCCTCAAGTGGGTCGTCGAGCGGCTCGACGGCAAGGCCGAGGGCGTCGAGACCCCCATCGGCATCCTGCCGACCGCGGACTCCCTCGACACCGAGGGCCTCGACCTGCCGGCCGAGGACCTGGAGTTCCTGCTGACGGTCGACAAGGAGGTCTGGCGCGACGAGGCCGCCCTGGTCCCCGAGCACCTGAACACCTACGGCGACCACACGCCGAAGGAGCTGTGGGACCAGTACCACGCGCTCGTCGAGCGCCTGGGCTGATCCCGCCCTCCCCGCCCGGTCAGGACCGGCCCCGGTCCTCCAGGTAGCTCGTGTGCGTCTGCTGACGGCGGGCCTCCGTTTCCCGGAGGCCCGCCGTCACGCGTTCCGCCTCGTCGAGCAGGGCGGACAGCTGCCGCTCCAGGTGGCGCTCCGGCGACTCGCCGCCCGGGGCGAGCCGGTTCCACCACCGGGCGCGGTGGTAGCCGTCCACGCACTCGGGGACGTCCAGCCGGATCGCCCGGGACGGCGCGCGCACCGCCTCCGGCTCCGCGGCCAGTACCTCCGCCACCCATCCAGGATCCAGTAGCGCCTCGTACAGCTCCAGCAGCTCACTCGGTCTCCCCCCGGCCTTCGGTGTCAGCTCCACCTCCGCCACGTACTCGCGGAGCCGGGCGAAGTCCGCCCGCACGGCCGCCAGTTCCCGCGCCGGCGGCGGGAAGGCGGGCAGCGGCACGCGTCGCGGCGGGGCGAGCAGCGCCCCCGCGCCGTACAGGGCCAGGTCCACCAGCGGTCCGGAGCCCCCCGCCGACCCGGTCAGGGCCAGGCCCACGCCGGCCAGCCCGCACGCGCAGCCCGCCGCGCTCCGGGTCGAGCCCGTTCACGTCCTTGTGGATGGCGTCCGGCGCCCGACCCGGATCACCGGGGGCGTACGTGGCCAGGTGGTCGCGCAGCCGGTTGCCGCCGGGCAGCTTGGCGAGGAGCCCGCGCACTCCCTTGGCGTCCAGGTCCTCCACGGTGCGCCGCAGTTCCACGAGCGAGCCCGCCACCCGGGACCCGCGCCGGACGGGGGCGACGGGTTCGGGTGCGGTCAGGGCGAGCGCGGCGCCCCCCGCGCCGTCCTCGGGCGGTGTCGGTGTCATACGGGTCCCCCTACTCGCCCTTGTCCGCCGGGGCCTTGACGACGTCCGGGTCACGGAAGAAGCCGGACTTCTCCGAGCCGAGGACGCCGCGCGCGGTCTTCGTTGCCGTGGTGTCCGGTCCGAGTCCCGCGACGACGACGGCGGCAACGCCGCCGATCAGGAGGACCGCCGGAGCGATTCCGAGGATGCGTCTCACGGATGCAGGCTGCTCGCCCAAACCCACATTCCGCGACGGGTCGGGTGAACCCCGGGTGGCCGGGCGGTCCCACTTCGAAATGCTGTGTGACACCGCGGGTGCTGGTGGGCCGGGCGGGCGCCGGGAAGGATCGGGCCATGGGCGTGAGCGCGTTGAAGTGGCAGGGCTGGCTGGTCGGCCTGGTGGTGGTGGCCGGGCTCCTGGTGTTCGCCCCGCTGGGGCTGTACGTGTGGGCCAGCGGTGACGGGGCCGGCGCGGCCGTACCGGGGCGGCCGGCGGCGCTGGACGTACGCGTCACCGGGTGCCGGGTCGAACCGGCGAGCCGGCGGGTGGTGGCGACGGTCGAGGTGACGGGACGCACCACGGGCGGCGGGGCCTACGTCGTCACGGTCGAGTTCCGCGAGAGCGCGGACCCGGCGCCGGGCGCCCGGGCGGCCCAGGCGCTGGTACGGATCCCGGGCGTGGCCCCGGGGGCGACGGAACGCGGTGAGGCGGTCGGGCCGGTGTGGCCGGCCGCCCGGGTCCCGTGGTGCGGGGTGGCGGCGGCGCAGTTCACGCCGTCACCCTGAGGTGTGTGGCGCCCGGTCCGGAGCCTCCGCGGCCCCGGACCGGGGCCGTCAGAGGGCGCCGGCCCGGTCCTGGGACTCCAGGGCGGCGGCGTGGGCGTCCATGCGCTCGGCGGCGAGGATCGCGACGGTGGTGTCGGCCCGGGACGCGGCGACGAGCAGCGCCCGGCCGGCGAGGTCGTGCGCCCGGCGGTGCAGCTCGGCCAGGTCCTTCGACCGGTCGTGCGCCGACGGCTCGTGGACCGCCCGCACGGGGCGGGCCCCGCGCAGCCGGGTGACCTGGTCGGCGATGCGGGCGGCGGCATCGCCGAGCCCGAGCTCGTCGGTGACGGCGAGGAGCGCCGCGAGGTGTCCGGCGAGCTGGATGTCCAGGGCTTCGCCACGGCTGCGGTGCGGGTAGTCGGTGCGGCCGCCGGGCATGCGGTGGACGACCGACTTGGCGCGGATCGGCTCGTACATGAGGAGGCCTCCTGCGGGGTCAGGAGACCATCCTACATTGGATCCGTTCTAAAGTTGTGCTCGATCCGGCGAGACTCAAGTCTCCGGCGAGTCTCCGGCGAGTCCCCGGCGAACCGGCAGCAGGCCTAGAGCTGGCCGTAGCCGTCCAGGAAGTTCCCGATCCGGGTGACCGCGTCCGCCAGGTCCTTGGTGTTCGGCAGCGTGACGATCCGGAAGTGGTCGGGCTCCGGCCAGTTGAAGCCCGTACCGTGCACCACCATGATCTTCTCGGCCCGCAGCAGGTCGAGGACCATCTGCCGGTCGTCCTTGATCTTGTAGACCGCCGGGTCCAGTTTCGGGAACAGGTACAGGGCGCCCTTGGGCTTCACGCAGCTGATGCCGGGGATCTGCGTCAGCAGGTCGTACGCCGTGTCGCGCTGCTCGCGCAGCCGCCCGCCGGGCAGGACGAGGTCGTTGATCGACTGGCGGCCCCCGAGCGCGGTGGCGACGGCGTGCTGCGACGGCATGTTGGCGCACAGCCGCATGTTCGCCAGGATCGTGAGTCCCTCGATGTACGAGGAGGCGTGCTTCTTGGGGCCGCAGACCGCCATCCAGCCGGCCCGGTACCCGGCGACGCGGTAGTTCTTGGAGAGCCCGTTGAAGGTGAGGGTCAGCACGTCCGGCGCGATCGCGGCGGTGTTCGTGTGGGTGGTCCCGTCATACAGGATCCGGTCGTAGATCTCGTCCGAGCAGACGACCAGGTTGTGGCGGCGCGCGATGTCGGTCAGGCCGCGCAGCATCTCGTCGTCGTAGACGGCGCCGGTCGGGTTGTTCGGGTTGATGATCACGAGCGCGCGGGTGCGGTCGGTGATCTTGCGCTCGATGTCGGCCAGGTCCGGCATCCAGTCGGACTGCTCGTCGCACCGGTAGTGCACGGCGGTGCCGCCGGCCAGGCTGACCGAGGCCGTCCACAGCGGGTAGTCCGGCGCGGGGACCAGTACCTCGTCCCCGTCGTCCAGCAGCGCCTGCATGGACATCTGGATCAGCTCGGAGACGCCGTTGCCGAGGTAGACGTCCTCGACGTCCAGCTCGATGCCCTTGGTCTGGTAGTGCTGCATCACCGCGCGCCGCGCGGAGAGCAGCCCCTTCGCGTCCCCGTATCCATGGGCGGTGCCCAGGTTGCGGAGCATGTCCTCGAGGATCTCCGGCGGGCACTCGAAGCCGAAGGCCGCGGGGTTGCCGGTGTTCAGCTTGAGGATGCGATGACCTGCCGCTTCGAGCCGCATCGCCTCTTCGAGGACGGGTCCGCGGATCTCGTAGCAGACATTGGCGAGTTTCGTTGACTGGATCACCTGCATGACGGGAGCTTACGGTCCCGGCGGCGGTCGCGCCGCTTCATTCCCGTACCTTCCCGCGGGTCCATTTGTCCCGTTTCGGGAGATGTGGAGGCCAGGGTCGACACCCTCCTTGGAATCCGTGGCCCAGCCCGCGCTCCGCCCTGCGGAACGACTTTCTTCGGCTCCCTGCCGTCCGCCCCGGTGTTGCGCTCGTCACCCTCGCGGCGGCTCGTCACCCCACGGTGTACCGGGCCTGCGTGAACCCCGCCCCCAAGGCCCGGAACTCGCGCAGGGTGAGTTCCACGTCCTCGTCCAGCGCCCCGAACAGCGGCAGGCCCGAGCCGAGGAGCACCGGGGCGGTGGTGAGGGTGAGTTCGTCCAGCAGGCCCTCGCGCAGGAACGTTCGGACCATCCGGCCGCCGTCCACGTAGACGCTCTTCGCGCCCTGCTCCGTCAGGCCCGTCAGCAGCTCCCCCAGCGAGCGGTACACCGTCACGCGCGGGTCGTCGGCGGTCAACGTGGTACTGAGGACGGTCACGCGCTTTCCCTCGTAGGGCCAGAAGCCGAAGGTGAGCACCTTCTCGTAGGTGTTGCGGCCCATGGCGAGGGTGTCGACACCGGCCATGAACTCCTCGTAGCCCGTGTCCCCGGCGGCCTCGCCGCGGGTCGTCAGCCACTCGATGTCACCGTCGGGGCGGGCGATGAACCCGTCGAGGCTGATGCCGATCGTCACGGCGGTGCGGAAGCTGCGGTCCGTGGTCATGCGGGGTCCCTTCGGTCGGTGGGGCCGGCGGTGCGGTACGGGGCGAGGGCCGCGGTGAGGGCGGCGCGCTGGCGTCCGGCGAGGCCGCCCTCGCGGTCGACGGCCCAGAGCAGCCCGGCTCCGGTGACGGCCGCCCGTACCGCCTCGGTGAGCGCGGTGACGTCGGTGCCGCGGCGGAGTTCGCCCGCTTGCGCCGCGCGGCGGAGCAGGGCGTGGCAGGCGTCGCCCTGGGCCCGCTGGGCATCGAGCGCCAGTTGCCGGAACTCCGGGTCGGCGAGGTCGCCGCACAGGAACGCCAAGTGGTTCGCGTACGCGTCCGGGGTGGCCAGCGGGCCCCAGGCGGCGGTGATCAGCCCGGCCAGCGCGTCGAGCGCCGAGCCGTGCTCCCGGCAGACCCGCTCCCGCAGTTCCGCGAAGTCCGCCGCGCCGTGCCGGGCCAGTGCGAGCAGCAGCCCGCGCTTGGACCCGAACCGCTGCACGAGCGTGCCGGGCACCAGTCCGACCTCCCGCGCCACGGCGGCCAGGGTGAGCCCGGCCGGTCCCGTGCGGCCCATCACCCCCACGGCCGCCCGCAGGATCGTGGCGTCGTCTACGCCCCGGGGCCGTCCGGCCATGCCCTCGCCTCCGGTTCGCTCATTAATAAATGACTGTGCATTCATTAAAGCACGCGCGCCGGCCCGGCGGGAGCGCCCCGGGGCGGAGCCGCCGCTACGAGCGGCCGCAGCGGGCCGCCGCGTGCTGCCAGAGGTGGAGCAGGTACGGGTGGCGGGGGGCGGGGCGGGCCGGGCAGATGTCGAAGTGGGTGACCCGGCAGTCGTCCGTGGGCGCGGCCGCGCCGAGGTGCACGGCCGTGCCGTCGGAGCCGATCCGGTAGCGGCCGGCCGCGGGGACGAGGTGGTACGGCACGCTCCCGGGCTGCATCAGGATCCACCGGCCGTGCACCGTGCGGTGCCACAGGGCGGCATCGCCGCAGTCGCGGCACGTGGCGGGACGGCCCGCGCCGCCGTCGGGCCCGCCGATCGCGGCCAGGGCGCCGGCCAGTACCTCGCCCACCGCGATCGGCGTGCCGGGATCATCACGCAACGGGGTCCCACCTCCGCGCCGTTGGTAACACGGCACGGGCACGCGCGACCGCCGTACGGGGGACCTGCCACCCCTACGGGTGACCGAACCGGTCCAGGATCACGAGCGGCACCCCGCCGGGCGCGGCCGCCTGGTGGTCCTCGTAGGCGGGCCAGAGCGCGGTCAGCGCCTCCCAGTAGGTCTCCCGCTCCAGCGCGTCCGCCGTGCGGGCCAGCGCCTGGAAGGAGAGGGCGCCGACCTGGAGCCGGACCTCGGGGTGGGCGGTCAGGTGCGCGTACCACTGCGGGGCCGGGGCGCCCGGGGTCCGGCCGGCGGCCACGACGAGGTGCCGGCCGCCGTCGCGGACGTAGATCAGCGGGGTGCGCACGGTGCGGTCCCGGGCCCGGTCGACCGTGGTCAGCAGGAGGGTCGGGACTCCGTGCCAGAGGTGCCCGTCCAGGCCCCCCGAGCCCACGTAGGCCCGTACGTGGTCCAGGGCACGGCCCGGTCCCGGGTCGGTGGGGTGGTCCCAGTCGATGGTGACGGTCTGCATCACGGCGTCCTCCGGCTTCGGGCCCCCCGCGTCCTAACGACGCCCGGCGCCAAGTGGTTGCGCGCCCGGGACGCCCGCCGCCCCCGGTCCGGCCGGCGGGCACGGACCGGGGGCGGCGGGCGGGACCTGCCCCGTACCTACGGCAGGTAGCGTTCGATGACCGAAGGACCCTCCCGCTCGATCATCTTCCGGGCCTTCTCGACCCGCTCCGGAGTCGGGTCGGCGCCCGTCGCCATGACGAGGTCCTCGGGGTCGTAGGGCCGCTCGCCGCCGGTCCACAGCTTGGACGGGCGGTCCGCGTGCTGGGGCTGCTGGTCCGATTCACGTTCCATCGCGTACCTCCTCGGGGGTGTCCCCGTTTCCCATCATCCTCCGGCGCCCGCGCCATGAACGCACGTCGGCCGCGGCGGTTCCCGCGCCGTCCTCAGTGCACCACCAGCGTCAGCACCACACCCAGCGCGAACAGGGACCCGCAGACGGCCAGGTTGACCGTCTTCTGCTCCATGAACACCGCCGCGAACTCGCGGATCGTCGCGCTCGGCCAGAAGTACGCGGCCGTCGGCGATCCCAGCACCTGCCCGTCGACCCCTGCCTTGCGGGCCATCATGGCCGCCCGGAAGGCGTGGAAGTTGTTGGTCACGACCACGCACCGGTAGCCCGGAGTGGCCGCGGACATGATCGCCGCGCTGAGGGCCAGGTTCTCCTCCGTCGTGCGCGACCGGTCCTCCAGCCGGACGTGCCCGGCGGGAACCCCGTCCGCGATCAGCCAGTCCGCCATGGCCCGCGCCTCGGCGACCTTCTCGTCCGAGCCCTTCCCGCCCGACGGCAGCAGCACCGGCGCCACGCCGCCCCGGGCGCGCTGGGCCTCGTAGATCTGCCTGCCCTTGCGCAGCCGGGAGGCCAGCAGCGGCGGCACCCGGTCGCCGCCGACCAGGCCGGAGCCCAGCATGACCACGTAGTCCACGTCGCCGCGCACCTTGATCCGCCCGTAGAGGTAGGCGTAGGCGAGGAAGCAGAGGAAGAGGAACGAGACGTACGCCGCGATCACGACCACCATCGCGGTCATCCCGGCGAGCTTCCCGGAGCCGCTCAGCACGGTGACGAGGGCCAGCGCGAGCACCCCGAAGATCGCGAGCCCGGCCAGCATGGACAGCAGGTTGCCGAGGCTGCGGCCCTCCTTGCGCACCATCGTCACCCCGTTGGCGACCAGGAAGCAGGCGAGCGCCACCACCCCCACCGCCGGGAGGAGGAACACGGCGGCCACCAGGGCCACCGCGAGTCCCCGCGGCAGCTGCGCGATCCGCGACAGCAGCCCCAGCGCCAGGCTGATGAACGTGAGCCCCAGCAGGACGGCGTTCCGGAAGCGCCGGCGGTCCTCCCGCACGCTCAGGCAGAAGAAGACGAACAGCGCTGCGGCCGGGGCAAAAGCGATCACGGCGGTCATCGTAGGCGCCGCCCGTGAACCGGCCGCGGGCCGCCCGTGGACAGCGCTCAGGGGGTCCTGCGGACCGCCCGCCCGGCCAGGACGTCCGTCCTGCGGCCGTCGCGCATCACGAAGCGGCCGTCGATCAGGACGTGCGGGATGCCGGTCGGCAGCGCCCGGGGGTTCTCGTACGTCGACCCGGCGGCCACCGTGTCCGCGTCGAAGAGCACCAGGTCGGCTCGGTAGCCGGGGCGGACCAGTCCCCGGTCGGGCAGCCGCAGCCGGGCCGCCGGGCGGCCGGCGAGGTGCGCCACGCACTCCTCCAGGGACAGGACGCCCAGCTCGCGCACGTACCGGCCGAGGTAGTGCGGGAACGTCCCGTACGCCCTCGGGTGGGGCTTCGCGCCCTGGAGGATGCCGTCGGAGCCGCCGGTGTGCGCGGGGTGTCGCATGATCGCCCGGACGTTCTCCTCGTGACCCACGTGCTGGATGACCGCGGGCCGGAGCCGGTCCCCGAGCAGCAGCCGCCGCGCCTCGTCCCAGCCGCGCAGGCGGGTGCCGACGTAGCCGCCGAAGGCGGGGTCCCCGACGCCGGACACCTCGATCGTCGACCAGTCCACCGGCACCCCGTGGCAGCCGTCGGAGCCTTCGGCCTCCAGCGCGTACCGGATCCGCTCGGCCGCGCGGTCGTCGCGCAGCCGGTCGAGCACGGCCTCGGGGCCGCCCGCGCCCGCCCAGCTCGGCAGCAGGGCGGCGAGGGTGGTGCAGCCGGGGGTGTACGGGTAGCTGTCCAGGGTGAGGTCGGCGCCCTCGGCCAGCGCCCGGTCGAGGAGGGCGAGGAGTTCCCCCGCCCGGCCCCGGTTCTCGGCGAAGTTCATGGTCGCGTGCGCGAGGTGCAGGGCGCAGCCCGCCGCGCGGGCCAGGGCGATCATCTCGGCGTAGGCGGCCAGGGCGCCGCGCCCGTACGAGCGGTGGTGCGGACAGTAGTAGCCGCCGTACCGCGCCACCACCCGGCACAGCGCGGTCAGTTCGGCGTCCCCCGCGTACATGCCGGGGGTGTAGGTGAGCCCGGAGGACATGCCGACGGCCCCCTCGGCCAGGCCGTCCGCGACGAGCGTGCGCATCCGGTCGAGCTCGGCGGCGGTGGCCGGGCGGTCGTCCCAGCCCACCGCGTACGCGCGGACGGTGCCCTGCGGGACGAGGTAGGCGGCGTTGACCGCGATGCCGGCGGAGTCGAGCCGGTCCAGGTACCCGCCGACGGTGCGCCAGCCGACGTCGGCGTCGTCCCCGGGGCCGTTCCAGCCCGCGATCGCGGCCCGGACCCCGGCGAGGGTGCGGTCGTCGGCGGGCGCGTAGGAGAGGCCGTCCTGGCCGAGGACCTCCAGGGTCACGCCCTGGGCCGCCTTCGCGCTGTGGTCGGGATCGCGCAGCAGGGCCAGGTCGCTGTGGGCGTGCATGTCCACGAAGCCGGGGGCCAGTACCAGGCCGTGCGCGTCCAGGGTGTGCCGGCCGCCCGTCCGGATCCGGCCGATCGCCTCGATCCGGCCCTCGTGGACGGCCACGTCCGCGGTGTAAGAGGGGCCGCCCGTGCCGTCCACGACCCGGGCGCCCCGGACCACCAGGTCCACCGGCGGCTAGAAGAAGGTGCGGACGTAGTCGCCGACCGTGCCGGCCGCCTCCACCACCGGGATCAGCGGCCACTTCTCGAAGATGGTGCAGGGGTGGGACATGCCCAGCGCCACCCAGTCGCCCACCTGGAGGCCGTCGGCCGAGTCTGTCTCCAGCCAGGCGTGCTGGTCGGACAGCTTGACCACCCTGATGCCGGTGGCGGGCCGCTCCGCGCCGTCGAGCGGGTCGCGCACCAGCTCCGCCTCGGGCAGCCCGAGGTCGTACGCGATGTCGCGCTTGCCGGCGTTGACGAACGCCTGGGTGGGGGAGGGGCGGGAGACGACCTGCGTCCAGAGCCGGAACGCGGGGCGCAGCGCGCCCTCTTCGGGAAGGCGGTTGAACGGGGTCAGGCGGGTGTACCAGCCGTGGTCGTGCGAGACGTACGCGCCCGAGCGCAGCAGCCGCAGCGTCGGCCGCGACAGCTCCGGCAGCTCCGCGAAGACGTCGGCGACGGCGTCGAACCAGGACGAGCCGCCCGCGCTCACGACGATCTCCGCCACGTCCGGGGAGAACCGGCCCGCCTTGTCGAACTCGACGGCGAGGCCGGTGAGCCGGTGCAGGTACGCGTGCACGGAGTCCGGGTCCGCGCCGGGCACCTCGGCCTCGTACCCGGCGACGCCGACCAGGCGCAGGGTGTCGCTCTGCGCGACGGCGTCGGCAACGGCCCGGCAGTCGTCCTCGGTACGGGCGCCCGTACGGGCCCCTTCCCCGGCGCCGAGTTCCACGACGACGTCGACGGTCGCGCCCCGGCCCGCCAGGGCGCGGTCCATGAGCCGGACGCCGCGCACGGAGTCGACGTAGCAGACGAAGCGGAACGCGGGGTCGGCGGCGAGTTCGGCGGCCACCCAGTGCAGGGCGGCGGGGTCGACGAGCTCGTTGGCGAGAAAGATCCGCTGGATGCCGAACGCGCGGTAGACGCGGGCCTGGTGCGGCACGGCGGCGGTGATGCCCCAGGCGCCGTGCTCCAGCTGGCGCCGGAACAACTGGGGGGCCATGCAGGTCTTGCCGTGCGGGGCGAAGGACAGCCCGTGGCGCCGGGCGTACGTCTCCAGGGCGGCCAGGTTGTGGGCGAGCGCGTCCGCGTCGAGGGTGAGGACCGGGGTGGTGAAGCCGCCCGTGAACAGGTCGCGGCGCTCGGCGGCGAGCTGACCGACGGTCAGCCGGGAGCGTTCCGCATCCGGCGGGAGGCCCTTGAAGCGGTGGTCCACCGGTTCGTCGGCGAGCCGTCGGACTGCGTCGCTGCCCATGCGGAATCCTCTCGCGTTGCGCTGTGCGCAACGTTCGTTGCAGATGGTGCCCGTTGCTGTCTAACATCCCCGAAGACGACGGGTCAACGGGGGCCGGTTCCCCGAACCCCGTCGCGACGGCGCGCGAAGGGACGGGGCGTGAGCCAGTCGGTGGAGCGGGCGCTGCGCATCCTGCCCGCCCTGGCAAAGGGCCCGGCGGGGCTCGGCGCGGTGGCGGACGCGCTCGGCGTGCACAAGAGCACCGCCCTGCGCCTGCTGCGCACCCTGCGCGCGCACGGCCTCGTCTACCGGCAGCCGGACGGCCGCTACCGGCTCGGGGCGGCGCTGTTCGCCCTCGCCGCCGAAGCCGTCGAGCACCTCGACGTCCGCGAGGTCGCCCGCCCGCACCTGGCGGAGCTGAACCGGCTCACCGGCCACACCGTGCACCTGGCCGTCCACCAGGACGGCGAGGTGGTGTACGTCGACAAGGTCGACAGCCGCCACCCGGTCCGGATGCACTCCCGGATCGGCGCGCCCGTCCCGCTCACCGTGGCCGCCGTCGCGAAGGTGCTGCTGGCCGACCTCCCGGAGGGCGAGCGGGAAGCGCTCGCGGCGCGGCTCGACTACCCCCGCCACACCGCCCGCTCCACGCCCGGCGCGGCGGCCTTCCTGCGCGAGCTGGCCCTCGTACGGGAACAGGGCTGGGCCGCGGACCTGGGCGGCCACGAGGAGTCCCTGAACTGCGTCGGCGCGCCCGTGCGGGGGCCGGACGGGCGGGCCGTCGCCGCGCTGTCCCTCTCCGCGCCGGACCGCGCGGCCGGCGCCGACGAGCTGCTCGGACTGCTGCCGCTGGTCCGCCGTACCGCCGAGACCATCGGCCGGGAGTACTCCGCTTCCGGCGACGAACCCCGAGACGACTCCTGACAGGAAGGCGCCCCATGACCGAGAAGACCGCCATCACTCCCGCGACCCACAACGCCCCGCCCGCGAGGTTCTCGCACGGCGTGCGCAAGGGGAACGTCCTCCAGGTCGCCGGCCAGGTCGGCTACCTGCCGTACGTGGAGGGGCAGCCGGCCGCCCTGGCCGGGCCGTCGCTGCGAGAGCAGACGCTGCGGACGCTGGAGAACGTCCGCGCCGTACTGGAAGCGGGCGGCGCGACCTGGGACGACGCGGTGATGATCCGCGTGTACCTGACCGACACCGGCCACTTCGCCGAGATGAACGAGATCTACGACGCGTACTTCGAGGAGCAGGGCGTCAAGGAGGCCCCGGCCGCCCGCACCACGGTCTACGTGGGCCTGCCCGCCGGCCTGCTCGTCGAGATCGACGCGCTGGCCGTCCTCGGATAGGGGGCGCCCGGGTTCGGGGGCGCCCCCCTGGCGGTGGAGCGCCCCCGCCCGTCCGGCCCGGCCGTGGCTCAGACGCAGTACTGCGCGGCCTTGCCGATCGACCGGTACATGCAGTCCGCGTTCTCCAGCAGCTGGAGGACGGCTTCCCGGTTGCGCGCCGTCTCGCGGTCGATCACCTCGTCGGGCGGGTAGAAGCCGCCCCCGCCGCCGGTGTCGCTCGGGTACATCTCGAAGGTGTAGGCGAAGATCTTCTGGTTGCCCCACAGCCAGTCGTCGATCGTCCCGTCCGTGATGTACAGGTCGCTCGACTGCTCCGCCGTGTAGCCGTTGCTGGCCGCCATGCCGGTGCCGATCTTCTTGTAGGCGGCGAGGTCGTCGGCGGTCATGCCGGGGGCCGTGTCGTTGTACGTCCACCCGAACGGCCACATGACCAGTTCGCTGTACGTGTGGAAGTCGATGGCGGCCTTGATCTGCTGCTTGCCGCCCACCACGCGGCTGCGGACGAAGTCCGCGACGACCTTCACCTCGGGCGCCGACTCGCCGGCGGAGCCGCGGTAGGTCTCGGAGCTCTTGCTGCCGCTGGAGCCGCCGCAGCAGCCCCACTTGTAGTCCCAGTTCCGGTTCAGGTCCGTGCCGACGTAGGACGAGCCGGAGTTGGGCTGCCGGTTCTTGCGCCACGAGCGGTAGGAGCCGGAGGCGATGTCGTACTCGCCGCCGTCGGGGTTGAGGTCCGGGACGATCCAGATCTCCCGGCTGTTGACCAGGTTGGTGACGCGGGCGTCGGAGCCGTACTTGGAACCGAGCTCCTTGAGCAGGTACAGGGCCATTTCCACGGTCAGGTGCTCACGGGCGTGCTGGTGGTGCGTGAAGAGCACCTCGGGCTCGGCCTCGTCGGTCCCGACGTTGTCGCTGATCTTGACCGCGATGATGTCCCGGCCCTGGTACGACTTCCCGATGACCTGCTTGCTCATGATCGAGGGGTACTGGGCGATGCGCTGGTCGATCTCGGTCGTCGCCTCGGCGTAGTTGTGGTACTTCGAGTCGGCGGACGGGAAGTCGCTCACTCCCGTGGCCACGCTGCCCAGCGAGCGTTGTGGCGGCCCGGGCAGCGGGGTGACCTGGTAGCCGAGCGCGCGAACGCTCCTGGCCTGGGCGGGGTCGGCGCTGACGACGACGGAGCGGGCGTCGACCTCGTCGATCGACACGCCGGTGCGCAGCAGGGCGGTGCGTTCGGCGGGCGTGGCCGGGCCCTTCACCTCGTACTGGGCGACGGACTCGTCCTGGGTGGCGGTCGAGGGGGTGGGTGGCGGGGCGGCCGTCGCGCTCATCCCGTAGGCGGGTGCGCCGAGGGCCAGGGCCAGCAGGGCCGCCGTGACGGCGGCCCTCCGACGGTTGTGGAGCCGCATGCGTTCTCCTGGGTGGGAGTGTGGGGGTAGCCGTGCGGACGCGCACAGCGTGCTCTCATGGCATGTCCGGGTCAAGAAACCGAAACCGGCCAGAAGCGGTCGGGCCGCTCGGTCACCCCCACACGTACCGCCTACGGAAGCGCGTGCACCTTCGGACCCACCGTGTCGGACCAAGCGCTACCCGCCTTGGCGTCCCAGTTGGTCGACCAGGTCATCGCGCCGCGCAGCCCCGGGTAGGTCTTCGACGGCTTGAAGGAACCGCAGTTCATGCCGCGCGCCAGGCAGTCCAGGGCGTTGTTCACGACGGCCGGAGAGACGTAGCCGCTGCCCGCGCCGCTGGGCGAGGCCGGGACGCCGAGGCCCACCTGTGAGGGGTCGAGCCCGCCCTCCAGCTGGATGCAGGCGAGGGCCGTCAGGAAGTCCACCGTCCCCTGGGAGTAGACCTTGCCGTCGCACCCGTTCATCGAGCCGCTGTTGTAGTACTGCATGTTGACGACGGTCAGGATGTCCTTGACGTTCAACGCCGTCTTGAAATAGCCGCCGGCCGTCGACTGCATGTCGATCGTCTGCGGCGCCATGGTCAGGACGAACGAGGGCCCGGCCTTGGTGGCCAGAGAGCGCAGCGCCTGCGTCATGTAGGTCGGGTTGAGGCCGTTCTCCAGGTCGATGTCGATCCCGCTGAACCCGTACTCCTGCATCAGCGCGTACGCCGAGTTCGCCAGGTTGGCGGCGGAGGCGGAGTCGTTGACCGAGATGGTGCCCTTCTCGCCGCCGATGGAGAGGACGACCGACTTCCCGGCCGCCTTCTTCGCGGCGATGTCCGCCTTGAACTGAGCTGTCGTGTACCCGCCCAGGCCGACCGAGTCCAGGGTGAAGGAGATGGCGCCGGGCGTGGTCGTGGCGTCGGCGAAGGAGACGGCGATGATGTCGTACTGCGCGGAGACGTCCGAGATCTTCTGGACGGTCGCGCCGTTGTTGAAGTTCTGCCAGTAGCCCGTCAGGGCGTGCTTGGGCACCGACGGGTTCGGGTTCGGGTTGCCGCCGCCGGTGGTGGTGCCGGTCACCGACGCGGACCTCGGGCCCTCGCCGGCCGCGTTGTACGCGCTCACCTGGAGTGCGTACGAGGTGCCGGCCGCGAGCCCGGTGAGCTGGACGGGCGGGGCGGAGACCGTGCGGACGCGGACGCCGTCCTGGTACACGTAATAGCCGCTCGCCCCGCTGACCGCGTTCCACGAAAGGGTGAGGGCGTTGTTGCCCTGACCGGAAACTGCGGCCCCCGCGGGCGCGCCGGGGACGCCCGGGCCGGGGTCGGTGCCGCCGCCCCCGTCCGGGCCGAAGACGCTGAACTCGTCCACGACGTAGGCCGGCTGGCCGTACCAGCCGTGCGTCCAGACGGTGACCTGGGTGGTGTTCGGCCCGGTGGAGAAGGTGGTGGAGAGCTTCTGCCAGCCGCCGCCCGAGCCGGGGGTCCAGGTGGAGACGTCCTGGGTGCCGGTGCCGGTCGCGCCGAGGTAGACGTACGAGCCCTGCACCTGCGTGCTGAGCGTGTACGTGGAATTCGGCTTGACCGTGACGGTCTGGGCGCACTGGGCGTTGTCCTGCCCGGCCGGGGTGGCCCTGAGGGCGCCGGAGCCGGAGAAGACGGGGGAGGAGACGGCGGCGCCGCTGCCGCCCGTGCAGGACCAGTTGGCCAGGCCGGACTCGAAGCCTCCGTTCCGGGCGACGTTGACGTCGGCGGCCTGTGCCGTACCGGCGGTGACGGCGGTCAGGGCGCCGGCGGCGAGCGTGACGGCCAGGGGCAGGGCGAGGGAGCGTATGCGGTTCACGAAGGCTCCGGTGGGGGGAGAAGGGGATGCGAACGGGGTGACGGGGGGATGTGGGGGACCCCCGGGGCCAAGTTGGTCCAGACCAATCCCGGTGTCAAGGGTCTGGGCAAAGTGGCCTGAAATCAATGCAGTTCACCAGGAAGGCCGGTCCCTGTTGTCCCGGTTTCCGGCCACCTGTGACATGTGCTCGCGGCACGGGAATCGGCAAGGCCCTGCCCCACCGCGGATGACGCGGATATGGTGCTGAGGCAGGGGGGAAGTGCGCTGCTCGTGTGCGGTCGGGCTGTCCGTACGCGGAGGTGAAGGCCGCGTGACGGGCGAGCGAAGACCGCGGTGTACGGGGTGAACAGGGGGATTCGCGTGCCGACCGCCATTGCTGTCACCAGCGCCGATCTGGTGCTGCCGGCCCCCGACCGGCACACCCCGGGCGCCGCCGTCCTGCACCCGCCCGGCCGGCTCGACCTCGACGGCGCGCTCGCCGAGACCACCGCCCTGCTGGAGGCGCACGGCCACCTCGTGGTCGTCGTACCGGCCTGGCTGCCGGCCGTTGCGGTCCGGCGGCTGCACACCGTACGCGCCATCCTGGAAACCGACCGGATAGCGCTCGTCGAAGCCGACCTGCCTCCACTCGGTACCGCCCTGCTGGTGCGTCAGCTGCGCCAGCTCAGCGTCTGCGAGTTCAGCCCCGGGGTCATCGCCTCGGCCGCCCGGCTGCTGTCCCACTACGTCTACGCGGGCGCCCTGCTGGGCAGCGTCGCCAAACTGGACCGGGTGCCGGTCGGGCTCAAGGCGCACGCCCGCTCCTGGTCACCGGGCGCCCAGTTCGCCGTACTCGCCCACCCGACGCCCCACCTGGCCAGGCTGGCGCCCGCGGCCTCCTCCGGCGCGCACGCGGGCGGCGCCGCCGTCCTGCCGCCCGGTCCCGGCTTCGCCACGCACCTCACCTTCGCCCGCGGCCAGCTCGCCTCCGACTGGGTGGCGGCGGAACTGGCGCCGGCCTGGCAGGTCGGGGGCGTCATGGAGAACCCGCTGCCCGCCGACTCGGCCGCGTGGTGGGCCACCCCCAAACTCGTCGAGTTCGCCGCGGCCATCCCGGACCCGTCCGTGCTCTGCCAGCTCGTCGCCTCGGTCCGCCGCGAGGAGTGCCGCTGGTGCGGCATGGAACTCATCGGCGACCGCTGCGGCTTCTGCTCGGCGCCGCTGACCGCGCCGCCACCGGCGCCGCCGCCCGCCGGCGGGCAGCGTGCCGCACCGCCCGGACCCCGACCCTGACCGGCCCGAACGAACGAAGAACGGCGAGGTAGTACGGCCCATGAACTCACGCCAGCGCCGCGGCGTCATCTTGCTGCTCCTGTCGGTCCTGTGCGCGCTCGCGGCGTTCGCCGGGGTCCTCGTGGTGATCGGTGACGTCAACTCCAAGGTCGGGTCCGAGGTCGTCGCGTACCGCGTGAAGGGGGACATCGCCCCTTACACGCCCCTGGGGACGGGCCAGTTCGAGGAGGTCAAGGTCCCGAAGCGGTGGCTGTCCGAGACCGCCGTGACCGACCTCGGCGCACTGAAGGGCAAGATCGCCCTCACCACGCTCAAGAAGGGCTCCCTCCTCCAGGAGGACATGTTCGTCGACAAGCCCCAGCTCCAGCCGGGCGAGCAGGAGATCGCGATCATGATCGACGCCGCGACCGGCGTGGCCGGCAAGATCACCTCCGGCGCCAAGGTCAACATCATCGCCACCTTCAAGGGCGCCAAGGACACCGATCCGTCCCGCTCGGTGATCATCGTCGCCAACGCCCGCGTCCTGAACGTCGGCAAGCTCACCCCCCTCGACAAGGACAGCGACAAGAAGGGGCCCGCCGAGGCGGTCCCGATCACCTTCGCCCTGAACACCAAGGACACCCAGCGCGTCGCGTACGCCGAGTCGTTCGCGGAGCACGTACGGCTGGCCCTGGTGGCCCCCGGCACCGAATCGGCCCCCGGCCCGGGCGACCGCACGTACACCCTCGACGGGGACAAGTGAGGCCCGGATGACCACCCGAATCCTCCCCGCGGCCGGCGACCCGGACGCCGCCCGCCTCATCGCCACCCTGCTGGACCGGCTCCCGGCCGCGGAACCGGCCGGGCCCGTCCCCGACTCGAACGCCCTGCTCGAAACCCTGGGGCGGCTCGCCGCCGAGTCCATCGACGAACTGCCCGAGGTCGTCCTCGTGCACGAGCGGATCGGCCCGCTGCCCGCCCTGGAGCTCGTCCGCGAGGTCGCCCTCCGCTTCCCGGCGGTGGGTGTGGTCCTGCTGTCGTCCGACGCCGGCCCCGCGCTGTTCTCCGCCGCCATGGACTCCGGTGCGCGCGGCCTGATCGGACTCCCGCTCTCCTACGAGGAACTCGCCGCCCGCGTCCAGGCCGCCGCCCAGTGGTCCGCGGGCGTACGCCGCCACCTGGGCCGGGGCCCGGAGACGCCGACGGGGCCCGGCGGCCGGGTGGTGACCGTCGCCGGGGCCAAGGGCGGCGTCGGGACCACCTTCACGGCGGTGCAGTTCGCCCTGGCCGCGGCCGCCGCGGGGCGCCGGACGGCACTGGTGGACCTGGACCTCCAGGCCGGGGACGTGGGCTCGTACCTCGACGTCCAGTTCCGCCGCTCCATCGCCGACCTCGCCGGGATCCAGGACATCTCCCCCCGGGTGCTCCAGGACGCCGTGTACGACGACCGCACCGGGCTGGCGCTGCTGCTGGCCCCGGGCGACGGCGAGCGGGGCGAGGAGGTCGACGAACGGGCCGTCCGGCTGGTCATCGCCGCCCTGCGGGCCCGCTACGAGCTGGTCGTCATCGACTGCGGGACCCAGGTCACCGGGGCCAACGCGGCCGCCGTGGAACTGGCCGAGGCGGCGGTCCTGGTCACCACCCCCGACGTGGTCGCGGTGCGGGCCGCCAAGCGCCTGGTCCGGATGTGGGAGCGGCTCCAGGTCCGCAAGGCCGAGGACACCGTGATGGTCGTCAACCGCTGGAGCAGGCACACCGAGATCCAGCCCGCCCTGATCGAGAAGATCACCCGGACCCGGGTCGCCCGCACCACCGTCCCGGCCGCCTTCAAGGAACTCCAGGCGGTGGTGGACGCGGGCCGGGTGCAGGACCTCGACAACCGCTCGACGGTCAAGCAGGCCCTGTGGAAGCTGGCCGGGGAGCTCGGGCTGCTGACGGCCCCCGCCACCGCCGCCGAGCCCGCCTCCGCCGAACTGGCCGTACGGGCCGCGGCCGGGCCGCTGGCCCGGCTGCGCCGGGGCCGGGAGGGGTGAGGGCGTGCCCGCGCGGAGCCGGGGCGGCGCCCCGGGGGACCGGGGCCAGGTGGCCGTCGAGTTCGTCGGCATGGTGCCGCTGATCCTGCTGCTCGTCGCGGCGGTGTGGGAGTGCGTCCTGATCGGGTACGCGTTCTCACTGGCGGGCAACGCGGCGGACGAGGCGGCGCGGGCCGGGGCAGTGCACGGCGGCGCCGCGTGCGACACGGCGGCCCACCGGCACGTCGGGGACGCCTGGACCATGTCGGTGTCCTGCGGGAACGCGGGGGACATCTACAAGGCGACCGTCAGGCTCAACGTGCCCGTGCTGTTCCCCGGGCTCGACATCGGCGTACCCATCACGGGCGAAGGCGGCTCGTCACAGGAGCAGGAGAGGGCGGGGGAGTGAGATGAGCCGGACCCGGCGCGGTGACCAGGACCGGGGCCAAGTGGCCCTGGAGTACATCGGCTTCATCCCCATCCTGCTCTTCGTCGCGCTGTGCGGCATCCAGCTCGGCTGGGTCGGTTACGTCCACCAGCAGGCGCAGACGGCCGCGCGCACGGCCGCCCGGGTGGAGGCCCGCAAGCCGGGCGCGGGGGAGGCGGCGGGCCACGCCGCCATCCGCTCCGGACTCACGGCCGACATCACGGTGGCCTCGGGCGCCGACGCGGTCACCGCCAACGTCTCCATCCCGGTCAAGTCCATCATCCCCGGGCTCTCGCTCGACCCCGCCACCGCCACCGCCGTCATGCCCAACGACGACCCGAAGGGACCCTGACGATGAGCCTGCGTTCCCGGGTCGGCACCCCCGACGACCGCCACAACCCGCGCGAGGACGGCCGGCTGGTCTCCTCCTACCGCGCGAAGCTGCTGGAGGAGATCGACCTCGCCGAGATGTCCGCGCTCGCGCCCGCCGAGCGCCGGGCCCGGCTGGAGCGCGTACTCGGCCACATCATCAGCCGCGAGGGCCCCGTCCTCTCCACCGTCGAACGCGCCCAGCTGATCCGCCGCGTCGTCGACGAAGCGCTCGGCCTCGGCGTCCTCGAACCGCTCCTCGAAGACCCGTCGATCTCCGAGATCATGGTCAACGGACCGGACCAGATCTTCGTGGAGCGGGCCGGACGCGTAGAACGACTGCCGCTGCGCTTCGCCTCGCACGAGCAGCTCATGCAGACCATCGAGCGCATCGTCTCCACCGTCAACCGCCGGGTGGACGAGGCCAACCCGATGGTGGACGCCCGGCTGCCCAGCGGCGAGCGCGTCAACGTCATCATCCCGCCGCTCTCCCTGACCGGCGCCACCCTCACCATCCGCCGCTTCCCGCGGGCGTTCACCCTGCACGAGATGATCGGCCTCGGTTCGCTGGACGAGCAGATGCTGCTGCTCCTGTCGGGCCTGGTGCAGGCCAAGATGAACGTGATCGTCTCCGGGGCCACCGGCACCGGCAAGACCACCCTCCTCAACGCGCTCTCCGGCCTGATCCCCGAGGGCGAGCGGATCATCACCATCGAGGACTCGGCCGAACTCCAGCTCCAGCAGGCGCACGTCATCCGGCTCGAGTCCCGCCCCGCGAACGTCGAGGGCAGCGGCCGGATCACCATCCGCGACCTCGTACGCAACTCCCTGCGCATGCGCCCCGACCGCATCATCGTCGGCGAGGTCCGCGGCGGCGAGACCCTCGACATGCTCCAGGCGATGTCGACCGGCCACGACGGCTCCCTGGCCACCGTCCACGCCAACAGCTCCGAGGACGCCCTCATGCGCCTGCAGACCCTGGCGTCCATGTCGGAGGTGGAGATCCCGTTCGAGGCGCTCCAGGACCAGATCAACAGCGCGGTGAACGTCGTCGTACAGCTCACCCGCTTCGGCGACGGCTCGCGCCGCATCACCGAGATCTCCATCCTCGACTCGCACGGCCGCGAACCCTTCCGGATCATCACCGTCTGCCGGTTCGCGGCCCGGCCGATGGGCGCGGACGCCCGCGTGCACGGCCACTTCGAGTACTACCCGCTGCCGCGCACGGTCGCCGACCGGCTCTACATGAACAACCAGCCGGTCCCGCAGGCCTTCGGCGTCGCCCTGTCCGACGACCAGCTCGCCGCCCGGACCACCGGGGGCCCCGGGTTCCCCGCAGCCCCCGGAGCCCCTTGGGCGCCCGGTTCCCCCGGCGGCCCCGGTGCCCCCTGGACCACTCGGAACGTCCTGTGAACCCATTGATCCTCCTCACCCTCGGCGCGACGCTGCTCGCCTGCCTGCTCGTGGTCCTCGGCGTACACGCGTACGCCGCGGGCCGCGCCCAGCGCGCCGCGCTCATCGAACGCCTCTCCGCGAGCGGCGCCCCGGAGCCCCTGGGCCGCCGGCGCCGCTTCCGCGGGGTCGACCGCCGGCTGCGCCGCACCCGGCTGGGCCGCCGGATCGAGGTGAAGCTGGCGACCACCGGCCTGGACCTCACCCCGGGCGAGTTCTTCGTCTACATGCTGATGTCCGTCGCCGGGGTCTGGCTCGTCTCGGCGTCCCTGCTGGCCCCCTTCTTCGGCCCGGTGGCGGGTCTGATCGGACTGTGGGCGGGCAACGCCTTCCTCAACTGGCAGCGCACGCGCCGTACCGAGAGGTTCATCAACCAGCTCCCCGAGCTGGCCCGCATCCTGGCCAACGCCACCCAGGCCGGCCTGGCGCTGCGTACGGCCATCGGCATGGCGGCGGAGGAACTGGAGGCCCCGGCGGGCGAGGAACTCGGCCGCGTCGCCGACCGGCTCGCCGTCGGCCACTCCATCGAGGAGTCCCTGGGCGAGCTGACCGAACGCCTGCCCTCGCGCGAACTCGTCGTCCTCGTCTCCACCCTGGTCCTGTCCGCCCGCGCGGGCGGCGCGCTCGTGGGGAGCCTGCGCAACCTCACCGTGACGCTGGAACAGCGCAAGGAGACGCGCAGGGAGATCCGTACGCAGCTCTCGCAGGTGACGGTGACGGCGTACCTGGTGCCCGCGATCGGACTCGGCTCGCTGCTGCTCGTGGACCTGATGATGCCGGGCGCCCTGGACCGCATGACGGGCGCCTTCATCGGGCAGACGGCCGTCATCATCGCGCTCGGCCTCTTCACCCTGGGGTTCATCCTCATCCGCCGGCTGTCGAAGATCGACGTGTGAGGGGGACCGCGTGATCACACTCCTGCCCGCCGCGGCCCTCGGGCTGTCGGTCTTCGGCGCCCTGTACGGGGTCCGCCTCTACCGCGCCGACGTCAAACTGCCCGGCGACCTCGCCCTCGCCCTGGAGGTCGGCGCCACCCGCACCACGGCCGTCGGTTCGCTCGTCGACCGCCTCGGCATCCGCTGGGCCCCCCTCGTGCTGCGCGCGATGGGCCACGACCGGGTGGCACGCAAGCGGCGCCAGATCGACATGGCGGGCAACCCCGCCGGTCTGACCATCGACCGGTACGCGGCCCGGCGTGCGGTGTACGGATTCCTCGGCGCGCTGGGCGCGTTCGCGATGCTGGTCAACGGGCAGTGGGTGGCCGCCCTGCTCATGGTGGCGTTCGGCCTGTTCTGGATCGAGGTCGGCCTCTGGTCGGCGATCCGGGTGCGCCGGGACCACATCGAGCGGACCCTGCCGGACTTCCTCGACGTACTGGCCGTCGTCGTCAGCGCCGGGCTCGGCTTCCGGCAGGCGCTGGAGCGGGTCGCGGGCAAGTACGAGGGCCCCTGGTCGGACGAGGTCCGGATCACGCTGCAGCAGATGGACATGGGCGTGAGCCGCCGCCAGGCCTTCGACGAACTGCGCCGGCGCAACGACTCCGAGCAGGTGGCGCAGTTCGTCACCGCGCTCCAGCAGGGCGAGGAGCTGGGCTCCCCGATCGTGGAGACGCTGATCGCCATCGCGGAGGACATGCGCCGCACGGACGCGCAGAACGCCCGCCGCCGGGCCGCCCGGGCCGTCCCCAAAGCCACCTTCACGGTCACCATGTTCATGCTGCCGGGCACCCTGATCCTGCTCGTCTGCGGTTTCGTCTACGGAGCGGACATCGACTTCTCCGCCCTGTTCGGGAGCGGGTGAGCCATGGCCGTCACGATCGGTTTCGCACCCGCCGCCTGCGCCGAGAGCCGGGCCGCGCCGCCGCTCGCCCTCCAGGTGAACGCCCTCCAGGCCCTGTGCCGGCAGGTCTTCGCCTTGCGGATGGTGCTCATCGCCCTCGGCGCGCCCCTCGCGCTCGGCCGTACCGCGCCCGGCGCCCCCGGGTACCTGGTGGGCGGGGCGGTCCTGCTCACGTTCATGCTGTCGTACGTCCTCTTCCGCGACTGGGAGCGGTTCGGGCCGCTGCTGCTGCGCCACCGCTGGCTGCTCGCGGTGGACATGGCGTTCAGCGCGCTGCTCCTGATCACCGCCACGCCCGCGTCCCCGCTCGGACCGGTCGCGCTGTGCGCACCGCTGCTGGCCGGGCTGGTCTACGGCTGGCGCGGCTCGGCGCTCTACGCGGCCCTCCAGGCGGCCCTGGTGGTCGCGGTCTCGGGCGGCCCGACGCTGGCGGGGCTGTGCCTGCTCGCGGGCGCCGCGGGCGCCTCCCTGCGCGACCTGCTCTTCCGGTTCGGGGCGGCGAGCCGGGCCCTGACGGAGACCCGGGCGCGGCTGGCGGTGGCCGAGGCGGTACGGGCCGAACGGGAGCGGCTGGCCCGCGAGATGCACGACTCGGTGTCGAAGACCCTGCACGGCCTGGCCATGTCCGCCGACGCCCTCTCCCGCACGGCAGCCGACCCGGAGGCGACGCGCCGCCAGGCGCGGGCGGTGGCGGAGGCGGCCCGCCGGGCGGCGGCCGAGTCCCGGGCCCTGCTGACGGACCTGCGCCGGGACCTGGACACCCCGGGCGTCTCGCTGGCGGCGGAGCTGCGGGCCCTGGCCGGTGCGGGCGTGGAGCTGCGTACGTCAGGTGTGCTGCCCCTGCTCCCTTCGGCGGTTGCCACCCACCTCTTGGCGGTGGTCTCGGAAGCCCTGGAGAACGCCCGCCGCCACGCGGCGGCCTCGTCGGTCGAGGTCGAGGCCGCCGTCTCCGGGCCCCAGCTGGTGCTCACGGTGGAGGACGACGGCTGCGGCCTGCCGCCGGACGGTCTCGACGTGACCGCCCTCTCGGAGTCGGGCCACTTCGGCCTGCTCGGCATGCGGGAACGCGCGGCGGCGATCGGCGCCGGGTTCCGCATCGGCCCCCGCCCGACCGGACCCGGCACCCGGGTCCGCCTCGAACTCCCCCTCGGGAGCCTGTGATGCCCCCACTGCGGATCCTGATCGCCGACGACAACCCGGTCGTCCGGGCGGGCCTGGCCGCCCTGCTGGCGACCGCCGGCGACCTGGAGGTCACCGCCCAGGCGGCGGACGGCCGCGAGGCGTTGAACCTGACCCGCCTGCACCGGCCCGACGTCGTCCTGCTCGACGTCCGAATGCCGGGCGTCGACGGCATCTCCGCCCTTCCACACCTGGTCCGGCTGGCGCCGGTGCTGATGCTGACGTACAGCACGGAGGCGGAGGTCGTCCGCGAGGCCCTGCTCCTGGGCGCGGGCGGCTACCTGGTCCACGGCGAATTCACCCCGGACCACCTGATCCGGGCCATCCACGACACCCACGCGGGCCGCGCCCACTTCACCCCGACGGCGGCGAACGCCGTCCTCGCGGAACTCCGGGCCTCTTCGCAAACGCAACCAGTTGTGGCACCCTCTTCTCAGCGGCTCGTCAATCACGTGGCCTACGGCCTGAGTTCGCGGGAGGAGGAGGTCATGGACCTGATCGCATCCGGGATGAACAACCAGCAGATCGCGGCGGCCTGCTTCATCAGCGAGAAGACGGTCAAGAACCACATCAACCGCATCTTCGCGAAGCTCCGGACCACCACCCGCAGCGAGGCGATAGCCCACTGGCTGGGCACGGCCCGTCCAGGAGTGACCGGCCATGGGTAGACGCACTGCGCAATGGGTCCGTAATTGGGCCCCGGGACCCTTGGTAACCACCCGTAACTCCCCGTACATTCCGCCCATCACCAGCGCCACCGGACCGGGAGGGACCCCCCATGCCACACAACACCCTGGCAAGGATGCGGAAGCGCTACGGGAACAAGACCACGACCGACCGCGGCCAAACGGCCTTCGAGTACCTGGGCATCATCCTGGTGGTCGTGGTCATCATCGGCGCCATCATCGGTACCGGGATCGGCCAGGCCATCACCACCAAGATCACGGCTGCCGTCGCGAGTATCACGGCAGGGAAGTGACGCGGCGCCGGTTCGGCGGTGACCGAGGTCAGGCGTTCCCTCTCTATGCGGTAGTCGTGGTGGGTGTGCTCTTCGCCGTTCTGGCGTACTTCACCATCAGCAAGGCTGGCATCGTGCGGAGCGGCGCGCAGGGAGCCGCCGATGCCGCCGCACTCGCGGCGGCGCGGGACGCCCGGGACCACCTCGCACCCGGCGTGGATCTGGCCACGCTTTCACCCGGGGACTGGGAACAGGTCCTGGAGGGCAACCGCTTTGCCGGCGGTTCGGGCCCGTGCGGGGCGGCGACGGTATTCGCCGCGAGGAACGATGCGACAGTGTCGTGCAGCCGCTCGGGTCTCCGGTTCACCGCCCGTACCAAAACGAACGAGACGGTGGGGGATTCGGTCGTCCCTGGGGTGAGCGGGACGCAAGGCATGGCCGTCGCCACGGCGGAGATCGTCCCCCGCTGCCGGATCAAGTCGGCAGAACCGGGCAGTGGTGGCGGCTCCGAGCCCAAGCCTCCGCCACCCGACCGGCTCGAGTTCAGGTGCGACAAGGGCGCCGTAGTCGTCTTTGACCCTGCCCGACCGGGCTCGTGGCGCTCATTGGCCGCGGCCTTGTTCGACCTACGCCTGACCGCCTGACGACCGAGAGGCAAGGAAGCTGTGTACATGAGTGTTCGGCGCTCGACCCATGGGAAAGCGGCTGTGGGCATGGTGGCGGCCTTGGCCCTGGCCCTGACGGGGTGCGGCGGCGACGGCAAGTCTGACAAGCCCGCCGGGTCGACCGCGGTGAAGCCGCCGGGCAGCGCAGGGGCGTCCCCGTCAGGCGCGGCGAAGACCGAGGCTCCCCCGGCGAGCCAGATCCTCGCCACGGTGAACGGTGAGGGAGGGATGGTGCTCACGATCAACAGGGCGGGCCGGGACGCGGGCGGATTCCTGACGATCGAAGGTCAGCTGAAGAACACGGGCGGCACCCCGTACGTGAACACCGCCCCCTGGCGTGGGAACGAACTCAACGCCAGCGGCGTATCCGTTGCGGGTGTGACCCTGGTCGACAAGGCTGGCAAGAAGCGGTATTACGTGCTGCGAGACACGGATGGCCGGTGCCTCTGCACCACGGGGCTGAACATCATCGACGCCGGCCAGACGGTCCCCTTCTTCGCCCAGTTCCCGGCCCCGCCTGCCAGTGCCACCGAGGTGGACTTCAGCCTCCCCACCTTCGCCACGGCCACCGTCAAGATCTCCGGGTGACCCCATGAGCCAACGCCACCGCGTCTCCGCCGCAACCGCCGTCGTCGGTCTCGTCATCGCCGGCGCCCACATCCTCGGCGCGACCGGGGCGTACGCCGACGACGTCAAGCCGTCCGTGCCCCCCGGGACCGAGCCTTCCGCCGCCGCGCCCGTGGCCATCGACTCCAACGCGCCCGGGCTCAAGATCCCGCAGGGCGGGACCCTGGCCCCCGTCAAGGTGCTCGACATCGCCGAAGTCGTCGAAGACCTCGGTGGGGAGCAGCGGCGGCAGGAGACCAATCAGACCGTCATGATGGCCCTCCAGGCCGAGGTGCTCTTCCCCGAGGACAGCGCCGTCTTCAACGCCCAGGCGGCCGCCCGGATCCAGGCCATCGCGCAGGAGATCAACCAGCAGAAGGCCACCCGCGTGCGGGTCTTCGGGTTCACCGACGACCAGGGCAGCTACGAGCACGGCAAGGAACTGTCCAAGCAGCGCGCCGACGCCGTGCAGGCGGAGCTGGCGAAGACCGTGACCAGCCCCGGGGTCGTCTTCGACGTGCGCGGGTACAGCGAGGACTACCCGATCGCCGACAACGGCACCGAAGAGGGCCGCAAGAAGAACCGCCGCGTCGAGGTCACCTTCCCGCGCGGCAGCGACAAGCCCTAGCCCCCGCCGCGCAGCAGCACCACCGCCGCCTCCCGCGCTCGCCGGGCCGGGTCCGGGCCCGGGTCGAGGGCGGCCACCGCCGTGGCCCCCTCGACCAGGATCAGCAGTTGCTCCGCCAGCTCCCCCCGGCCCGGGCCGGTCAGTTCGGTGAGCAGGGTCCGCAGCTCCGCCTTGTGGCGGCGGACCACGTCCAGTACCGCCGCCGGGCCCGTGCCCAGCTCGCCGTACGCGTTCAGGAACGCGCAGCCCCGGAAGTCCGGCTCCGCGAACCACCGCGCCAGCCAGTCGAACACCGCCGGCACCGGCTCCGCCGCGTCCGCCACCGCGCTCCGCAGGCTCTGCGTCCAGCGCCGGTCGCGGCGCTCCAGGTAGGCCGTGACCAGGGCTTCCTTGGCCGGGAAGATCCGGTACAGCCGCTTCAGCGGCACCGTCGACTCCGCGCGGATGCGGTCCATCCCCACTGCCTGGATGCCCTCCGCGTAGAACAGCGCCTCCGCCGCGTCCAGCAGTCGGGTGCGGGCCTCTTCGTCGTCCATGAAGGCAGGGTAACCGAGAACCCCTTACCGTGAGAACGATCGTTCTCTAGTCTGAGAGCGGCCGTTCTCACACTTCGTTGAAAGGCGACGCCGTGTCCATTCCCCCCTTCACCGAGGAGACCGCCCGTGCCAAGGTCCAGGCCGCCGAGGACGCCTGGAACACCCGCGATCCCGAACGCGTCGCCCTCGCCTACACCGAGGACTCGGTTTGGCGGAACCGCGACCGCTTCCTCACCGGCCGCGCCGAGATCCGCGCCTTCCTCGCCGACAAGTGGGCCCGCGAACTCGACTACCGCCTCCGCAAAGAGCTGTGGACGTACACCGGAAACCGGATCTCGGTCCGCTTCGAGTACGAGTGGCACGACACCGCCGGCCAGTGGTGGCGCAGCCACGGCAACGAGCAGTGGGAGTTCGCGGACAACGGGCTGATGTCCCGCCGCGAGGCCAGCATCAACGACGTCCCCATCGCCGCCGAGGACCGCCGCCTGGGCTAAGCGGCACGTGTGAGGGACGGCCGCCCGAGGTATGTGTCCGGTTGCCATCCAGCTGATGAGGAGATTCGGCATGCCACGGGCTCGCGCGAACGGGGTGGACCTCTTCTACGAGATCACGGGCGAGGGCGAGCCCCTCGTACTGGTCCACGGGTCCTGGGTCGACCACCACAGCTGGGACGCGGTCGCCCCCCGCCTCGCCGAGTCGTACCGCGTGGTGGTCTACGACCGCCGCGGCCACAGCCGCAGCGAGCGCCCGCCCGGCCAGGGGACCCGCAGGCAGGACGAGGACGACCTCGCCGCGCTCATCGAGGTCCTGGACCTCGCCCCGGCCCACGTCGCGGGCAACTCCTTCGGCGGGTCCACCGCCCTCGGCCTCGCCACCCGCCGCCCCGACCTGTTCCGCAGTCTCGCCGCCCACGAGCCCCCGCTGCTGGGCCTCGTCGAGGGCGATGAGGAGGCGCGAGCCGCCCGGCTGCGCCTGGACGCCGTCTTCGCGGACATCCGCGGCGGCGACCACCCGGCCGCGGCCCGGCGCTTCGTGGAAGAGGTGGTCTCCGGGCCGGGGGAGTGGGGCAGGGTGCCGGAGCCGGTCCGCGAGACGTTCATCGCCAACGCCCCCACCTTCCTGGACGAGCAGTCCGACCCGGCCTGGGCCATGCTCGACCTCCCCCGCCTCGCCGCCACCTACACCGGCCCCGCGCTGCTGACCACGGGCGGCGAGGGCATGCCCTGGTTCCCCGTCATCGTCGCCAGGCTCGCCAAGGCGCTGCGCCGGGCGCAGGTCGCCACTCTGGAGGGCGCCGGACACGTCCCCCAGCACACGCACCCGGACGCCTACGTGGACACCCTCACCGGGTTCCTGCGGTCGGCTACGGCTGCTGGTGGTGGGCCCGGGTGATGAGGTCCGTGGCGACTTCCAGGGCCGCCTTACGGGTCTCCTCGGGGTCGCCCTCCACGTGCTGGAGGAACATCATTCCGGCATGCAGGGTGAACAGCGCGCTGATGCAGCGCACTTGGTCGGCCAGCGGGGCGTCCTCGGACCTGAGGAGTTCCACCAGGGCGAAGAGCCGCTTCTTCATCGTCTCGCCGATGCTGAGCTCCCGCACCGTCGCCTGGTTCTCCTGCATGAACCGGTACAGCGAGACCCCGGACGCCATCGCCTCGCTGTAGCGGCGCAGCACTTCGCGCTTGGTCTCCAGCGTGCGCGGTTCTCCCTCGGCCCAGCCGATCAGGTCGTCGATGGGCTGGGTCAGGTCCTGGAAGACGCTGATGATGATGTCTTCCTTGGTCTTGAAGTGGTAGTACAGCGCCGCCTTCGTGACCTCCAGCCGCTCCGCGATCTCGCGCAGCGACGTCTTCTCGTACCCCTGCTCGGCGAAGAGCTCCAGCGCGACGTCCTGGATGCGCTGACGCGTGTTCCCGCGCCGCTGGTGCGGACTGCTGCTGGACATGACTCTCCCCAAAGAACTTACTTGACGCCCGGCTAGTGACGCGTCTACCTTCACCATTGTAGTGAACTAGCCGGGCGGCAAGTAAGTGGCCGGGTGCGGAAAGTGCCAGGGGAGTGGACAGCATGGTGGAGATGACTGAAAAGACGGAGAACTCCGGGGAGGTGAAGCCACGCAGCGTCCGCGTCGTGCTCATGGCACTCATGATCGCGATGCTGCTCGCCATGCTCGACAACATGATCATCGGTACGGCGATGCCGACGATCGTGGGTGAGCTCGGCGGGCTGGAGCACCTGTCCTGGGTGGTCACGGCGTACACGCTGGCCACCGCGGCCTCCACGCCCATCTGGGGCAAGGTCGGCGACATGTACGGCCGCAAGGGTTCGTTCCTCACCTCCATCGTGATCTTCCTGATCGGTTCCGCCCTGAGCGGCATGGCCCAGGACATGGGCCAGCTGATCGGTTTCCGCGCGATCCAGGGTCTGGGTGCCGGCGGTCTGATGGTCGGCGTCATGGCGATCATCGGCGACCTGATCCCGCCCCGCGAGCGCGGCAAGTACCAGGGCATGATGGCCGGCGTGATGGCCCTCGCGATGATCGGCGGCCCGCTGGTCGGCGGCACCATCACCGACCACATGGGCTGGCGCTGGTCCTTCTACATCAACCTCCCGCTCGGCGCCGTGGCGCTGGCGATGGTCACCGCGGTTCTGCACCTGCCGAAGAAGGCAGGACAAGGAGAACGCCCGAGAATCGATTACCTCGGCGCGGCCCTGCTGACCATCGCCATCACCTCCACCGTGCTGGTCACCACCTGGGGCGGGACCGAGTACGCGTGGGGCTCCGGTGAGATCATCGGCCTGATCGTCGTCGGCGTCGTGGCGATCGCCGCGTTCCTGTTCACCGAGACCAAGGCCGCCGAGCCCGTCATGCCGCTGCACATCTTCCGCAGCCGCAACTTCACCCTCATGTCGGTGATCGGCTTCCTCGTCGGCTTCGCGATGTTCGGCGGCGTGCTCTACCTGCCGCTGTTCCAGCAGGCCGTGCAGGGCGCCTCCGCCACCAACTCCGGTCTGCTGCTCCTGCCGATGCTGCTCTCGATGATGGTCGTCTCGCTCATCGCGGGCCGGATCACCACCAGCACCGGCAAGTACAAGATGTTCCCGATCGTCGGCGGCGCCCTCATGGTCGTCGGGCTCTTCCTGCTCGCGACGATGGACACCGGCACCACCCGACTGGTCTCCGGCCTGTACATGGCCGTCCTCGGTGCCGGCCTCGGCTTCCTGATGCAGATCACCATGCTGGTCGCACAGAACAGCGTGGACATGAAGGACATGGGCGTCGCCTCGTCCTCCGCCACCCTCTTCCGTACGCTCGGCGGTTCCTTCGGCGTGGCGCTGATGGGTTCCCTGTTCACCTCGCAGGTCACCGAGACCATGACCGACCGGCTCGGCCCGGCCGCCGCCGCCAAGTCGGGCTCGGCGCAGCTCGACGCGGCGAGCCTGGCCAAGCTGCCCGAGGCGGTGCGCGACGCGTACCAGCACGCGGTCGCCGCCGGTACGCACTCGGCCTTCCTGCTCGGCGCGGCCATCGCCGTACTGGGCTTCCTGGCGGCCTGGTTCGTCAAGGAGGTCCCGCTCCGGGGCGCCGGTCCGGCCCCGGCCGGCGACGAGGGCGGCCAGCCCGTGCCGGTCCCGCAGGAGTCCATCGTCCACTGAGTCCGGTGGTCGCGGCCCGGCCCCGGGG
>NZ_JBSGYT010000063.1:0-41692 GCF_053610645.1 Streptomyces sp. NPDC054883 | reverse complement strand
GGGCGCCCCGGAGCGGGGCGCCCCACGGGCCGGTCCTCTTTCAGCTGACTCGAAGCTTTCGCAGGGAGAAAACGGGATGGGACTCACCGCACGGATCCGCACGCGCGACGGATGGGCCGTGTCGCACGCGGTCGTCACGGTGACGGACATGACGGGCACGCAGGTCGTACGCGCGGAGGCCGACGGCGAGGGCGCCGTGCGCGACGCGACCGCGCTCGCCCCGGGGGCGTACACGGTCATAGTCACCGCGGTCGGATACGCGCCCACCGCGTCGAGCACCATCGTCACGGCGAGCGGGCGGGCCGAGGTCGGCAGCGTGGTCCTGGCCCGCCAGGGCGGCGCCGAACTGCCGCCGCCCGGGCCGTGGACGATCGACCCGGCGCACTCGTCGGTGGCCGCCGTCGCCCAGCACCTGGGGATCTCCAGCGTGCACGGCCGGTTCACCGGGTTCGCCGGCCGGATCGAGATCGCCGCGCGGGAGGTGGCCGCGTCGCGGGTGGAAGCGGTGATCGAGGCGGCGTCCATCGACACGGGCAACGGCATGCGCGACGGGCACCTCAAGTCGCCGGACTTCCTGGACGTGGCGGCGTACCCGCGGATCACCTACCGCTCGACGGGCCTGACCCCGGCCGGCCCCGACCGCTGGACGGTGCACGGCGACCTGACGCTGCGCGGCGTCGTACGCCCCGTAGACCTGGACCTGGCCTACCTGGGTACCGGCGCCGACCCCTGGGGCGGCACGCGCGCCGCGTTCCGCGCCACCGCCGAACTCCACCGCGAGGACTTCGCGATGAACTACAACCAGGTCGTCCAGGCGGGGATCGCCGCCATCGGCGCGACGCTGAGGGTGGAGCTGGACATCCAGGCCGTCCAGGGGGACGCGCTGCCACAGGCGTAGGCCCGGTCCCTCGGCGCGGCTGACCGGGGACCGGGCCGCCTGGCCGCCCTGCGCGGCCGTTCGGTCGCGCGGGGCGGGCTACCGGTCCATGGAGAGCCGGACGAGTTCGGCGAAGGTCCCGCCCGCCACCCCGGCCAGTTCGTCGTACGTGCCGTGCTCGACGATCCGGCCGCCGTCGAGGACGATGACGCGGTCCGCGAGGCGGCAGTTCTCCATGCGGTGCGTCACGATCACCGTGATCCGGTCGTCCTTCATCTCCCGCAGGCCGGAGAAGACCATGTGCTCGCCGCGCGGGTCCATCGCGGAGGTCGGTTCGTCCATCACGAGGAGCGCCGGGCGGCGGTGGAAGGCCCGGCCGCAGGCGAGGCGCTGCCACTGGCAGCCGGAGGGTTCGTGGCCGCCCCACAGCGATCGGGCCAGCAGCGTGTCCAGTCCGTCGGGGAACTCCTCGACCGCCCGTTTCATCCCGACGGCTTCCAGCGCCTCCCAGACGGCTTCCTCCCCGCGCACGTCGGGCCGGCCGAGGGTGATGTTCTCCCGGGCGGAGAAGGGCCAGTGCCCGTAGGACTGGGTGACGAGCCCGACGTGGTCCCAGGCGGAACGCTGGTCGGCCGCGGAGGTCGGCACGCCGTCCCAGGCCACGGTGCCGGCCGTGGGTGTCGTCAGCGCGGTGAGCAGGCGGATGAAGGTGGACTTGCCGGCGCCGTTCTCGCCGACGAGGGCGATGACCTCGCCGCGGCTCAGGGTGACGTCGACCGGCCCGAGCGCGGGGGTGTCCTTGCCGGGGTACGTGTAGGTGGCGGCCTCCAGCCGGATCTTCTCGGGGGCGGTCATCGCGTGCGGCCCGCGGGGCGCGGAGCGCTCGGCGGCCTGGCTGACGAAGGCGGCGTAGTCCCCGAGGTAGAGGGCGTGCTGAAACATCGCCGCCCCGTACACCACGAGCGACGACAGGGCGGCGGTGGAGGTCCGCATGGCGACGACGGCGGTGCCGGCGGCGCCGATGGCCATGTACCCGCCGATGACGAGCGCCCCCAGGGACACCCAGGTCAGGAGGACGAACAGGCCGGACGCGGCGGCCGCGACGAGGTGGACGGCAAGGTAGCGCGGTGCGGAGCCGACCATCTTGGAGTCGATGCGGGCGCAGACGGCGGCGTACCAGTGGTGCGCGTACGGCCTCATGTCGTTGCCGCGCAGCTCGTCCGCGAGCTTGGGCGTGGTGAGGTGCCAGCGCATCATGTGGCGGATGTTGCGGGAGGCGATCGTCTGGTTGTGCAGGGTGTAGTCGAGGCGGGCCGCATAGACCGACCCCAGTCCCCGGGGGATCACGGACAGCAGCAGGAGCGGCAGCAGTACGGGGTGGACCACGGACAGGACGGACGCGACGGCGACCATGTCGATCAGGCCTCCGGTGAAGCCGAGCGCATCCTGGAGCAGCATGGCGGAGCGGGCGGATCCGGTCTCTGCGGCCTCGGAGCGCTCGGTGAAGTCGGGTGCGTCGTAGGCGGCGAGTTCGACGTCCATGTGGGCGTCGACCATGGCGAGGTCGGCGATGGTCGACATGCCGGGGGTGAGCCGGCGGGCGGCGCTGCCGGAGGCGATGGAGGCCAGGGCCCCGAGAGCGGTCATGGTCGCGGCGAGCAGCAGGGCCCAGGCGGCGGCCGCGATCCGCTGTTCGACGGTGCCGTCGGCGAAGAGCGGGCCCATGGCCCTGGACACCGCGGCGAGGGCGGCGGCGGTGCAGATCCCGCCGAGGACCTGGGCCGAGACGAGCCAGACGAACGCCGCGGGGTTCACCGCCCAGGCCAGCCGGGCGGTCTGCGCGAGGGCGGACGGTACGCGCCGGGCCATCTGCCCGAGCGAGAGCCGCTCCATGGTCTTGCTGTGCCGGCCCCAGGTGTACTTGAACTCGGGCGGCTCGGGTGGGATGGGCGTGGCGCGTGGGGCGGCGGTTTCCGGCTTTCCGGTCTGCTGCTGGGACATGGCGCTGCTCCTTCGACTCGACGTGGAGAGGAGCCAGTTGCCCGGCCGGACGCCGCTGGGGAGGCGATCAGGGGGTCCGGGGAACTGGAGTGAGTGAGTACACAGCAGTGCCGGGGACGGAGCAGCGGGATCTGGCCGACCTGCCGCCACGGTCCGCCGACCGTTGCGGTCGGGCCCGCCACCGCGTCCCCGCCGGGGCACGGCGGGCAGGATGGCCGGAACCGGCCGCTGAGCTGCCCGGCAGCTCGAAACGCCCTTGCGCGGGTGTCCGCGCGCCCCACGGGAGCTTTCGGCCCGGTGGCGTCCCATTCACGTACGGGTGGGGAAATCGGCGAATCGGCGGTGGCGCCGCGCCGTGGTCGCGAGGATGGGGGCATGCATCGGTAGTGCGGGGCCGGGCGGTTCGCGGCCGGTGGTGGTGCGGGTGCCGGTGGAGCCGGTCGAGGCGGCGATGGAAGCCGACGCCGTCGACGCCGTTTCGCGCGCGGGCGGGGTGGTGGTGCGCGGGCCCCTGTTCGGAGTGGCGACGCAGGACGCCGGGGAGGGGCAGCGCTGGCGGTTGGTCGTCGCGGTGACGAACGGCTGCCCGCAACTGGCGCGCGGCTCCCTGAACTCGCAGCTGTGGTTCCGGGCGGAGGACCATGCGAAGGACCGGGCGGAGCGGCGCGCACTGCTGGCGGCGGTCGCCCGGCTGGAGAGCGAGCGGGTGGACGGTCTCGGCGTCGCCGGGGCCCGTTACCGGGTCGTGCGCGCGGAGGAGTACGGGGGATCGGGCCCGGGCGGGATGGAAGGGCCGCGCCCGACCGGCCCGGAGCCCCCCGTCCCCGACTGGGACCGCACCGTCAAGGGCCCTGCGGTCGACGACGGCCTGGTCCTGGATCCGGACGCGCCGGTCACGCCGGCCCGGGCCGTGGAGCGGCTGGCGCTGCGCGGGCTTCGCTACACCGGTGAGCGGTTCCCCGAGGACGTGCGCGCGGACTCGCTGCGGGCGCTGGACACCCGCCCGGACGCGCTGCTGCTCCCGGCGACGTTCGAAGTGGTGGAGCGGACCGCGAACGGCTGGAAGGCGGTCAGCGGCCCGCACGCGACGGCGCACGAGGCCCGCCAGTCCCTGGACTTCGCCCTGACGTGGGCATGGCCCCGGATGCACGGACTCATCCCTCGATACCGACCCGACCGCCGACGCCCACACCTTCCCGGCGGACCGCGATGCGGCGACTTCCGCCGGGGCGGCGGAACTTGCGGAGTACGCCGACGCCGCCACCGCCCTGCGGGCCGGGCGCGTCAACCGGCTGGAGTTCCAGGACGGCGTCTACCAGATCGTCCCGCCGTCTCCTGCGCCGGGGCCCCGACGGACCGGAGGGCCCGCGCCCGTCCGACGTCAACAGCCAGGACCCGGTCCGGATCCACCTCGGGCTCGACGAGGACGGCAACGTCCTGCCCGCCGGCCGAACCGCGCCTTGCCCACTACGGCGGCGGACCGGTGGGCCGGGCGTACCGGCCGGGGGTGGTGCCCACGACGCGCTTGAAGTGCCGGGTCAGGTGCGACTGGTCGTAGAAGCCGGCGGCGGCCGCCACTTCGCCCGGCGGTTGCCCGTCGAGCAGCAGCCGGCGGGCCAGGTCCACCCGGCGGGACGTCACGTACTGGTGCGGTGCGATGCCGAACGCACTGCTGAAGGCCCGTACGAGGTGGGTCGGGTGGGCGTGCAGGAGGCGGGCGGCCTCGTCCAGCGTGAGGGGCTCGAGGAGCCGTGCGTCCAGGAGGTCGCGCAGGGTCCGGGCAACGCCGTGGTCCGGCCGCGCGCCGCGCCGGGACCCGGGGCGCAGGTGCGCGCGCAGCCGTTCGCCGATGAGGGCCAGCCGGCTTTCCGCCTCGAACCCGTCGCCGGGGTGCGCGAGCGCCGTGTGCAGCTGTCCGACGCGGCGGCGCAGGAGGGGGTCGGCGAGGTCCGGTCCGTCCACCGCGGGGCCGATGAAGCTCGCGTCGAGGTGGGTCATGTCGAGGTAGAGCACCCGCTTGCGGAACCCGTCCGTGGTGGCGGGCGAGCCGTTGTGCGCGACCTGGGGCGGGAGCAGGCTGACGGTGTCGCCCGGGGTGGCGCGCTCGTGGCGGCCCAGGTCGTAGCGGACCGCGCCGTCGTCGACGATCAGCAGGGTCCAGGCGTCGTGGACGTGCATGGGGTAGGCGTGCTCGGTGAAGCGGGCGTGGAACACCTCCACGACACCCGCCACCGACGGCCGCCAGGCCGAGGTCTCCTGCCGGGGCGTCATGCCAGGAACGTACAAGACGCGGAGGGTGTGCGCCGCGCAGTCTCGAAGCATGAGAATCACGAACGAGACCGACGGCGACGCGAAGGCGCCCGTCCGCTTCGACACCAAGATCGCCGTGGTGCTGCGGGACGACCTCGAGACCTGGCAGCGCTTGAACGTGACCGCGTTCCTGGTCAGCGGGCTCGGCACGGCCGCGCCCGAGGTGATCGGCGAGCCGTACGCGGACGCCGACGGCGCCGGCTACCTGCCGATGTTCCGCCAGCCCGTGCTGGTCTTCGAGGCGGCGAAGGAGCACCTGACGGCAGCGCACGGCCGTGCGCTGCACCGTGCGCTGCCGACCGCCGTGTTCACCTCCGACCTCTTCGGGACGGGCAACGACCGCGACAACCGGGCGGCCGTGCGGGCGGTGGGCACGGACCACCTCGACCTGGTGGGGATGGCCGTGTACGGGCCGCGGAACGCTGTGGACAAGGTCCTCAAGGGCGCGCGCATGCACCCCTGAGCCGGCACTCCAAACCTGTCAGGCTGGGTTGACAGAGGTGACGCTGTCAGCCCAGACTGACATGTATGGAAACCGGAGATCTGGCGGAACGTCTCAGGTCGCACGACCCCGCCGTGGGACTACGGGCGGTCGGCGCCCTGCACCGGCTGGCCGAACAGGTCGAAGCGGCGGCGGTGGCGCGCGCCCGGGACCAGGGGTGGTCCTGGGAGCAGATCGGGGACGCCCTCGGCGTGTCCCGGCAGTCCGCACACGCCAAACACGGGAAGTGAGACGACAGTGTTCGAGAAGTTCACCGCGGGCGCCCGCGCGGCCGTCACCTGTGCACTGGAAGAAGCCCGGCTGCGCGGCGACCGCCGCATCGGGACCGAGCACCTCCTCCTGGGAGTCCTCCACGAGCCGGGCTCGGCCGCGTCCAGGTGCCTGGGGGTCGGCCTCGACGAGGCGCGCACCGCCCTGGCGGACCTGGACCGGTCGGCGCTGGCCGTCATCGGGATCGACGTCCGGGGCGTCGAGCGGCCGCCCGTCCCCGCTTCGCGCAAGCGCACGCCCTTCACCTCCGGCGCCCGCTCGGTCCTGCCGCGCGCGCTCGTGGAGTTGCAGAAGGGCAGCGGCCGGCGCCTCGGGCCGGAGCACCTGCTGCTCGCGATCCTCGACTGCGGGCGGCCGGACCCCGCGGCGGAGCTCATGGAGCGGCTGGGCGTCGACCGTACGGCAGTCCGCGACCGGCTCCGGGAGCCGGACGCGGCCTGAGGCGCGGACCCCGGAGCTGAGCCGGGGGCAGCCGACCGGCCGCGACGCGTCGGGACCGGTCGGCGGGAGCCGCAAATCCCCGCTTGTCGTGCCCGGTTGATTCACCTAGGGTGACCGACGTGAACACCGGACCGGCGCTACGCCACACACGGACGGGCTACCCGGTGGAGGGCTGACCCCTCCGTGGGTGCGACACAGGCACCCCCACAGTTCGGCACGCGGACCACCCGGCGCATCTGCACCACGCGTCCGTATCTCCGCCGAACACACCGAGGTCTACCGCATGACTGTCTCGTTCAACCACACCATCATCGCCGCCAAGGACCGCCACGAGTCGGCCCGCTTCTTCCGCGAGTTGCTGGAACTGCCGGAAGCGCCGTCCTGGGGCCCGTTCACCAACATCCGGCTCCCCGACGGCGTGCTGCTCCAGTTCGCAGAGCCGCCGGTGGACATCCAGATGCAGCACTACGCGTTCCTGATCGACGACGAGCTGTTCGACCGGTCGTACCGGTGGCTCCGTGACCACGGCATCGAGCACTGGGCCGATCCCCAGATGCGCCGCGCGGGCGAGACCAACACCGAACACGGGGGCCGCGGGGTGTACTTCAAGGACCCCGCCGGGCACGCGATCGAGCTGATCACCCGCCCCTACCTGTAGTGATGACGGGCAGGCGGGGTCCGGTCGCGCGTCCACGTGGCTCCGCGCGACGGTGAGCGGCCGACGGGTGACCGGTCTCCGCGGGTGCGGGGACCGGTCACCGTGCGTGCGGGGCCGTCATGCGGTGGCGGCCAGGCGGTGCCTCAGTTCCTCTTCGGAGACGTCTTCCAGGTGGGTCAGGAACACCCAGATGTGGCCCGAGGGGTCTCTCAGGATGACGGTGCGGTCGCCGTGGAACATGTCCCGCGGCGGCTGGAGGATTTCGGCTCCGGCGGCCCGCGCACGCTCCGCGAGACCGTCGACGTCCGGTACGAAGACGTGCAGCGTGACCGACGTCCCTCCGCCGAGGGCCGTCGGCGCCGCGAAGGAGGCCGCTTCCGCCTCCTCCACACTGGCGTCGCCCAGCATGAGGGCGGACCGTCCGATCGTGATCTCGGCGTGCAGGATCCCGCCCCCGGGAGCGTCGATCCGGAAATCCTCACGTGCCCCGAAGGCCCGCCGGTAGAAGTCGATCGCCGCCGCGGCGTCGTCGACCATGATGTGCGGGATCACGGCGTGGCGGTAGCGGTCGGGGATGACGGCGTGGGCCGTACCGTCGGCGTGGTCCGTGCGCTCGGTCATGGTGAACCTCCTCCTCGGGCCGCCGGACGGTTCCCGCGGCCCGGGAACGAACCTAGAAGCTCAAGTCCGGTTGAGGTCAACCGGTTGCCGGGGGCGCGGCCGGCAGCCGGGCTCGGGCGTTCCGGCGGATCGTGTGATCATGGCCCGTCGGCACACCCGCGCCTCATGGGGGGACCATGCGCACCCGGACCATCACCGTCACCGCCGCGAAGGGCCTCGGCGCAGCGCTCGCGGCCCTGCTCCTGCTGGCCGGCTGCACCGCACCGGGCGGGCGGGACCACGGGGGCGCCGGCCCCGCGCCCGGGCAGAGCGGCGGGCCCGCGTCCGAGGGGTACCAGGGGCCCCGGCCGCAGGACCAGAACCTGCTGGCCTGGACCGGCGACCCCAATGACGCGGGGCACGTCACCGCCCAGTCGGCCGCCGGGGTCGGCGGCCGGGTCACCCTCGTACGCATCGTCCTGCGCGAGCAGATCACCTGGTCCGACATCTGGCTGGGCCTGGCCGGTCTCGACCCCAACGCGCAGTTGGCCGACTGCCACCTCGGCGTGTACGACGGCGCGGGCACCCTGCGCGCCGCCACCGCGGACATCTCGCCGCAGCTCATGAGCGAGGCGATCGCCAAGCCGCTGCACCTCGGCAAGCCGTTCACCGCCGCCCCCGGGACCTACTTCATCGCCCTGCTGCTCAACGGCAACTGGGCCACCAACGCCCTCACCTTGAAGTCCACGGGAGCCGGGATCTCGGTCAACGCCGGTCTCGCGCCGCCGAAGCTCCGGTACAGCACCGTCCTGACCGGGCAGACCTCGCTGCCCGCCACCGTGAACCTCGCCGAACAGTCCACCAGCACCATCAACACCGGCTGGGGCAGCCAGTGGTACGGGGTCTCCTGACACGCGACGCGCAGGGCGCGCGGGTACCCCAACGGCTTGCGTACATACGTGCGAAGAACCGGCCGAACCCGCTGCCACCTGCTCTTTGACGGCGCCCCTTTGGCAAAGGGACGGTTTCCGACATGTCTGCATTAAGCAACACGGGGCGATTTCGCCGTGTTCGGCAGCTGATGTGGGCCAAAGTATGGCTTCTCGGCCATATGCCGAGAACCGCTCGGTGCCCGCCCGTATGTCCGAACCCCGGGGCGGGCCAACGTTGGAAGGGGCCATTGTCATGTCTGCTTCTCTCACTCCCCGCCGTTTCGTCGCCGCGTTCCTGGCCGCCGGCGCCCTGGTCGGCGCCGCCGCCCTGCCGGCCACCGCCGCCGACCACGGCAACGACCGCCGCGCGCACTCCTCGGTCGTCATCGGCTCCGTCCAGCACGAGGGCCGCGGCCGCAACGACCGCTCCAACCACGCGCTGAACCGCGAATGGGTCGAGGTGAAGAACACCGGCCGGCACGGGGTCGACCTGCGCGGATACACCCTCACCGACCAGCAGGGCAACCGCTACCGCTTCGCGGGCCTGCGCCTCGCGGGCGGCCACAGCGTCAAGGTCCACACCGGTCAGGGCCGGAACACGCACAGCGACGTCTACCAGAACCGCCGCCAGCAGATCTGGGACGCGCGCGACACCGCGACCCTGCGCGACGACCGTGGCCGCGTCATCGACACCGAGTCCTGGGGCGGCCGCCAGGGCCGCGGTCACCACAGCTGACCGATCGCCCTACCCGCGTTCTCGGCGCGGCGGCTAGGATCCCGCACGGGCGGAGACACCTCGGTGTTTCCGCCCTTCCGGATTTCCAGCCACAGGGGGGGCTCGACTTGATATCGACTTTGCTGCGCCGCGGGCGGGGCGCGCTCGCCCTCACCATCGCCACCGGCGCTCTGCTCACCGTCTCCGCGCCGGCCCAGGCGGCCGCCGCGCCACCGGTGAGCGCCGCCGGCGCGTTCCTGATGGACGCCGGCACCGGGGCGACGCTCAGCTCCAAGGCCGCCGACACCAAGCGGCAGATGGCGAGCACCACCAAGATCATGACCGCTGTGGTGGTCACCAGCTCGCCGAACGTGGACCTCAACAAGAAGGTCACCGTCAAGCAGGAGTACCTGGACTACGTGGTCCGGGAGGGCGCGAGCTCGGCCCACCTCAAGGCGGGCGCCATGCCGACGGTCCGCCAGCTCCTGTACGCGCTGATGCTGCCCTCGGGCTGTGACGCGGCGTACGCGCTCGCCGACGCCTTCGGCACCGGGACGACCAGCCAGGCCCGTACGGCGGACTTCATCGCGAAGATGAACGCCAAGGCGAAGTCCCTGGGCATGGCCAACACCGTGTACGACTCCTTCGACGGCATCTCGCCGACGGGCAACAACCTCACCACCCCGCGCGACCTCGCGAAGCTCACCAAGTACTCGATGGGCGGCAGCACTTTCCGGACGCTGGTGAAGACCACCTCGATCAGCACCGGTGCCACCTCCACCGACGCGACGTGGTCGAACAGCAACCTGCTGATCCGGTCCCGGCCGACCGGCTACGCCTACCCCGGCGCGATCGGCGTCAAGACCGGCACCGGCACTGCGGCGGGCAAGTGCCTCGTCTTCTCCGTGACCCGGAACGGCAAGACGGTCATCGGCGTGCTGCTGAACGACGAGGAGCGGTACCCGGACTCGATGGCGCTCTCCGACTGGGCCCTCGGGCCGGCCGCTGGTTCGAAGACCGCGCTCCAGCGGAGCAACACCGAGCCGGTGCCGGACGTCCTCGACTGACGTGGGATGAGGCGGTGATGTGAGGACGTGAGGCGGATACCCCCGGTATCCGCCTCACGTGCGAGGGAGGTGGTTTCAGTGGTCGTCGAGGCGGGCGCTGATCAGGTAATGGGCCTCCTCCGACAGCCGCGTGCGCCGCGCCCGTCGGTCCTCTCGCGCCTCGCCGCCCAGCGCGCCGCGCAACGCCAGTTCGGTGCGCAGCACCGTCGCGCGCGGTACGGGGACGCGCTGGCCGGGCCTCTCCGTGAACGGCTGTAGTTCCACCGCCGCCGCTTGCGCCTCGTCCGAGCCGCTGCGCCGCAGGGACAGGAACGCGCGGGCGAGCCAATCGGCGGGAATCGTCACCATGGAATCGGTCATGCCCCTGCAACGACCGAAACCCCGCGCAGGTCAGGCCCCTTCGACCGGTTGACGGCGGCGGTCCACCCGGCCGGACCGGAAGTGCACGCACACTCCTGGGGTTCTCCGCCGCGGCGCGAGTCCCGATCGAGGCTGCCAACAGTCCGGGCTGGGACCGTGTCGAAGACGACGTGGGCCGGAGCCGCCCGGCCCGGACACTTCGGTGTCCGGGCCGGTGCGCTCCCCGGGTCCGCGGGTTCGGCCTGACCGTCAAGGCCGCGACAAGAGGGGTCCGGGAAGCGCAGGCGGACGATCCGGACCGAGGAGAGGGGTTTGATGTGGCGAAGATCGTTCTGGTATCCGGCAGCACGCGCCGGGACTCGCTGAACACGGCTGTACTGGCGACCGTGCGCCACATCCTGGCGGAGCTGCCCGGGGACCACGAGACGGTGCTGCTTCCCGTTTCCGAGCTGCCGTTCTACGAGGCCGGGCTGGAGCGTGCCGACGGATCGGCCGCGGTGCGCGCGGCCAAGGAACTGGTCGCCGGTGCGGACGCGCTGTTCATCAGCACCCCCTCCTACAACGGCGAGATGCCCGGCGCGCTCAAGAACGCCCTGGACTGGCTGTCCCGGCCGGGCGGCCGGAGCCCGCTGACCGGCAAGGTGACGGGCGTGGCCAGCGCCTCCCCCGGAGCGCGCGGCGGGCTCGACGCCCAGCCCGGCCTGGTCGGGGTGCTCGGCCGGTGCGGTGCGCGGGTGGTGGAGCACGAGCCGGTCGCCATCGGCGGCGCGGCCGCGCTCGCCGCGGACGGCGGCCGCTACACGGACCCGGAGGTCGTGGCCCGGCTGGAGAGCCTGACCCGCGCCGTCCTCACCGAGCTCAGCCGCATCGGTGAGCGCGCCGAGGTGCTCGTCTGATGGCGGCCGACCGGCCCGGCCTGCTGCGGATCATGAAGGAAGACCTGGACGTGGTGGTGGCCCGCGACCCCTCCGTGCGGAGCCGCCGGGAAGCCCTGCTGCACGCCGCGCTGCCCGCCCTGTGGGCGCACCGCGTCGCGCACCGGCTGCACCGGCGCGGACTGAGGTTCATCGCGCGGGCCATCGCCTGGTACGCCCGCCGCGGCACCGCCGTGGAGATCCACCCGGGTGCGGTGCTCGGCCGGCGGGTGTTCATCGACCACGGTGCGGCCGTCGTGATCGGCGAGACCGCGGTGGTCGGGGACGACGTGACCATCTACCACCAGGTGACGCTCGGCGCGGTGGGCTGGTGGAGCGACAACAACCGGGCCGCGGGCGAACGCCGCCATCCGGTGGTGGGCCACGACGTCGTACTCGGCACGAACGCGACCGTACTGGGGCCCGTCACCATCGGCGAGCACGCCGTCATCGGCGCCCAGGCCCTGGTCAACAAGGACGTGCCGCCGGGTGCACGGGTACTCGCCGCCACTGCCGTGATCAAGGCGGTCGGCGAGGCTCCGCAGCCCATGGAGGACCTGTACGCCGTCACGGCGTCGGCCGGCTCCTGGTAGGCCCCGCTCCCCGTCCCGCGGCCCCGGTCCCCCGGCGGAATCCCCCCGCGAGGACCCCGCGGCGTACGGCACCCCGTACGCCCGACCGACACACCGCCCCACCGAACGACTTGTGAGGAACAGACGTGGAAAGCCGCCAGAAGCGCAACATAGCCGACAGCATCGAGGAGTTGGTCGGCTCGACCCCACTGATCCGACTGCGCTTCGACGACACCGCCCCGGGCACCGAGGTCCTGGCGAAGCTGGAGTCGGCCAATCCGATGGGCAGCAGCAAGGACCGGGCCGCCCTGTACATGCTGCGCGCCGCGGAGCTGCGCGGTGACCTCAGGCCCGGCAGCGGCACCGTCATCGAGGCGACGTCCGGCAACACGGGCATCTCGCTGGCCGCGCTCTGCGCCGCCCGCGGCTACCGCTGCGTGATCGTGCTGCCCGACAGCGCCACCGCCGAGCGGGTCTCGCTGCTCAAGGCGCTGGGCGCGGAGGTCGTGCAGACCCCGCGCGAGAGCGGGTACTCCGGGGCGATCGCCAAGGCGGCGGAACTGCACGCGGCGACGCCCGGGTCCTGGTTCCCCTGCCAGCACGAGAACCCCGACAACGTACGGGCCCACTACGAGACCACCGGCCCGGAGATCTGGGCCGACACGGCCGGGCGCGTCGACGTCCTGGTCTGCGGCGTCGGTACCGGCGGCACCCTCAGCGGCATCGCGCAGTACCTGAAGGAGCAGAACCCGGAGGTACGCGTCGTCGCGGTCGAGCCCGAGAACTCGCCCGTGCTGTCCCAGGGCGTCGGCGGGCAGCACCGGATTCCCGGGCTGAACGGCGGCTTCATCGCCCCCACCACCGACGTCGGCCTGATCGACAGCGTGGTGACGGTGTCCGACGAGGACGCCATGCGCGCGGCCCGCGCCCTCGCCCGCCGCCAGGGCGTCTTCGCCGGGGTCTCCTCCGGCGCCGTCGCCCACGCCTGTGCCCAGCTGGCCGGACACCCGGACTACATCGGCGCGACGATCGTCACGGTCCTCCCCGACACGGGCGAGCGCTACCTCAGCCTGTGGAACGAGAACGACGCCCCGGCCGCCCGCACCGTCGAACAGCCCGTCGCCCGGCCCGCAGAGCAGGCCGGGGCCCTGACGGCCAAGCCCTGAGCCCACCGCCGCCACGCCGTCCGATGCCCGACTCCCCCACTCCGCAAAGGAATCCGACATGCCGGTGAACACCGTCGACCGGTGGCAGGGCACCGCACGTGCCCCGCGCGCCGAGCTCGTCCGCGCAACTACCGAGACCGCACCGAGCGGGACCCCGCTCGCCGGACCCGCGCGTGAGGGAGGCGGAGCATGAACTTCCGCGAGCTGCACCCGAACATCAAGCTGAGGCTGGGCGTCGGCTTCGTCCAGCGGCTGCTCGGCATCATGCTGATGCCGCTGATGGTCATCCACCTGGCCGCGCTGTACGGCGCGGCGGCGGCCGGCGTGCTCACCCTGCTGGTGGCGGCCGCGGGCATCGCCAGCAACTTCCTCGGCGGCCACCTCGCCGACGTGTACGGCCGCAAGCCGCTGATGGTCGCGGGCGAGGTCGGGGCCGCGCTCACCTTCGGGCTGCTGGCCCTGGCCAACTCGCCCTGGTGGCAGTCGGGAGCGGTGACCTTCGTCCTCTTCCTGCTCAACACCTGCCTGGCGAGCGCGGCCACCCCGGCCGCCGAGGCGATGATGATCGACGTCTCCACCCCGGAGAACCGGAACTTCGTCTACACGGTCAACTACTGGTCGATCAACCTGGCGTTCACCGCCGGCGCCCTGATCGGCGGCTTCTTCTACGGCGAGCACTTCACCCTGCTGCTGACCGCCGCGGCCGCGCTGTCCGCGGCGACCGCCCTGGTCACCTGGTGGTGGATCGCCGAGAGCGCCCCCGAGTCCGCCAAGGACCAGGCGGCCGGCGTCCCGGCCATGCTCCGCGGCTACCTCGCGGTCTCCCGGGACCGGGTGTTCCTGCGGCTCCTGGCCGCGGCGACGTTCAGCCGGGCCATCGAGGTACAGATCGGCTACTACATCGCCGTCCGGCTCGCGGACGACTTCCCCGAGCAGGCGCTGGCCGGCCTGGACCGCTGGTTCCCCGCGGTCGACGGCGTCGCGATGCTCGGCATCCTGCGGGCCGTCAACACCGCCCTGATCGTCGTGTTCGCGCTCTTCGCGGGCAGCATGTTCCGCCGGCTGCCCGACCGGGTCCGGCTCTACGCGGGCCTCACGGTCTTCACCGCCGGCTACATGGTCCTCGCGGTCAGCAACAGCGGCTGGGTCCTGATCGCCGCCGCGGTCCTGCTGACCGTGGGCGAGATCGCGAACGTCCCGGTCAAGCAGGCACTCCTGGCCGACCTGGTGGATCCGGCCGCCCGCACCAAGTACCTGGCCGCCTACGGCCTCAACGCCCGCATCGGGCTGCTCATCGGCTCCCTCTGCGTGACCGTCGGAGCCTTCCTCTCCCCGGTCGGCATGAGCCTGCTGTACGCGGCCTTCGGCCTCGGCGCCATCCTGGTCTACCGCTCCCTGCTGCCGCTGCGCGAGGCGCGCCAGGCGGCGCAGGCGGCCCCGCAGCAGGACACCGCCGACGCCGCGCAGCACACCGCCGACGCGGAGCCGGCCCGGCCGGTCGTCACGTCGGCCCCGAACGGAGCCACGTCATGAGCTACGCCCCCACCCACACTTCGGCCCCCGGCCGCCTCCTGATGGTGATGCCGTACGAGCAGCTCGTCCGCAAGGCCGTGGAGGCCGGCTTCCGGGTCTGGTCCATCTGGGATCCGGCGCTCCGCCCGGCCGCCTACCTCGACAAGGTCGCGGCCCACTCCGAGGAACTGGCCCTGGTCGACTTCGAGGACGAGGCCGCGCTGCGCGCACTGGTGGCCCGGATGGCCGCGGAGAACGGCATCCAGCACGTCCTGCACCTGGGCAGCGAGTCCAGCATGGCCCCGGTGGTCGCCGAAGCCGAGGCCCTGGGCCTGTCCCCGAACCGCGCCGAGTCCGTCCGGCTGCTCAACGACAAGAACGCGATGCGGCGTCTGCTCAACCGGAGCGGCGTCTCCGTGGTCCGCGCCCGGGAAGCCGAGACGCTCGGCGAAGTGGAGCCGCTGCTGACGGAATTCGGCCTGCCCGCCGTGGTCAAGCCCGCCAACTCGGCGGGCAGCCGCGGGATCGCACTCGTCCGCGCGGCCGCCGACCTCGTGGAGTGGACCGAGCGGGTCAAGTCGGCCGGCATCGAAGGCCCTTACATCATCGAGGACTTCCTGGAGGGCCCGGAGTTCAGCGTCGAGACGCTGACCGTCGGCGGCCGGCACGAGATCGTCGGGATCACGGCCAAGCAGACCAGCGGCCCGCCCGGATTCGTGGAGACCGGGCACGTTCACCCGGCTCCGCTCCCCGCCGCCGACGCGGCCGCGATCCGGTCCACCGTCACCGCCCTGCTCGACCTGACCGGATACGCGTTCGGCCCGGCGCACACGGAGGTGATCCTCACCCCGGCCGGACCGCGCATCGTGGAGTCGCAGGCCCGTCTGGGCGGCGACCGGATCCCGTTGCTCGTGGAGGTGGCCACCGGCCTCGACCTGGAATCGGCGGTCTTCCGGGCCCTGGCCGGCGAGGACGTCAGGACGCCGGCCCCCCGGCGGTACGCCTGCGTCGGCTTCTTCCGACTGCCCGCCGGGCGCCTGGAGTCCGTGGAAGGCCTGGCCGAGCTGGGCGCCGCGGAGCACGTGCACGCCGTGCACTTCCCGTACGGGCCCGGCGACGTCCTGCCGCGCACCACCGACTCCGGTACCCGGCACGGCTACGCCGTCGTCGACGCACCGAGCCCCGCCGAGGCCGCCGAGCGGATCGACGCGGCCTTCGCGGCGCTGCGCACCACGATCACGCCCGGCCCGCCGGACGCGCCCGGGCCGTCCGGCGCACCCGCCACCTCCGACACGCCCAGCACGAAGGAAGCCCTGTCATGAGCGCGAGCACCGCGACGAACGAAGCCGCCACACCAGCGACGCCCGCCGCCGAGCGGACGATGCTGCTGGTCGGCGGAACCGACCAGCACCTCGAACGCGCGAAGGCCCTCGGCGTCCGCGTGGTACTGCTCCAGCACCCCGACAAGATCAGCGCCTTCCAGACCGGCCTGGCCGACGTGCTGCTGATGGTCGACTACACCGAATGGGACACCGTACGGCCGCTGGCCGAGGCGGCCCGCGAGGTCTGGGGCTTCGACGTGATCGTCTCCCTCACCGAGGGCGGTCTCGACATGGCGGCCCGGCTGAACGACCACTTCGGCTTCCCGGGCACCCGGCCGGAGGTGAGCCGCCGGATGCGCAACAAGTACCTGATGCGCCGGCACCTGGCCGAACAGGGCAAGCTGGCCATGCACTGGGGCCGGGTCACCGACCGCGAGTCGCTGGAGGCGTTCGCCCGCGAGGCCGGCTTCCCCTTCATCGTCAAGCCGACGGACGCGACCGCGAGCTTCGGTCTGATCCGGGTCGACGGCGCCGCCGGCCTGCAAGCGGCCTGGGAGCGGATCGAGGAACTGCGCGGCCGGCGCACCGACCGCGGCTCCACCCTGTTCACGGTGCGCGAGTTCCTGATGGAGTCCTACCTCGACGGCCCCGAGTTCAGCGTGGAAGGGTTCAGCTTCGGCGGTCGCCACGTGGTGGTCGCGGTGACCGAGAAGCTCGTCGACGACACGCACTTCGCGGAGCTGGGCCACGCCCTGCCCGCCCGGCTCACTCCCCAGGCGTACGCCCAGGTCACCAGCACGGTCGCGGACTTCCTGGACACCATGGGCGTGACCGACGGCCCGAGCCACACCGAACTGCGTCTGACCTCCCGCGGGCCCGTCGTCATCGAGTCCCACAACCGGGTCGGCGGCGGCCACATCAACGAACTGGTCGAGGCCGCCTACGGGATCGACCTGCTCCGGTACGGCGTCGCCTGGCCGCTGGGCCTCGTGGAGGAGCTGCCCGAGCCCCCGATCGCCCGCGCGGGCGCCTGTACCCGCTTCGTGCTCCGGGACCCCGGAACGGTCACGGCGGTGTCCGGCGTGAAAGAGGTCGCGGCACGGGCGGACGTACTGGCCGTGGAGGTCTCCGTGAGCCCCGGCGACGAGGTCCGACCCCTGCGGGACAACTGGGACCGGCTCGGCTTCGCCGCGGTGACGGCGGCCGACACCGACGCCGCCATCGCCCTCTGCGAACGGCTGACGGCGCAGATCCGGATCGACGTGAGACCGGCGGAGGCGTTCGCCCCGCACGGTGTGGGGGTGGCGGCGTGACCGCGCTCGTACTGCACCGGTTCCCGCTGGAACCCTTCCCGTACGACCGCTGGCTGGCGGAGCTCGACGGCGGCGTGGTGATGATCGCCGCCCGGGACAAGATCGTGGCCGGCCGCGAGCAGGTCCCGGACGGCCCCGGGGGCTACCGTCACCTGGAGATCATCGACACCTTCGACGACGAGGACCTCGTCGACCGGCTCGCCCGTGACCTGATCCAGGAGTACGGGGTCACGCACGTCATCGCGCACCACGAGGCGGACCTGATCCGGGCGGCGACGCTGCGGGAGAAGTTCGGCCTGCCCGGCCAGCTCCCCGCGGAGGTGCTGGCCTTCCGCGACAAGGTCCTGATGAAGCGCGAGCTGGCGGCGGCCGGCATCGCCGTCGCCCCGCACACCCTGCCGGCGACGGCAGACGAGGCGCGGGCCTTCGCGGCGGAGCACGGCCTGCCGCTGGTCTTCAAGGCGCGTGACGGCTTCGGCTCCATCGGGCTGCGGGTCGTACGCACCGGGGAAGAGCTGGAGCAGCAGCTGGCCGAGGCCTTCGCGGCGGGCACGGAGCCCCGCGAGGACCTGCTGCTGGAAGCGTACGTACCGGGCCGGATGTGCCACGTGGACGGGGTGGTGGCGGGCGGTCGTACCGTCATGGCCTGGCCGTCGCAGTACCAGTACGAGCTGTCCTCCTTCCAGGCCGACAGCGGCGCCCGGGTGGACCTCACCCTGGACCCCTCGGACCCGTTGACGCCGCGGCTGCTGGAGCTGGCGGAGCGGGCGCTCGCGGCGCTGGGCGGACCGGCCGACTTCGCCTTCCACGCGGAGGTGTTCCACACGCCCGACGACCGGCTGGTGGTCTGCGAGGTCGCGGCGCGGCCGGCGGGCGCACGCATCCGGGAGGTGCTGACCGCCGTCTTCGGGGTGCACCCGGTGGAGCTGGCGTCGCGGGCGTACGCGGGGCTGCGGCTGCCGGCCCTGGAGCGGCTCGCACAGGGCCGCCCGGACGGCGGCGGCCGGCGGTTGCAGCCGGTCCGGATGGCGGGTCAGGTGCTGATGATGAAGCGGCCGGGGACGGTGCGCGGCATCCCGGTGACGCCGGAGGAGCCGTGGGTGGAGTTCTACGGTGTCTTCGCGGAGCCGGGGGAGGTGCTCGCCGAGGCCGCCCTGTCCTCGGACTTCCTGGCCGCGGCGGTCCTGTCGGCGCCGACGCGGGAGGAGTGCGAGAGGCGCCTGCGGGCCCTGGGGGCCCGGTTCGAGTCGGAAATCTTGATCGACTGAACCGCACCGCCGGTACGGGCCGGCCGGCCCCCGACAGGGGCCGGTGGTCCCCCACCGAAGCACTGTTCGATAAGGTCCGGGGTCGCACGGGACCGATCGAGGAGTGCATGGATGACCAGCGTGGAGCCTTCGGCCCCGGGTGAGACGGCACTGCCGGGTCCGGACCACGGCGGGGACGAGCGGATCCTGCGCATCCGCAGGCGCCTGGAGCGGCTCATCGGCATCGCCGCGACCGAGGGCAACAGTCTGCGTCCGCTGCGCAACGGCGACGAGATATTCGCCGCGATGCTCTCCTCGATCGAGGGGGCCCGCCACACGGTCGACATGATGACGTTCGTCTACTGGCGCGGGGACATCGCCCGCCGCTTCGCCCGGGCCCTGGCCGGCCGCGCCCGGGCGGGCCTGCGGGTACGGCTGCTGCTGGACGGGTTCGGCAGCCGTCTCATCGAGCCCGAGCTCCTGGAGGAGATGGGCGCGGCGGGCGTACAGGTCGCCTGGTTCCGCAAGCCCCTGTACCTGTCCCCGCTCAAGCAGAACCACCGCTGCCACCGCAAGGTGCTGGTGGTGGACGAGCGGACCGCCTTCACCGGCGGTGTCGGCATCGCGCAGGAGTGGTGCGGCGACGCCCGCAACGCACAGGAATGGCGTGACACCCACGTCGAAGTGCGCGGTCCGGCGGTCGACGGCATCGCCGCCGCGTTCGCCCAGAACTGGGCGGAGTGCCATACGGAGCTCTTCGACGACCGGGACCGTTTCGTCGGCCACGAGCCGGCCGGCGGCGCGATCGTGCAGGTGGTGCGCGGGTCGGCCAGCTTCGGCTGGCAGGACATGCAGACCCTGATCCGCGTCGTCCTGGAGTCCGCCGAGGAGCGGGTCCGCCTTGCCACGGCGTACTTCGCGCCCGACACGTACTTCGTCGACCTGCTGTGCGCGACGGCACGCCGCGGCGTGGCGGTCCAGATCCTGCTGCCCGGCCCGCACACCGACAAGCGGGTGTGCCGGCTGGCGGGTCAGCGCTACTACGAGGCGCTGACCGCCAGCGGCGTGGAGGTCTTCGAGTACCAGCCGACCATGATGCACGCGAAGGTCATCACCATGGACGGCGTCGTCTCACTGATCGGCTCCACCAACTTCAACCGGCGCTCCCTCGACCACGACGAGGAGGTGATGCTCGCCGTCATGGACCGGAGCTTCACCGCCGTTCTCGACTCGCACTACGACACCGACCTCAAGGTCAGTGATCCCATCCGGACCGGCAGGTGGAAGAACCGCTCACTGGTGCAGCGCGCCCGCGAAGCCGGCGTCGTGCCGATCCGCCGCTTCCTCTGAGGGAGCGGGGGCACGACGGGCGGCGGGCGGAGCGCGGTCAGCGCGAGTCGGAGTCGTCGGATTCCGCGTGGGCGCGGGAGCGGCGCTGGGCGCCGGGGCTCGGGGAGAGTGCGTCGGCCGCCTCTCCCGGCTCGCCGTCGGCGACCTCGTCCTGCGGACCGCGCTCGGCCCGTTCGGCTTCCCGTCGTGCCTCCTCGTCACCGGCCTCACCCGGAGCGTGGGACGGGGTGGTGCGCGGCGGCTCGTTCCGTTCGCGGTCGGTCATCGTCGGGTTCCTTTCCTCTCCGCCGGCCGGCGAAGGCGCCGACAGGCGTAACCCCGCCTACCCGGTCGCAGGGATCCCAAGCAGGGCAGAGGGGCGGCAGGACCGCGGCGCCGCGGTCGGGCACTGCCCTGATCGGGCGACCCGGCGGAACGGCTCGCCCGCGGCCCCGGCGGGCCGCCCTACGGTGGGCGCCATGGACGACGCGGTCCCCGTACCCCCGCCGGCCGAGAAGGAGGCGGAGCGGGCCGTCCTGATCGCGTCCCAGCTCAAGGAGCGCCTGTACGCGACGATCACCATGATCGCGGTGGTGGTGGGACTGGCGTACTCCGGCCACGGCACCCCGGGAGGCGTGGCCGTATCGGTGGCGGGGACGGCGGTGGGACTGTGGCTGGCCACCTTGGTGGCGGACTGGCAGGCGCACCGGGTGGTGCACGGGCGCGGTTCCGGGGAGCGGTGGCTGCGCGAGACGCTGTTCGTCTCCACTCCGCTGCTGCTGTCGGCCGCGGGCCCGCTGCTCATGATCCTGCTGTCCGCCCTCGGCGTGGTGGCGCTGCACACGGCACTGCTCGCCGCGGCCGCGGTGGACGTGTGGGTGCTGTTCGGGTGGGGGTGGTACGGCGGGCGCCCTGCTGGCGGGCGTCGCGTACGCGGCGATCGGCACCGCGGTCGCCCTGGTCAAAGTGGCCGGCCACTGAACCCGGTGCGGCGGGGGCCCGCGGCGGGCCGCGCTCCGCGCGGTGCGGTCCGCCGCGGGCCGGCAGGGGTCAGCCGCGGGCCGCGAAGGCCTTCGTGAAGGCGAGCGGCGCCTGGAGGACGGACGAGCAGGTCGGGTCGGCGTAGTTCTTGGCGCCGCCGGCGCACTGCCCGTCCCGGGCCCCGGACCACATCGCGAGCCGGCCGAGGCCCTTGGTGCGGGCGAACGCCGCCAGCTGCGCGGCGTCCTCTACGGTGAAGACCTCGACGGCGACGTCGTTGACGCCGATCATCGGCGTCACCGCCACCGTCTTCCACGCGGCGGCGTCGGAGAGGCCGAGGACGCCCTTGATCTGCGCCTGGGTCGCGGTCGCCGCCTGGATGGCGTAGCCGCCCATGTCCCCGGCGTACGCGGGCCCGTAGTCCATCGCCATGATGTTGACGGCGGCGATCGCCACTCCGTTGCGGCGGGCGTCGGCGAGCAGGTCCAGCCCTGCCTGGGTGAGGCCCTCGGGCATCACCGGGAGGGTGAAGGAGACGTCGAGCCCGGGGTGGGTCTTCTGGAGCTGGGCGATGGCCTGCGCCCGGCGGGTGTTCGCGGCGGTGTCGGGCAGGGCCCCGCCCTCGATGTCGAAGTCGGCCTTCGTCAGCCCGTACGCGTCGATGACCTTGCCGTAGGCGGCCGCGAGACTGCCGGCGGAGTCGCACGCCAGGGCCAGCTCGGACCCGGCGGCTCCGCCGAACGACACCCGTACGTCACCGCCCTTGGCCCGCAGGGCGGGGAGCTGGGAGGCGACCCGGTCGGCGCCGAGCGCGGTGGTCCCGCCCCAGAGCGGGGTACAGCCGCCGCCGGAGGTGACGAAGGCGAGGTTGAACTCCTTGACGCCGGTCTTCGCGGCGGTGTCCAGCAGGTCGTAGGCCGGATAGAGCGAGGTGTCCACGTAGGGCGCGAATCCGGCCGAGGCGGTGCTCCCGCCGCCCGGGGCGCCGGTGGGGGCCGGCCTGGACGGGGCCGGCACGGTGGGCTTGGTGGTGGGCTCGGTGGACGGGGCCGGTGTCGGCGCGGCGGTGGGGGACGTGGTCGGCCGCCCGCTGGGCGCGGGAGTCGGGCCGGTGCCCGGGGAGCACTTCTCCTTGTTGATGAGGCAGCCGGTGGGGTTGCCGGCGCCACCGGTCGCGGAGGTGACGAACCCGATGGTCACGGAGGCGCCGGGGGCGAGGCCCGCGGAGTCCCAGCGGGGCGGCTTGACCGTCACGTGCCGGCCGCTGACGCTCTGTTCGCCGTTCCAGAGGGAGGCGAGGGCCGTGCCGGCGGGCAGGTCGAATTCGAGGGTCCAGTCCCGCAGCGCCGCGCCGGTCCGGTTGGTGATGACGTACTGCCCGGTGTAACCGGTGGCCCAGCTGCTCGACTTGGTGAACGCCGCGCCCACGGAGGCCGCTTGGGCGGTACCGGTCAGTGCGACGGCGGCGCCGCCGACGGCCGCCGCGACGGCGAGGGCCGCTGCCGCCTTCGTCTTGGTGCTCGTGGTGCGGCGGTGGGAGTTGCCAGCCATGGAGGACCTGCTTCTGCGTGTGGGATGGGGGATGGCCAGCACGCTAGCGACCACGAAACGGACAAATGTGCGCTTCGGTCCTTCGGTCGGAGACCTTGAGGCGGGCTTAAGGAAGAGATCGGAAGACGTTAATGACCCGGGTGTCGGTGGCGGCTGGGAGGATCACCGGCATGACGCCTTTGCTCCTCACCGACAGCCTCCGCCGGCCGTTCGAGCACCCCCGGGAAGTGACCGGATGAGCCGGCCGGCGCACGGCGCGCTGCACCACGTGGAGATCTGGGTGCCCGACCTCGGCCGCGCCGTGGACGCGTTCGGCTGGCTGCTGGAGACGCTGGGCTATGCGCCGTTCCAGAGCTGGAGCAACGGCAGGAGCTGGCGGCTGGGCCCGGTCTACCTCGTCTTCGAAGAGTCGCCGGCCCGCACCGCCGTCCACCACGACCGCCGCCGCCCCGGGCTGAACCATCTGGCGTTCCACGTCGAGGACGCCGCCACGGTCGAGGCGTTGGCCGCCGAGGCGGTGCGGCACGGCTGGCGCCTGATGTTCGGGGACCGGCACCCCCACGCCGGTGGCGCGGGGCACTACGCGGCGTACTTGGAGAACGAGGACGGCTTCGAGGTCGAACTCGTCGCGCTCCCCTGACCCGGGCCGTCGGGGCGGCGCCCGGAAGGGATCGGAGGTCACCCGGATGCGGGGTCCGCTCACATGAGGGAAGCTGGCAGGGCGTACTCCGACGGGAGACGACGGGCGAGGAGGCCTCGTGGACGGTTCAGGAGAAGGCCGGCGCGCCCCCGCGCCCCGGGCCGGCGTGCGGTGGGCCGGACCGCGGACGGCCGGGCTGCTCTGTGCGGCGGCGGCCCTCGCGGCGACCGCCGTTCCGGCCTCGGCGCGGACCGCGCCCACGGTGACGAGCGACCCGCCGGCCGATCCGGTGGTGGTCGTCGACTGCTTCTCCAAGGCCCAGGTGCGCCCCGAGGAGTACCTGCTGGCCTGTGGCGACGGCAACAACAACCTGGTCCGGCTGCGGTGGGAGTCCTGGGGCCCGCGGACCGCGACGGCCACCGGAACCGACATGGTGAACGACTGCCTCCCCTACTGCGCGGCGGGCCGTTTCCACGCCTATCCCGTGACCGTGACCCTCAGCAAGCCGCAGCCGTGGCCCGGTCGCCCCGGCGTCCAGCGCTTCACCACCATCCGGCTCCTGTACACCCACACCGTGCCGTCCCCGGTCCCCAAGGACGTGACCATCAAGCTCGTCTACTGAACCGGCCCGCGGGCGGGCGCCCCGGCGTCAGGGCCGGGGGCGGGGGATTGCGCCCGTGCGGCGGGCCGACGCGGCGTCCGTGACGTCGAGGAACACCTGGTCCAGTTCGGGCCAGCGTTCCTTCAGCTCGGTGCGGATGCGGACCATCGCGTCCTCGACGGTCTCGCTGTCGTAGCCGGCCGTCAGGTCGATGCCGGCGGCCAGCAGCGCCGAGTCGGGCCCGAGGCGCATGGTCAGCAGGGAGGTGACCGAATCGATCTCCGCCTGGCGTTCGAGCAGCGCGCGGATCTCGTCCTGCAGGCCGGGGTCGACCGCCTCGCCGATCAACTGGGTCCGGGCCTGTTTGCCGAGCACGTAGGCGACGTACACGAGGAGGATGCCGATGAGGATGGAGGCGCACGCCTCGAACGCCACCTCACCCGTCGCCATGTGCAGCGCCATCCCCGCCATGGCGAGGACCACGCCCAGGCAGGCCGTGCTGTCCTCCGCCAGGACGGTGCGCAGCGCGGGATCCCGCCCGGCGCGCACCTCCGCCGCCAGGCCGCGGCCGGCCGCGCGGGCCGCGCGGCGTACCTGGAGGACGGCCCGCAGCAGCGAGACGCTCTCGGCGAGGAGTGCCACGAAGAGCACGATCAGGCCGATCACGTAGCCGCTGTGCGATTCGCCGCCGCCGGACCGGAATGCCTCCACTCCCTGGAAGGCCGAGAAGCAGCCACCCGTGACGAAGATGCCGACGGCGGCGAGCAGCGACCAGAAGAACCGTTCCTTGCCGTAGCCGAACGGGTGGCGCGTGTCGGCGGGACGCCTGCTGCGCTTGACCGACGCCAGCAGGAAGACCTCGTTGATGGAGTCGGCCACCGAGTGCGCCGCCTCCGACAGCAGGGCCGGTGAGCCGGCGATGACGCCGCCGATGGCCTTGGCCACGCAGATGGCGAGGTTCGCCGCGAGGGCCACCCATACGGTGAGCCGCGTCTCGCCGTCCTGGCCGGAGGTCTTTCCCGCCGGGTGCCCGGCCCCGCTCGCGGGCGCGGTCCCCTGAGCGCTCATCCCCGTACCACGGCGCGCACGTTCTCGACGCTGCCGCAGTCCGCGGCGAGCTGCCGCTCGCGTTCGTGCAGGAACGCCGCCGCCAGCTCGGCGCGCCGGTCGTCGGGCACGCTCTCCCGGGCGCCGTTGAGGATCGTCCGCTCCTCCTCGTCGATGTGGTGCGACACCGCCTTCGCCAGGTCCTCCAGACGCGCGTCCCACTCGTCCGAGCCGACCTCGGACACTTCGAGCAGCGCCAGCAGGGCTTCGTTCCCCTCGGCGTGCTCCTCGGAGCCGTGCTCCACCTCTTCGTCGTCGACTCCCTTGAACCGCTTGAGAGCGACGTAGACCTCCGCCTCCTCGGCCTCGCCGTGGGCGATGAGCAGCGCGGCGAACTCGCGCAGCGCCGCCGCCCGGTCCGCCTCCACGCTCCGCATCCGACGGAAGAGGTCCTCCATGCGCCGGTGGTCCTCAAGGATCACCGCGACGACGTCCTGCTCCACAGCCATGGTCCACTCCTGCTCGTTCCGCGCCGCGCCGCCCGGGCGGTGGGCAGCCGCCGGGGCCCCTTCCACCTGCCCGGGCGCGGCCGCTCGCCTGCGCTCGGTCCCCTTCGGAGGTGCTCGCTGCGGCGGAATTCAAACGTGGTGGGCACGGGCCGGACCGGCGGCCCGCCCCCCCCCACGTCGGGTCACCGCCCGTGCGGCCGCCGGCCCGTCGCAGGCGCAAGGAGCAGGCGTCTCGGACGTTCAGGAACAGTCCGGGCAGAGGCCGCGGTAGGTGACCACCACGCCGGAGACGGTGAAGCCGAAGCGCTCGTCGGCCGGGAGGCGGGACAGCGGATCGCCGGCCGGGTGGACGTCGCGGATGAGTCCGCAGCCGGAGCAGACCAAGTGCTGGTGCGGACGGCGGGCGTTGGGGTCGTAGCGTTTGGCACGGCCGTCGGTGGAGACCTCGACCACCTCGCCCAGGGAGACCAGTTCACCCAGGGCGTTGTAGACCGTCGCCCGGGAGATCTCCGGCAGCAGCCGTACCGCGCGGGCGTGCACCTCGTCGGCCGTGAGGTGTACGTGCTCACCGTCGAGGACCTCCGCAACGACCCGCCGCTGGGCGGTCATTCGCCAGCCGCGTGCGCGCAGGCGCTCCAGCAGGTCACTCATCTCGGCTCACCTCTTCTGGTCCGGTCTTCCGGTCCGGCGGGACCTCTCGAACTCCACTCGTGAACGCGCGGAATCCGGTTCGATACGGGCTTGGTGTGCTTCTTGACTTGGATTGCGTCCATCGTAGGATCGGTTCCGTTGATAGCCAAGGGACACGAAGATTCCACAGCGGCAGGAGACGGAGCGTGAGCGGCCACCGCCGAGGCACCGCGCGGTGCCGTCGGGCGGGTGGCGGCGGCCCCGCGTCCCGCTGCCCGAGACCGTCCGGGACGGTGACCACCTCGGCGCCGAGGCGACCGACGAGGCCTAGGCCAGCTACTGGGGGCCCGTGCCCCGCTTGATCCACCGCATGCAGAACCTGAGCACCACGATCCGCCTGGTCCGGAAGGATTCCCATGTCTGAGAACCATGATGCAATCGTCGTAGACGCCAAAACGGAGGGCTCCGGCGGCTGTCCCGTCGCCCACGAGCGCGCCCCGCACCCCACGCAGGGCGGCGGAAACCGCCAGTGGTGGCCGGAACGCCTCAACTTGAAGATCCTGGCCAAGAACCCCGCCGTGGCCAACCCGCTCGGCGAGGACTTCGACTACGCCGAGGCCTTCAAGTCCCTCGACCTCCCCGCCGTGAAGCAGGACATCGCCGAGGTGCTGACGACCTCGCAGGACTGGTGGCCCGCCGACTTCGGCCACTACGGCCCCTTCATGGTCCGCATGGCCTGGCACAGCGCGGGCACCTACCGCATCAGCGACGGCCGCGGCGGCGCCGGAGCCGGGCAGCAGCGCTTCGCCCCGCTCAACAGCTGGCCGGACAACGGCAACCTCGACAAGGCCCGGCGCCTGCTGTGGCCGGTCAAGAAGAAGTACGGCCAGAGCCTCTCCTGGGCCGACCTCATGATCCTCGCCGGCAACGTCGCCCTGGAATCCATGGGCTTCGATACCTTCGGCTTCGGCGGCGGCCGCGCGGACGTCTGGGAGCCCGACGAGGACGTGTACTGGGGTCCGGAGACCACCTGGCTCGGCGACGAGCGCTACACCGGCGACCGGGACCTGGAGAGCCCGCTCGGCGCGGTCCAGATGGGCCTGATCTACGTCAACCCCGAGGGTCCCAACGGCAATCCGGACCCGCTCGCCGCGGCCCGCGACATCCGTGAGACGTTCCGCCGGATGGCGATGAACGACGAGGAGACGGTCGCCCTGATCGCGGGCGGGCACACCTTCGGCAAGACCCACGGCGCCGGCCCGGCGGACAACGTCGGACCCGACCCGGAGGCCGCGCCGCTGGAGGCGCAGGGCCTGGGCTGGAGCAACGCCTTCGGTACCGGCAAGGGCGGCGACGCCATCACCAGCGGCCTCGAGGGCATCTGGACGAACACCCCGATCACCTGGGACAACAGCTTCTTCGAGATCCTGTTCGGCTACGAGTGGGAGCTCTTCAAGAGCCCTGCCGGCGCGCACCAGTGGCGGCCGAAGGACGGCGCCGGGGCCGGTACCGTGCCCGACGCGCACGACTCCGCCAAGAGCCACGCGCCGACGATGCTGACGACCGACCTCTCGCTCCGCTTCGACCCGGCCTACGAGCAGATCTCCCGGCGTTTCCTGGAGAACCCGGCCGAGTTCGCGGACGCGTTCGCCCGCGCCTGGTTCAAGCTGACCCACCGTGACATGGGCCCGATCGTGCGCTACCTCGGCCCGGAGGTCCCGTCCGAGACGCTGGTGTGGCAGGACCCGCTGCCCGCGCTGACGCACGAGCTCGTCGACCCGGCGGACGTCGCCTCCCTCAAGGAGCAGGTCCTCGCCTCCGGCCTGTCGGTGTCCGAGCTCGTCTCCACCGCATGGGCCGCGGCCTCCTCCTTCCGCGGCAGCGACAAGCGCGGTGGCGCCAACGGCGCGCGCGTCCGCCTCCAGCCGCAGAGCGGGTGGGAGGTCAACGAGCCCGACCGGCTGGCGGCGGTGCTGCGCACGCTGACCGGGATCCAGGAGTCCTTCGACGCGGCGCAGACCGGAGGCAAGCGGATCTCGCTCGCCGACCTGATCGTGCTCGCGGGCGCCGCCGGCGTCGAGAAGGCCGCCAAGGACGCCGGCTTCGACGTCCAGGTGCCCTTCACCCCCGGCCGGGTGGACGCCTCCCAGGAGCAGACCGACGTCGAGTCGTTCGCCGCGCTGGAGCCGGCCGCGGACGGGTTCCGCAACTACCTCGGGAAGGGCAACCGGCTCCCGGCCGAGTACCTGCTCATCGACCGGGCCAACCTGCTGAACCTGAGCGCCCCCGAGATGACGGCCCTCGTCGGTGGTCTGCGCGTGCTGGGTGCGAACCACCAGCAGTCGCCGCTCGGTGTGCTCACCACGGCCCCCGGGAAGCTGACGAACGACTTCTTCGTCAACCTGCTCGACCTGGGCACGACGTGGACGGCGACGTCCGAGGACGCGAACGCCTTCGAGGGCCGCGACGCCGCCACCGGCGAGGTCAAGTGGACCGGCAGCCGTGCCGACCTCGTCTTCGGTTCCAACTCCGAGCTGCGCGCCCTCGCCGAGGTCTACGCGAGCGACGACGCGAAGGAGAAGTTCGTCAAGGACTTCGTGGCCGCGTGGGACAAGGTCATGAACCTGGACCGGTTCGACCTCGTCTGACCGCCCTGTCAGGGCCGGCCCGTGACGGGCCGGCCCTGACGTGTGCCCGGGGCGGCGCGCCCTTACGGTGGAACCACACCGACTGCAAGGGGCCGACGTGGCAACGGACATCGTGCTCGCACAGACGACGATCGACGACGAGGACAGGGCCAGGGGCCTGGCCCGGGGCGCCGTGGCAGCCCGGCTCGCGGCGTGTGCGCACGTCGACGGGCCACTCACGGCCGTGTACCGGTGGCAGGACGCCGTCGAGACGGCGACCGAGTGGCGCGTCTCGTACAAGACGTCGTCGGCCCGGCTGCCGGCCCTGGCCGAGTGGATCGGGCAGCACCACGGGTACGAGGTGCCGGAGTGGATCGTCCTGCCGGTACTGGACGGTTCACCGGCCTATCTGGAGTGGGTGGCCGCGGAATCCGCCCCGGAGTAGGGACCGGCGGGGCGCGCGGCGCGCTCGCCCGTCAGCGGGCGAAGCCGAGCCCGACTCCCAGGCCCACCAGCACGGAGCCGATCGCCCGGTTCAGCGCCTTCTGCGCCCGCAGCATGCGGTCGCGCAGCCGCTCGTTCGAGAAGAACAGCGCCACCGCACCGAACCAGCCAAGGTGCGCCGCGGACATGAAGAGTCCGTATCCGGCCTGCTGCCACACCGGCGTGTCCGCGTGGACGACCTGGGTGAAGGTCGAGACGACGAACAGCGTGGTCTTCGGGTTGAGCACGTTGGTCAGGAACCCGCTGCGCAGCGCGCCCGTCCGCGTCAACTGCGGCTTCGACTCCAGGTCCACGGTGAGCTCGGCCCGGGCCCGGAAGGTACGGACGCCGATCCACACGAGGTACGCGGCGCCCGCCAGCTTGATCGCCGTGAACAGGGCCGTGGAGGAGGCGATCAGCAGCCCGACCCCGAGCATCGTGTACGAGACGTGCACCAGCACGCCCGCCGCGACTCCGGCGGCGGCGAAGAGCCCCGTGGGGCGCCCGTACAGATAGCTGTTGCGGACGACCATCGCGAAATCGGCGCCCGGGCTGATGACGGCAAGGAGGGTGATGACTGCGACTGCGATCACTTCTGTCATACAGGGATGCTGACCTGCCCCCGGCCCGCGATCAAGTCCCGTCCGGGACGCGGATGTCCGGGACCGGTGGCCGGTTGTCATCGGCGCGGTGGGCGGGCCTGGCATGATCGGGCCTCACGTTACTCATCAGTAGCGCAACTCCCCTCACCAGAAGGTCTTCACGTACGTGCGCAAGCTCGCCAGACGCCTCCTGCTCCCCGGTCTCACCACCCTGGCGCTCACCGCCACCGGCTGCTCCTCGGCCGGGCACACCGCAGCGGCGGACGCCGCAAGTCCCGCCGTCCTCGGCCCGGTTGCCGACGGAACCCGGCAGCTCGACGTAGCGGCGGCCCCGCAAGGAGCCGTCGAGACGACCGCGGTGACCCGCGCCGACGGCGCCGGCAAGGGGACGCCGGTGAAGTCGTCGCTCAAGGTCGCCTCCTACGACCCGGCCACCCGACGGGCCGTCATAGCCTCGTCGCCGAGGGCCGGTTCGCCGGTCCCGGGCCGCTCTTCCGGGCACTCCCCGGACCGCTCCGCGAGCCCTTCGCCGGACCGCTCCCCCGCCGCCGACAAGCCGGTGGCCGTCGGCGACGTCATCGCCAGTGCACCGGCGCCGGGCGCCCCCGACGGCCTGCTCGCGAGGGTCACCGAAGTCGGCAGGCAGACCGACCGGGGTACCGAGGTCACCACGGCTGCCACCACGCTGTCCTCGGCCCTCAACGACGACAAGGCCGACGGCAAGGTCCCCGTCGACCCGGCGTCGGTCACCGTGGAGCCCCTGATGAAGGGCGTCACCCTCTCCTGGGCGAAGAGCCAGGGGGTGCGGTTCGGTCCCGAGGGCACGAAGCTGCCCCTCGGCAGCCTGCGCCTGGACGTCGACGCCCCGGTGGACACCGCCCCGGACGCCCCCGTCCGGGCCGGCGCTTCGGTTTCGGGATTCGTCCAGCTCGCGCCCACGGTCGAGTTCGCGTACGACGGATCGGGCGGCTCCGGCCCGCGCTCCGCGTTCCTCGGCATGAGCGGCGACTGGTCCTCGCAGTGGAGCCTCAAGGGCCACGCCGCCGCCGGCACCGGCGCCCCCAAGCGGATCCCGTTCGCCAAGCTGCACAGCGCCCCGGTCATCCAGGTGGGCCCCGTACCGGTCGTCGTCAACCTCGACCTCACCTGCTACGTCCAGGTGGAGGCCGACGGGCGCGTCACCCTCGACGTGCGGCAGGACGTCAAGGGCGACTTCCGGGTCGGCGGCAGCTACGCGACGGGCCGGGGCTGGACCCCGGTCAGTACGTCCAACGTCCACAGTTCCCCGGTGAAGGCCGAGGTCACGGCCGCCGGCCGGGTCAAGAGCGCCCTCGGCGCCGAGGCCTCCGTAGGCCTGTACGGGGCCGTCGGCGTCTCCGCGGACTTCGCCCCCTACCTGCGCGGCGAGGCCGACGCCAAGGCCTCCGCCGCCACGGACGGCAAGACCTCCGTGAGCGGTGCGTGGGCGCTCTACGGCGGCTTCGACCTGAGCGGGCAGCTGCACCTGCAGCTGTCCCTGTTCGGCACGCCCGTCCTCGAACGCCGGATCCCGCTCGGCTCCCTCAACCGCGAGTGGCCGCTCACGAGCGGCAAGTCCGGCCGCTAGTGCCGCGACCGGCGGCGGGGGGGCGGGCCGGTCGCACGGAACGTCGCGCGGCGCAAGCCGGGCGGGAGGCTGCACTCGTTTGCTTGCTCCGCATGGTGGGGTCCGCCGATGTGCTGCATCGTGACGGCGAGTGGACATCTCCTCACGTTGTGGGGGCCGCGAGGCCCCAGCCGTGCGCGGTCGTCACGCGACGGTCAACCCGGACGGAGCGTTCTATGAGTGACTACCCCCCACCCCAGGCCGGGGAAGAGGAGCCGGCCCCGGCGGCGGAAGCCGTCACCGGCTCCGGTGACACTCCGGTCACCGCCGTCGGTGACGACGGCCTGCGGACCCTGTTGCAGACGGCGGTCGCCTGCCGGCCCCTGGACGAGGTCGCCGACCTGGTGACGCTGCTGAGGCGGTCCGGCCAGGTTCCCGACGCCGCGAACGAAGCGCTGCGCGCCGCCGCGGTCAGTCGCCCCGTCGAGGACGTCGTCTCGCTCGCGCTCCTCCTGAGCGAGGACCACGAGGAGGCCCCCGCGCCGCAGCCCGACCGAATAGGACATGACGGCGAAGCCGGGCGGCGCGGCTCCGGTAAGCGCGGCGCCCGCGCGAAGAAACAGGACGAACCCAGGGCGCCCCGGCCTGCCGGGGCGCCCGGCCGGGGACTGCGGTGGCCCGCCGTGGCGGCCCTGAGCGGGTCAGCGCTCCTGTACCTGCCCCGGCGCCCGTCCCGGCTGATGTCCGAGGGCGGCGCCGGGACCTGGCTGCTGCTCGGCGTCGCGGCGGTCTGCCTGGCGCTGGCCGTCGGCCTGGTGGTGCGGGACCGCACCAGGGTCTGGGCGGCCGCCGCCCTCACCTGTCTCGGGATCCTGTCGGTGCACGCGCTGGCGGCCATGACGGGGCTTTCCCCCCTCGGCGGCGCCGTCGGCGGGCTCCTGCCGTGGTCCACGGGCTTCGCGGTGCTCCTGGCGGTCCTCGGCGCCGCCCTCGCGGGCATGGCCCTGCTCTACCGGTCCGAGGAACCGGCGCCCGCTCCCGCGCTCCCGGAACCCGTCGTCGCGTACTCGGCGTTGGACGCGCTGGATACCGCCCCGCCGGCCGAGCACGCGGCCCCGGACCCCGCCGAAGCGGAAACCACCGCCCCGTAGGGCGGCCCGGCCGGCGCCACGACCGCACGGCCGCGGCGCCGGCCCACCGACCGCGGACCGCCCCCGGCGCCCCGTACCGGGGGCGAGTGCTGCGGCACCGCGGAGCGCTGCCGCTGCCGCGAGTGCCGTTCCGCACCGAACGATCGCCCACGTCCCCTCCTCGGTACCTGCGACAGGGAGGCGGGTGCGGACCCGGCGACGAGGGCCGCCTCCTGGTCCACGGCGCGCATCTCCGGTTGGCGCCCCACACACCAGTTGGTCTCGGTAGGCGGCCAACGCCGTTGTCACCAGCGCGGATCGGGGGGGTCCAGTGCGTACATGCGGCGCGCGGCGGCGACGGGTTCCGCCAGGAGGGCCGGCGCTGTGTCCGGCCGGTCGGCGAGGTCGCGGCGGCTGCACTTGCCGAGCGCGACTCGTGATTGCTACGTCATCACCCTTGTGGCGCCCGTGCGGACTGCGGGACCGCCCCGGCGTCAGACCGGGGCGGCCCTCGGCGCGGGGGCCGGATCCGGGGCGAAGCAGGCGCTGCGGCGCAGGGCGGTCAGGGCCGCCGCGCAGGCGGCGCCCACGGCGGCCAGCACCGCCCACGGCAGCCACGGGGCGTCCAGCCGGGTCGCGAGGTCGAACAGGGCGCCCACGCCCAGGTTCCCCGCCGCGACGGCGATCCCGGAGGCAGTGCTGTAGGCGCCGTAGTAGGTGGCGACCAGCCGTTCGCCGGAGAAGCGGACCAGGGTGTCCATCTCGAACGGGTACAGCAGCGCCGACCCGGCGGCCAGCAGCGCCGCGCAGCCGATCAGGGCGGCCGCCCCGCCCCAGCGGCCCACGGGCAGCAGCAGCGGGAGGAAGGCCGCGCCCATGACGGTGAGGCCGGTCGCGATGGCCTTCGGCGCGTCCAGGCGCTCGCGGGCCCAGTCGGTCAGCCGGAGCTGGCCCACGACCGCGACCAGCGCCGACACGGCGAAGGCGACGCCCATGGCGGCGCCCGCGCCGTCTCCGAACAGGGTCCGCGCCCGCAACGGCAGGGCCAGGTAGGTCTGGAAGGCCAGCAGGTAGGAGCCGGCCATCGCGCCGGAGAACAGGACGAAGGGCCGGTTGCGGGCGATGGTCCCCCAGTCGGCGGCGATGCCCCGCCAGCCGGCCAGCCGCTGCGGGTCGGGATCCGGCCGTCGCGCGGGCAGCGACCGGGCCTGTACGACGGCCAGTACGCCGAAGACCGCCGCTGCCGCCGCGCAGACGAGCCGGAAGTCGAGCAGCAGCAGGGCGAGTCCGGCGAGCGGCCCGAGCAGGATGCCGGCCTGGTAGAAGACGTTGAAGCAGGCGAAGGCCTCCACCCGCCGGGGGCCGGCCCCGGCCGCGACGTAGGCCCGCACGGCCGGGTTGAACAGCGCCCCGGCGAATCCGGTGGCCGCCGAGGCGACGACGAGCGCGGGCAGCGTGTCGGCGACGGCCAGCAGCGCGAACGCCCCCGTGCGCAGCGCGCACCCGGCGAGGATCATCGGCTTGTAGCCGATCCGGTCCGCGAGGGTGCCGCCCAGCCAGAACATCCCCTGCTGGGAGAGGTTCCGTACGCCGAGGACCAGCCCGACGGCCCAGGCGGCGAGGCCGAGGCCGTGCCCGAGGTGGTCGGCGAGGTAGGGCATGAGCATGTAGAAGCCGAGGTTGATCCCGAACTGGTTGACCATCAGCAGCCGCACGCTGGGGTCGAAGGAGCGCATCCGGGCGCGCAGCCGCCTCATCGCGCACCCGCCAGGGCGGTGCCGGCGCGCGGCGCCGGGGCGGTGATGCCGGTGCAGCGCGTCCAGGCCGTGACCACCCGCTCCGCCGGGTGGCCGATCTCCTGCGGGGCGTCGGGGAGCGGGCCGCCGAGCAGGCCGTGGCGGTGGCACCAGGCGTCGTCGTAGACGGTGTCGAGGTAGCGGTGCGGGCCGTCGGGGAAGACGGCGGCGATCCGGGTCCCGGCGGGGCGGGTGCGCGCGGCCCAGCCGGCGACCAGCGCGACCGCCCCCACGCTCCAGCCGCCGGTGGCGTAGTGGTGGCGGGCCAGGGCGCGGCAGGCGGTGACGGCTTCAGCGGGGGCGACCCAGTGGACCTCCGTGAAGGCCTCGTGGGCGACGTTCGCGGGGTGGATGCTGGAGCCGAGGCCCCGCATCAGGCGCTGTCCGGCGGGCTGCCCGAAGATGGTGGAGCCGGTGGAGTCCACGCCGATGAGTACCAGCCCGGGGCAGGTCCGGCGCAGCGCGGCGGAGATCCCGGCGGAGTGGCCGCCGGTGCCGACCGAGGCGACCAGTACGTCGACGCGGCCGAGTTGGGCGACGAGTTCGGCGGCCAGCGGGGTGTAGGCGGCGGCGTTGTCGGGGTTGTTGTACTGGTCCGGACACCACGCGCCGGGGTGCCGGCGCAGCAGCTCGGTGACCCTGTCGCGGCGGGCCTGCTGCCAGCCCCCGGTGGGGTGCGCGGCGGTGACCGTGTCGACGTGGACTCCGTAGGCGGCCAGGGCCCGCCCGATCGAGGGTTCCAGCCCGGGGTCGGTGACGACGGTCACCGGATGCCCGTACGTGATTCCGGCCAGGGCCAGGCCCAGGGCCAGGGTCCCGCTGGAGGACTCGATGACCGGCGCTCCGTCGGCGAGCTCGCCGCGGGCCCGGGCGCGGGCCACCATGTGCAGGGCCGGCCGGTCCTTGATGCCGCCCGGGTTGGCACCCTCCAGCTTGGCCCAGAATCCGCGGCCGGGTTCCGCGAAGGGCTCGCCGACCCACAGCACCGGAGTGCGGCCGACGAGGTCCGCGGGCCGGTGCGCGGGCTGCGGGGCGGGGCCGTGCGGAAGGTCTGCGTTCAGGGAGGGCGCGTTCGGCGAGGCTGCGTTCAGGGCGGCGGGTTCGTACACGGAGGTGTGCGGCATCGGTGTCACGGCTCCTCGGCCCGGGGCGCGCGGCGGCGCGGGGCATCGGCGGGATCAGGGGCGCGAACGCACGGCGGGTGTTGCGCCGGGCGGCCGCGGGCAGCCGCGCGCGGACCGGTACGCAGCGGCGGCGGCCGTGCGGGACCGGTCAGGTCCGCGTCACGCACGTCGCCGCGAGGACCCCTCGGCCACCCGGGCCCCCGGCCGCGGCGGCCCCGGCCGTACCCGCCGACGAGACGGGCTCCGCGCAGCCGAGCGGCGTACGGGCCGTCGGCGGCGCGGCGTGGGCGTCCCCCCGTACCCGGTCGGCCGCGTGGCCGAGCCCGTCGGGACACTGCTCCCCCGGCTCGGCCCGGTCCACCGGCACCGCGTGGTCGGCCGGGGGGCCGTGGAGCACGGTGGCGGAAACCGGCGCGGCGGGATCCGGCCGCAGGTGGGGGCCGTCGCCGCCCGGACCGTGCAGGCATCCGAGGAGGTGCAGGGCGACCGCCAGCAGCAGCGCGAGGACGCCGAGGGTCCTCGTGCGGTGATCCACCGCGGGAGCCGACGCCGCACTGATCATGTGCACAAAGTAGCGCGCCGGACACGGGAAGTCACACCGGACCCGCGGCCGCACGGCTGCCATCCGAAGGGCCGCGGCACGGGGTCGGTTGGCCGGAATCCGCCGGGTTAACTCGCGCCGATGCGGTCACACGCGCTGCATGAGCGCAGACGAGAACTCCCCCGACTCCAAGGCCGCCTCCCCCGGTTCCCACCCCAACGGGACGACCGCGACCAAGCGGCGGGACCAGCGGGCCGAGGCCGCGGAAGCACCCACCGTGCTGCCCGCCCCGCTCGCGGAGAAGACGCGCGCCGCGGCGCTGGCCCTGCGCGGCACCGTCGGGCGCGCCGGATGGCTCTGGCAGGCCGCACTCGCCCGCAAGGGCGTCAGCGCCGGCGCCGCGACCGGCACGGCGGCCGTCATCGCCATCTCCTACGCGGCCGGCCGCCGGGCGGGACTGCGGCGCCGCGGCCGCCTCTCCCGGCTGACCGGAGGCCGTCTCTGACCACCGGGAGCCCGGCTACCGGGCCCCCGCACCACCGCACGCCCGCCCGCGGAGGGCGGACCCGCCATCTGGAGGCGCACATGCCGGCACGGGGGAGACTTTCCACGCGCGAGATCGCCGCGTGGCGCGACCGACCGGAACCGCGGCGGCATACGGACCGGCCCGCCGCGCCCGCTCGGCCGCCGGCGAAACGGATGCTCGCCGCGGTGCTGCTGGGCACCTGCCTGGTGCTGCTCGTCGCGGGCGCCGTCAGCGGCTCGGCGGCCATGGCCTGGGCGGCGGTCACCGCGTGGATAGGCGTGGTGAGCACCGTCTCGGCCGTGTGCGGCCGCGCCGCCGGCCCGTCCCAACGCCGCTGAACTGGTCACCGTGCGGGGGCGGAAGTGACGCCCTCCACAAGGCCGGGGCGATTCGGCCGCGAAATCGGGGACATCCTTTTGGATCTGTGAGGCGATCCGCCGGAAACACCCAGGACTTCCCTCCTGGGTGGCGTCCTGCGTATATTTGCCGTCAGACAACCATTGCCATGCGTTAAGTCTTGACGCCGGGCACAGCGAAAGGAGACCCGCGTGGTCAGCAGCTCGGCCGGTGCGGCCGATGTCCGCCAGCTCGTGGTGGATTCGTTGAAGGGACGCGCGGACGACATAGCTGATCGCTGGGTTCTGCTTCAGCTGGAGCGCACCCCCATGGACCCCGCCAACAGCGAGCGCGAGCTGCGCTACGAGGCCGACACCCTCGCCTCCGCGCTCCTCGCCGGCCTCGACACCACCCTGCCGGTCGACCAAGTGGTGAACCTGCACCGCGAACTGCGCGAGGCCGTCCGGGAATTGTCCCTGCGCAGGGCGCGGGCCGGGGCGACGCCCACCGCCACCTCGATGTCCGTACTGGCCCTCAAGGACGTCCTGCTGGAGATCGTCCGGGAGACCATCGACGACACCGGCCGGCTGTTCTCGGCGGCGTTGCTGATCAACCAGCTGCTCGACGCGGCCGGCGCCCTGTCCTTCGCCACGTACGTCGAAGGCCGGGAGGACATCATCCGGCGGCAGAGCCGGCAGCTGCTGGAGGTCTCGACCCCCGTCGTACGCCTGTGGCGGCAGGTGGTCGCCGTGCCGTTGATCGGCACCCTGGACACCGCGCGCACCCAGGTGGTGATGGAGAACCTGCTCCAGGCCATCCAGGACGAGGACGCAGAGGTCGCGATCATCGACATCACCGGCGTGCCGACCGTCGACACCGCCGTGGCCCAGCACCTCATGCAGACCGTGCGGGCGGTACGCCTGATGGGCGCCGACTGCATCATCAGTGGCATCCGGCCCACCATCGCACAGACCATCGCGCAGCTCGGCATCGACCTCTTCGACATCCTGACCCGGGCCACGCTCGCCGAGGCCCTGTCCGAAGCGATGAAGATCACCGGCGGCTCCGCGCCGGCCCCGCGCGCCCCGGTTGCCCGATGACCGCACCCACATCCGCCGTTCCGATCCTGCGTCTGGGCGACGTGCTGGTCACCGGCCTGCTCAACGAGCTGGACGACAAGTCGGCCGTGGCCTTCGCCCGGGAACTCACCGAGCGGATCTCCGCCGACCGGGCCCGGGGCGTCCTCATCGACATCTCCCGCCTGGAGATCATCGACTCGTTCGTGGCGCGCAACCTGATGGAGCTCACGGGCATGGCCCGGCTGCTGGGGGCCCGGGTCATCGTGGCCGGGATGCGCCCCCCGGTGGCCATCACCCTCGTGGAGCTGGGACTGGAACTGACCGGCGTCGAAACGGCGCTGCACGCCGAGCAGGGCATGGCCGCGCTGGGCTGGGCCCAGATCCCGCGGCCCCTGGAAGGGGCGCCGCATGACGCCACTGGCTGACGGCAACCGGACCGTGGGCAGCCCCGACACGGCGCGGCCGGCCGCTCCCGACGCCGGCCCGGAAGCCGTCCGGCTCTCCCTGACCACCGAGGACGATCTGCTGGCGGTCCGGCACGCCGTACGGTTCGCCGCCGTGACGGCCGGATTCTCCATCATCGACCAGACGAGGGTGATCACCGCGGCCAGCGAACTGGCGCGCAACGCCTACATCCACGGCGGAGGCGGAGACCTCGTCGTCGACTCCGCCCGGGCGGAGGGCCGTACCGGGCTCCGGCTGACGATCAGCGACCGCGGTCCGGGCATCCCCGACGTGGAGGCCGCGCTGGCCGACGGCTACAGCACCGGGGTGGGCCTGGGCCACGGCCTGGGCGGGGCCCGCCGGCTGATGGACGAGTTCGAAGTGCGCAGCGTCCCGGGCGAGGGCACGACGGTCGTCACCACCCGCTGGCGGCGCTGATGGTGCCGGCCCCCGTGGCGCCGACGCGTCAGGTCCGGATCGACCACTACAGCGCGGTGCACGTCGCCGCCGAGACCGCGCGCGCGGTGGCGCAGGAATGCCGGCTGCCCGGCGCGCTGCCCGACCAGGCGGCCGTGGTCGCGTCTGAACTGGCCAGCAACATCGACAAGCACGCCCGCGACGGCGTCCTCTACATCCAGCCGCTGCCGCTGGGCGGCGGTGTGGAGGTACTGGCCGCGGACCGGGGCCCGGGCATAGCGGAAGTCGCGCGGTGCCTGGCCGACGGCTACACCACCACGGGGACCCTCGGTGCCGGTCTGGGCGCGGTCGGACGCATCGCCACGGAGGTCGCCATCAGCTCGCGGACCGACACCGGCAGCGGCACCCTGGTCTGTGCCCGGCTCGCCCTTCCCCACGAGCGCGAAGCGGCGCGCCAGCCGGTGGGGCTGGTCTGCCTGCCCGCCGCCGGCCAGGAGGAGTGCGGGGACGCCGCGGTCGTGGCCGACCTCGGCGACGTGCGCACCGCGCTCGTCGTCGACGGTCTCGGACACGGCCAGGAGGCGGCGGAGGCCGCCCAAGCGGCGGTGCGTTCCTTCCGCGGCGCCGCCGAGGCGACCCTTCCGGACATCATGACGGCCTTGCACCGGGCGCTGCGGCACACCCGGGGAGCCGCCGTGGCGCTCCTGCGGCTGCGCGCCGGGGAGGCCGAGTACTGCGGGATCGGCAATGTCCGGATGGTGGCGCTCTCTCCCGACGAGGTGCACCACCGGCTGACGGGTCAGCCGGGCGTGGTCGGCTGGCGGATGCCCGACCCGCGCTCGCACCGGGTCCCCCTGACCGGGGCGACCACCACCGCGCTGCACACCGACGGCATCGACCTGCGGTGGGCGCACACCCCGCCCGCCCACTTCCTGCGGCTGCCCGCCCCGCTGCTCGCCGCGACCGTGGCGCACGGCTACCACCGCACCCGCGACGACGCCACCGTGCTGGTGGCCAGAGCCCCCGGCCCACCGTCATGAGCAGGCTCTTCCGGGACGTCAACGTGCTCCGTGAGGAGGTGCGCGGCCTCGCCCGCGGCTACCGGCTCCCCCCGGAGGTACGCGGCCGGCTGGTGCTGTCCGTGACGGACCTGGCCTCCCCGGAGTTCGAGGCCGGGCATCCCGTCACGCTGTCCACCGTGTTCGACGGCGCGCAAGAGGGCTCCCAGCTGAACGTCACCCTCACCGCCCCGCGGGCGGCCGGTCCGCTGCGCGGCGCCGACCTGCCGCTGACCGCGCACGTCACGTCGGCGAACTCGGTCACCTGGCACATCGCCCTGCCCGACCGGTCCCCCGGACCGTTCGAGGAGCCCCCGACGCCGACGCCGACGCCGGCCTCCCTGCCGGCGCGGGAGCGCGAGGCCGACGAGGAGCTCCGTGCCGCCTTCGCCCGGGCGGACTCGCTCGGCGCCGAGCACCGGCTGCTCAAGCACGAACTGGCCGAGACGAACGCCGGGGTCCTCGCCCTCTACGTGCAGCTGGACGAGCGCGAGGAGCAGGTGCGCAAGGCCCACGGCCGGGTCCTGCGGGAACTGGAGGACGCGCTGCGTCCGCTCCCGCCGCAGGTCGACGGCCTGGAACTGGCCGTGCACTACGCGCCCGCCGACCCCGCCGCCCCGACCGGCGGGGACCTCTACGACTGGTTCACCCTGCCCGACGGGACGGTGCACGTCACCGTGGTCGACGCGTTGGGCCACGGCGTGCGCAGCACCCGTGGCGCGGTCACGGTCACCCACGCGGTACGCACCCTGGCCCTGGAGGGGCACCCCCTGCACTCCATCCTCGCGCGCACCCACCACCTGCTCCTGCCCTTCAATCCGGATCTGATGGCGACGGTGCTCCTGGTCCGGCTCGACCCCGCCACCGGGGAGCTCCAGGTGGCCAACGGCAGCCACCCGCCCCCGCTCCTCGCACGGGGCGGCAGCGCACCGCAGTTCCTCGAAGCGAGCGGCCGGGGCATCGGGTTCCCCGCCCCCGGCAGTGACGGTGTCCTCCGGGACCGGATGGAACCGGGGGACCTCCTCCTGCTCTACACCGACGGTCTCACCGAGAGCCGCAGGGACCTGATCGAGGGCGAGTCGCGGCTCGTGAAGGCCGTCGAGCAGCACGCCCACCGTGCCATAGCTGAGATCCCCGACGCCGTGGCCGCCGAGATGCACACCGTCGTCCTCCATGCCGACGACACCCTCGCCCTCGCCATGCGGATCACCGCGCAGGGCCCGGTGACCGCCCGGACGAGGGGCCTTCGCCACCTGCCCCCGCAAGGCCGGCGGGCTGACAAACGGTCTATCGGATGAGAGAGTGGTGCGATGCCGCACAGCTTCCCGTTGCCACCCCTGCACCCCGGGCAGGTGGCTACCGAGGCATCCGCGCTCCTGGAGATGCTGGACGTTCTGTGGGGCCGCGGCCAGGAAGCCGTACCCGCCCCCGTGCCCCCCTCGCAGCTGCGCGCCCTGACCGTGATCGACGAGCGGGAGGGCGTCAACCTCCGCGACCTCGGCGAAGCGCTCGGTTCGACACCGCCCTCGGTGAGCCGGCTCTGCGACCGGCTCGAAGCGGCCGGTCTGGTCCAGCGCTCCAGGGCCACGGCGAACCGCCGGGAGGTGGAGGTCCGGCTGAGCCGCAGCGGCCGCAGCGTCCTCGCGTCGGTACGCGCCGCCCGGGCGAAGGAGCTCGAAACGGTGCTGGAGCGTCTCAGCCGTGAGCAGCGGCGGGCGCTGTTCGACGGTCTGACGGCGTTCCGCGAGGCGGCGGCCGCCGACACCGGCCTCGGCCGGCTGGGCCTCGGCCGCGGCGGCGCGGACGTCAGCGACATCGCCTGACCGGTCGCCTCGTCAGCCGGCGCTGCCGGACCGGCCCGGGTGAGAAGAGCATCC
>NZ_JBSGYT010000062.1:0-43751 GCF_053610645.1 Streptomyces sp. NPDC054883 | reverse complement strand
CTCCCGGGAGGGAGCGGGGGGCCCGTTCAGCCACTCGGCCGGCCTTGACCGGAGTCAGGCGCGGACCGGTCAGACAGCAGCCGGGTCTTCCTCGACGAGGAGGTTCCGGGTGCGGTTGGAGTCCAGCTGGATGCCGGGGCCCATCGTGGTGCTGAGGGCGGCCTTCTTGACGTAGCGGCCCTTGGCGGCGGACGGCTTCAGACGAAGGATCTCGTCCAGCGCGGCGCCGTAGTTCTCGACCAGCTGCTCATCGGTGAAGGAGACCTTGCCGATGATGAAGTGCAGGTTCGAGTGCTTGTCGACGCGGAACTCGATCTTGCCACCCTTGATCTCGGTGACGGCCTTGGCGACGTCCATGGTGACGGTGCCGGTCTTCGGGTTCGGCATGAGGCCACGGGGACCGAGCACGCGGCCGAGGCGGCCGACCTTGCCCATGAGGTCCGGCGTGGCGACAACGGCGTCGAACTCGTTCAGGCGGTTGCCCTTGGCGATCTCGTTGATCAGCTCGTCGTCGCCGACGATGTCGGCTCCGGCGGCTTCCGCGGCCGCAGCACGGTCACCGGTCGCGAAGACCAGGACCCGGGCGGTCTTACCGGTGCCGTGCGGGAGGTTCACGGTGCCGCGGACCATCTGGTCGGCCTTGCGCGGGTCAACGCCCAGGCGGAAGGCGACCTCGACGGTGGAGTCGAACTTGGTCGTGGAGGTCTCCTTGGCGAGACGGACGGCCTCGAGCGGGGCGTACAGCTTCTCCCGGTCGATCTTGGCGTCCGCAGCGCGGAGAGTCTTGCTGCGCTTCACTTCTGCTCCTGTTTTTCGGCTTCAGGCATGGAGTCGTGGTGCGGGCCAGCGCTTGGCCCTACCACTGGTGGAACTGGGGTGGCTGAATCAGCCTTCGACCGTGATGCCCATGGAACGGGCGGTGCCGGCGATGATCTTCTCGGCGGCGTCGAGGTCGTTGGCGTTCAGGTCGGGAAGCTTGATCGTGGCGATCTCGCGGACCTGGTCACGCGTGAGCTTCGCGACCTTGGTCTTGTGCGGCTCGCCCGAGCCCTTCTCGATGCCCGCGCTCTTCAGGATGAGGCGCGCGGCCGGCGGCGTCTTGGTGATGAAGGTGAAGGAGCGGTCGTCGTAGACCGTGATCTCCACCGGCACGACCATGCCACGCTGCGACTCGGTCGCGGCGTTGTAGGCCTTGCAGAACTCCATGATGTTGACGCCGTGCTGACCGAGCGCGGGGCCGACCGGCGGAGCCGGGTTGGCCGCACCGGCCTTGATCTGGAGCTTGATAAGCCCCGTGACCTTCTTCTTCTTGGGAGGCATTGCTCTCTCCGGGTCCTAGTGAGAGTTTTTCGCCGCCAATCCGGTCATCCGGATGGAGGCATACCGCACCACGATAACGGGTATCGGTGCGGGGCTGAAAACCGAGCAGGTCAGACCGCCCTTTACGGGGCGTTCTGACCTGTTCGGAAGCGTGGGACCAGAAGATCAGTTCTTCTGGATCTGGTCGAAGCTCAGCTCGACCGGGGTCTCGCGACCGAAGATCTCGACGAGGCCCTTGACCTTCTTCGAGTCCGGGTTGATCTCGTTGATCGTCGCCTGGAGCGTGGCGAACGGGCCGTCGGTGACGGTGACCGAGTCGCCGACCTCGAAGTCGAGGACCTCGATCTGGCGCTTGACGGCGGGCGCGGGCAGACCGGCCTCTTCCGCGGCGGCCTTGGCGGCCTTCTCCTGCGCCTCCGGGGCGAGCATCTTGACGATCTCGTCCAGGGTCAGCGGGTACGGGTCGTAGGCGTTGCCGACGAAGCCGGTGACGCCCGGGGTGTTGCGGACGACGCCCCAGGACTCGTTCGTCAGATCCATGCGGACGAGAACGTAACCGGGCAGCTTGTTCTGCCGGACGTTCTTGCGCTCGCCGTTCTTGATCTGGACGATCTCTTCCTCGGGCACCTCGGCCTGGTAGATGAACTCCTCGACGTTCAGCGAGACGGCGCGCTGCTCCAGGTTGGCCTTCACGCGCTTCTCGTAGCCCGCGTAGGTGTGGATCACGTACCACTCGCCGGGCAGCCGGCGGAGCTCGTCGCGCAGCGCCTCGATGGGGTCGACCGGCTCGGCGGGCTCTTCGGCCCCGGCCTCGGCGGCGTCCTCCACGGCGTCGTCATCGTCGCCAGCAGCGTCGTCGGACTCGTCGTCCTCGGACTCGACCTCGGTGGCGTCGGCAGCCTCGACGTCGGCGTCGGCGTCGGCGTCGGCCGCGTCGTCGGCGGCGTCGGCCTCGGCGGAGACCTCGTCGTCGGACTCGACGTGCATCGCGGCTTCCTCGGCAGCGGCACCCGCTTCGGCGTCGGCGGCCTCGGCCTCATCGACGTCCGCGTCCGCCGCCTCGACGATGTCGAGCTCGTCCTCGACGGACTCGACGGAGTCGTGGCTCGCGTTCAGGTTCGGGTCAGACACGGTGGCTGCTTCTTCCTGGATACAAAAGGTGGTCGAACATGCGAAAACGGGCGGCACCCATCAAGGCGCCGCCCTCCGCGGGGATCAGCCGAAGACGAACTTGATGGCCTGCTGGAACCCATAGTCAATCACGGTCACCAGACCGATCATGATGACGACGAAGACAATCACCACAGTGGTGTACGTCGTGAGCTGGTTGCGAGTCGGCCAGACAACCTTGCGGAGTTCCGCGACGATCTGGCGGTAGAACAGCGCGAGCCGGCCCAGGGGGCCCTTCTTGCCGCGCTTGCCGCCCTTGCGGGCCTTCTTCTCGCGGGTGTCGTCCTCGGCGTCAGGCATGTCGATGGAGCCCAGGGCGTCCGTCACGTCTCTCACCTGAATCCGGGTCGTGGCCGTAGCCGCGCCCGGTTGCGCCGCACGGCGTTGCATCGAAGTACGTACCTGCGCACACGTCCGAGAAGGAGTGTGGAGCAGGGCCGGAGGGACTCGAACCCCCAACCGCTGGTTTTGGAGACCAGTGCTCTACCAATTGAGCTACGACCCTTTGCGTTCCCAACCTACCGCATCCGAGCGAGTGCACGGAGTGCTCACGCTCTGGGCGGCCGGTGAGGACCAACGACAGGTGAGTGTACGTGGTCCGGGCCCTGACGTCGAACAGAAGCCGCCGGGGCGACATCCGGATCCACTCCGTCCGCTCAGTGAAACGGTGTGCGACCGCTGTTTGCCGTCTGGGACGATTGCCGTATGACCTCTGCAACGCCTTCCTCCGAGCGCCGGGTGTCCGCCCGTATCGGCGCCATCTCCGAGTCCGCCACCCTCGCCGTCGACGCCAAGGCCAAGGCCCTCAAGGCCGCCGGGCGCCCGGTGATCGGCTTCGGCGCGGGCGAGCCCGACTTCCCGACCCCGGACTACATCGTCGAGGCGGCGGTCGAGGCCTGCCGCAACCCGAAGTACCACCGCTACACGCCGGCCGGCGGCCTGCCCGAGCTCAAGACCGCGATCGCGGCCAAGACGCTGCGCGACTCCGGCTACGAGGTCGACGCCTCCCAGGTCCTGGTGACCAACGGCGGCAAGCAGGCCATCTACGAGGCGTTCGCCGCGATCCTCGACCCGGGCGACGAGGTCATCGTCCCGGCCCCGTACTGGACCACGTACCCGGAGTCGATCCGCCTCGCGGGCGGTGTCCCGGTGGAGGTCGTCGCCGACGAGACCACCGGCTACCGGGTCTCCGTCGAGCAGCTGGAGGCCGCGCGCACCGAGCGCACCAAGGTCGTCCTGTTCGTCTCCCCCTCGAACCCGACCGGCGCCGTGTACAGCGAGGACGACGCCCGCGCCATCGGCGAGTGGGCGGCGGAGCACGGCCTGTGGGTGCTGACGGACGAGATCTACGAGCACCTGGTCTACGGCGACGCGAAGTTCACCTCGCTCCCGGTGCTGGTCCCGGCCCTGCGCGACAAGTGCATCATCGTGAACGGCGTCGCCAAGACGTACGCGATGACCGGCTGGCGGGTGGGCTGGGTCATCGCCCCGAAGGACGTCATCAAGGCCGCGACCAACCTGCAGTCGCACGCCACCTCCAACGTCTCCAACGTGGCGCAGGTCGCCGCGCTGGCCGCCGTCTCGGGCAACCTGGACGCGGTCGCTGAGATGCGCAAGGCCTTCGACCGCCGCCGCCAGACCATGGTGAAGATGCTGAACGAGATCGACGGCGTCCTCTGCCCGACCCCCGAGGGCGCGTTCTACGCGTACCCGTCGGTCAAGGAGCTGCTCGGCAAGGAGATCCGCGGCAAGCGCCCGCAGACCTCGGTCGAGCTGGCGGCCCTGATCCTGGACGAGGCCGAGGTCGCGGTCGTTCCCGGCGAGGCCTTCGGCACCCCGGGCTACCTGCGCCTCTCGTACGCCCTGGGCGACGAGGACCTGGTGGAGGGCGTGACCCGGATCCAGAACCTCCTGGCGGAGGCCAAGGCCTGAGCCTCCGGCGGCCCCCTCTGATCCACCCTGAGCGGTGACGCCCTTCCCGGGCGCCACCGCTCAGTCGTGTCCGGGAGAACCAGCCCCCGCCCGGGCACCCGCCGCCCCCTCCCCCGTCCGGCACGGCCGAACCAAGCCCCGCCGGCGACCGAGGCGCGGGTCCGGGCGGAGCGAAACCAAGCCCCGCCGGCGATTGAGGCGCGGGTCCGGGCGGAGCGAAACCAAGCCCCGCCGGCGATTGAGGCGCGGGTCCGGGCGGAGCCCGGGTAGGCCCCGCGCAGCGGAAACCGGCCCGCCCGCGCGTTCGAGCAAGCCCCCGATCGGCAAAACCCCCTCCCGCCGAGCGCAGCGGTACGGCAGGATCACCGGATGGAGCACGTACGCGATCTCACGCTTCTGCCGAAAGCCCACCTGCACCTGCACTTCACGGGGTCGATGCGGCCGTCCACCCTGCTGGAGCTAGCCGACAAGTACGGCGTGCGCCTGCCCGACGCCCTGACCACGGGCGAGCCGCCCAAGCTGCGCGCCACCGACGAGCGCGGCTGGTTCCGCTTCCAGCGGCTCTACGACGCCGCCCGCTCCTGCCTCCGCGAGCCCGACGACATCCACCGCCTGGTCCGCGAGGCCGCGGAGGAGGACGTCCGGGACGGCGCGGGCTGGCTGGAGATCCAGGTCGACCCCACCTCATACGCGCCCCTGCTGGGTGGCATGATCCCGGCCGTCGAGATCATCCTCGACGCCGTCGACGCCGCCTCCCGCGACACCGGCCTCGGGATGCGCGTCATCATCGCCGCCAACCGCATGAAGCACCCCCTCGACGCCCGCACCCTCGCCCGCCTCGCCGTCCGCTACGCCGACCGCGGCGTCGTCGGCTTCGGGCTGTCCAACGACGAGCGCCGCGGCATGGCCCGCGACTTCGACCGGGCCTTCGCCATCGCCCGCGAGGGCGGTCTCCTCGCCGCCCCGCACGGCGGCGAGCTGACGGGCCCCGCCTCCGTACGGGACTGCCTCGACGACCTGCACGCCGTCCGCGTCGGGCACGGCGTCCGGGCCGCCGAGGACCCCAGGCTGCTCAAGCGGCTCGCGGATCGGCAGATCACCTGCGAGGTCTGCCCCGCCTCCAACGTGGCCCTCGGCGTGTACGAGCGGCCCGAGGACGTGCCGCTGCGCACGCTCTTCGAGGCGGGGGTGCCGATGGCGCTGGGCGCGGACGACCCGCTGCTGTTCGGGTCCCGGCTCGCGGCCCAGTACGAGATCGCGCGCCGCCACCACGCCTTCACGGACGAGGAACTGGCCGAGCTGGCGCGCCAGTCGGTGCGCGGTTCCGCGGCGCCCAAGGAGGTACAGGGCAAGTTGCTGGACGGGATCGACCACTGGCTCACCGGGTGAGCCGCAGGTCCCCCTCGTAGCAGTCGGCGCGCACCCGGTCGCCGTCGGCGAAGCCGATCTCCAGGTGGGTGCGGCCGGTCTCGGGCGCGGCATACTCGGCGACGGTGGCCACCGTTTCGCCGAGGTGGCGCAGGAAGGGGTGGTCGCCGAGGTCCTCACCGACCTCGATCCGGCCCCACTCGCCCATGTCGTACGGCTGGTGCGGGATCTCGGACTCGACGATGAGGCACTGGTCGGAGCCGGTGGTGATGCGGGTGGACTCGCCCTCGCTGTCGAGGAGCCAGACGTCGAGCGGCGCCTCCGAGCGTTCGCCCTCGTAGACGTGCCAGGAAGCGACGACCGCCTTGATCGCGCGGCCCACCAGCCGGGTGGGGTCCGTACCGGCCCCGTGCAGGGGACATCGCATGGCGGCCGGTACCCCTCAGATGCTGACGCCGACCGTCACCGGTTCGTTGACCAGGGTGACGCCGAAGGCCTCGTGGACGCCCGCGACGACCTCGCGGGCCAGGGCGAGGAGGTCCTCGGTGGTGGCCTCGCCCCGGTTGGTGAGGGCGAGGGTGTGCTTGGTGGAGATGCGCGCGGGGCCGGATCCGTAGCCCTTGGTGAAGCCGGCCTTGTCGATCAGCCAGGCCGCGCTGGTCTTGGTACGGCCCTCGCCGGCGGGGTACGCGGGCGGGGCGGTGCCGGCGCCGAGGCGGTCCTGGACGCGGGCGAGGAAGGCGGCGTACGCCTCCTCGGTCAGGATCGGGTTGTGGAAGAAGGAGCCGGCGGACCAGGTGTCGTGGTCGGCCGGGTCGAGGACCATGCCCTTGCCCGCGCGCAGGCGCAGTACGGTCTCCCGGGCGACGGCGGCCGGGACGCGGTCGCCGGCCTCGACGCCGAGGGCGCGGGCGGTCTCGGGGTACTTGACGGGGGCGGAGAGCCCGCCGGCGTCTTCCAGGGCGAAGCGGACGCGCAGGACGACGTAGCGGTCGGGCTGGTCCTTGAAGGTGCTGTTGCGGTACCGGAAGTCGCATTCGGCGGCGCTGAGGGTGACCGTTTCGCCGCTGGCGCGGTCGTACGCGACGACCTCGGTGATGGTGTCGCAGACTTCCTGGCCGTACGCCCCGACGTTCTGGATCGGCGTGGCACCGGCGGAGCCGGGGATCCCGGCGAGGCACTCGATCCCGGCGAGTCCGGCGTCGACGGTGCGGGCGACCGCGTCGCTCCAGTTCTCGCCCGCGGCGAGCTCCAGCCGGGTGCCGTCGAGGTGGAAGCCGGTGGTGGCGATGCGCAGGGCGGTGCCGGCGAAGCCCTGGTCGCCGATGACGAGGTTGCTGCCGCCGCCGATGACGAGCAGCGGGGTGCCGGCGGCGTCCGCGGCGCGGACGGCGTCGACGACCTCGGCGTCGGTGGTCGCGGTGACCAGCCGGGCGGCGGGGCCGCCGAGCCGGAAGGTGGTCAGCGGGGCGAGGGGGGCGTCGTGGAGTTCCTGCACGGGGACAAGAGTACGGTCCGCACCCCTCGCATCCTTGCGGGGCACGGACCGTGACTCGGCGGGCGTGCGGTTCAGCCCGCGGCGGGCACCTTCTGCGCGCCGGTGGCGGGGACGGTCGCGGTTGCGGTCGCGATTGGCGGGGTCTTCGCCTTGCGGGGCAGCAGCAGGGCGAGCGCGGCGGCGAGGGCCACGGCCCCGGCGCCGATCCACAGCGCGGGGACCGTGCCGTCCGTGAAGGCCTGCGGGGTCTCGTAGCCGCCCTGGGCGGAGAACACGGAGGCCAGGACGGCGACCCCGAGGGCGCCGCCGACCTCGCGGAGGGCGTTGTTGGTGCCCGAGGCCTTGCCCTGGTCGGCGGGCGAGACGGTGGACATCAGCGCGTTGGAGGCGGGGGCGAAGTACAGCGCCATGCCGATGCCGCTGAGTACGAGGGCGGGCAGCTGGGCGGCGTAGGAGACGTCCGCGCTCAGGATCACCGCGAACCAGCCGAGCCCGACCGCCTGGAAGGCGAGCCCGGCGGTGACGACCGGACGGCTGCCGATCCGGTCGGACAGGATCCCGGCGATCGGCGCGACGATCATCGGCATTCCGGTCCAGGGCAGCATGCGCAGTCCGGCCTCGGTGGGCGAGTAGCCGGCGACGCCCTGGAGGAACTGGCTCAGCAGGAAGATCGACCCGAACATGCCGAGGAACATGAGGAGGCCTGCGAGGTTGATGCCGAGGAACCCGCGGTCGCGGAAGAGGCGCATGGGGAGCATGGCGTGCGCGTTGCCGGAGCCGTGCCGGATGAAGCCGCCGACGAGCGCGACGCCGAGGATCAGGCCGGTCAGCACGGGGGTGCTGGTCCAGCCCTTGGCGTTGGCGTTGACCAGGGCGTAGACGATCCCGAACAGGCCACCGCTGATGAGGAGGGTGCCGGGGACGTCGAGCCGGGCGTCGGGGGCGGTGGACTCGGCGAGGCGAAGGCGGGCGAGCGGGATCAGGGCCAGGCCTATCGGGACGTTGATCCAGAAGATCCACTGCCAGGAGACGTGCTCGGTGAGGCTGCCTCCGATGAGGGGGCCGCTGGCGACGGCGAGACCGGTGACGGCTCCGTAGATGCCGAGGGCCATGCCCCGTCGGGCGGCGGGGACGGCGGCGGTGAGCAGGGTGAGCGTGAGCGGCATCATGACGGCGGCGCCGACGCCCTGGACGGCCCGGGCGGCGATGAGCTGGTCGATGCCGGGCGAGAGGGCGGCCGCGGCGGACGCGACGGTGAAGACGGAGAGCCCGCCGATGAAGAGGCGTCGCCGGCCGAACCGGTCGCCGAGGGCGGAGCCGAACATGAGGAGGACGGCGAAGGTGAGCGTGTAGGCGTTCACCGTCCACTCCAGGTCTTCGAGCTTGCCGCCGAGGTCCGCGCGGATGGCGGGGAGGGCGGTGGTGACGACGAGGTTGTCGAGAGCGGCCATGAAGCTGGCGGCGCCGGTGATGACGAGGGCCCAGACGGCGGAGCGGCTGAGGGCGGGTGTGGGTGGTACGGATGGTGCGGATATCTGGTCGTTCACGGGTCCCCCTGAGAGACGATGTTAGTTATTGCTGACTAACTTCATTGATCAGACAGAGCTGCGGGAGGGCGCGACGGGGACGCCGCCCGGCAGCCACCTCGCACCGGCCTACGAGTCCGCCTCGCCGCCCCGGCCATCACCGGGCGCTTCCTCGGCCGCCATCGCCCCCTTGCCGGCGGGGTAGCACCCCGCCCACACCCGGTGGCCGGGCTGGAAGCCGAGGGCGGTGAGGGTGTTGATGAGCATCCCGTGCGCCATGAAGTCGGTGGTCTCCTCGATGTCGGCCCCGAGCGCGAGGTGGACGGTGTCCCACAGCCTCATCCAGCCGGCCCGCACCATCTCCCCGAACTCCACCTCCCCGGCGGCCTCGGCGGCGGCGACGGTGAGGCTCGCCTGGAGCTGCATCTGCAGCTTGTCGGGGTGCTCGGCGATCAGCTTGAGGTAGGCGTCCCCCATGGAATGGAGGGCCTCCTCGCTGGAACGCCCCTTCGCGGCCTCTTCGAAGACGAGCCGGATGTCCTCGGTACAGCGGGCGACGGCGGCGACGAAGATCGCCTGCTTGTTGGGGAAGAGCCGGAAGAGGTAGGGCTGCGAAACACCGACGCGCTTGGCGATCACCTCGGTGGAGGTGCCGTAGTACCCGCCCCGGGCGAACTCCTGCATCGCCGCACGGATGACGCTCTCGCGTCGCTCTTCTGCGCTCATCCTTGCCATGAGAGAAAGTTAGTACTCAATCACTAACTTGGCAAGGCGGGGAGCGGGGGCGGGTGGGGTGGGGTCCCGCTGGGCGGGGGGGGTCCCGCTGGGCGGGGGGGGTGGTGGGGGGCACGGGGTCGGGGGGCGGTGTCCCCTTGGGCGGTATCGGTGAGGTGCTGGGGGTTTCCCGTCAGTCCACTGTCCTTTCGTGTCGTGCCGGCCCGTCAAGGGCGCTCGCTGCGCTCGCGTCGCTTCGCGATGGCCTTCGGCCACCCTTGACTGACCGTCCCGCCCCGAAAAGCCAAAGACTGCCGGGAAACCCCCGAAGAACGGCCGGGCCGTTCGGATCCCAGGTGCAGGTTCCTCAGCGACCTCGATCCGAAGCCCCTGAACAGCCATCCCCCATGGGGCCCGCCATATCCAGCGGCTGCCCCCGCCAAGCCCCTCGATACCGCCCGGCACCATGAGCCTCGCCGGAGCCTCCTGATGGCCTGGGTGCCGCCCGGCACATCCAGCCTCGTGGGGGCACCTCTGGGGGTCCCCCCGGACGGAGTCTGGGGGAGGTAGCTGGGGGAGATCGAGGCGCGGGGTCTGGGGCGGAGCCCCAGGAAGCCCCGAGCGCAGCGAGGGGCCCACCCACCACGCGGCAGATCGCTACGCGCTCCTCCAGGACAGCGACTGCGGCCCGCCATGGGCTGGACATAAGCCGCCAACGATCGCTACACAGCTGACCTCATCCGGCGTCGACCAGCCCGTCGTCGGCTGGACATAGACCGACCAGACCGTCACCAACACCTCTCTGTGGGCGGGTGCAGGTCGGCAGGAGGCGAAATGCGCCCATCCAAGGCAACCTGGCGTGCTCTGGTGTCGAACAGACCGTCGTCGGCTGGACACAGACCACACAAACCGTCACTCGACACCTACCGAAGGCGTCCAAAGGCTCAGGGAGGGGCCAGAACTATCGGCTGAGGCCGGCTGAAGGGGCCTGACGTCGACCAGAGCGGCGGCAGCTGAGGCTCAGCCGCAAGCCATCCCCCACGGAGGGGCGTCCGCAATCCGTCTGAAGACATCGCACCCAGCTCACATGATCTGGTGTCGAGCAGATCGACATCGGCCGCGTGCCCAGCCGCCCGCGGCGGCCACAGCAGCTTTCGTAGCCGCGACTTGAGCAGTGAGGAGACCTGGTGGCGATCAGATCAACACGAGACTCGTGAAGACCCACGACATCCCAGCTCACACCTGTCGTTCAAGAATGTGCGAGCGATCAGGAGTTGTCGCGTCCTGATCGACGCGAGATCACCTCGGGTACGGAGCGCGAGATGGAGGCTTACGGTGCCGTCAACCGGCGCTGTCTACGGGCCGGGCGCTGATGCCCTCGCGCAGGAGAGGAAGCTTTCGCCAGCCGATGACGGGCTGGTCGACGCCAGATGAGGTCAGCTGTGTAGCGATCGGTGGCGGCTTATGTCCAGCCCATGGCGGGCCGCAGTCGCTGTCTCGGGGGAGCGCGTAGCGATCTGCGGCGTGGTGGGCGGGCCCCCTCGCTGCGCTCGGGGCTTCCTGGAGCTCCGCCCCAGAGTCCCCGCTTCCATCGCCGGCGGGGCTGGGTCGTGAACCCGAACGGCCCGGCCGTTCTTCGGGGGTTTCCCGGCAGTCTTTGGCTTTTCGGGGCGGGACGGACAGTCAAGGGTGGCCGAAGGCCATCGCGAAGCGACGCGAGCGCAGCGAGCGCCCTTGACGGGCCGGACCGACACGAAAGGACAGTGGACTGACGGGAAACCCCCAGCACCTCACCGATACCGCCCAGCGGGACCCCGCCCCCGAAGCCCCCGCCCCGCCCTACCCCAGCCGGACCACCGCGCGGGACATGCCCAGGACCTTCTGGTCCGCGCTCGTCGCCGTCAGGTCCACGCGGACCCGGTTGTCGTCCAGTTTGGCGGCGACCTTCGCCGTGACCTCGATCCGCGCGCCCCGCTCGTCGTTCGGGACGACCACCGGCTTGGTGAACCGGACCCCGTACTCGACGACCGCACCCGGGTCGCCCACCCAGTCGGTGACCACCCTGATCGCCTCGGCCATGGTGAACATGCCGTGCGCGATCACGTCCGGCAGCCCGACCTCCTTGGCGAACTTCTCGTTCCAGTGGATCGGGTTGAAGTCACCCGAAGCACCCGCGTACCGCACGAGCGTGGCGCGCGTCACGGGAAAGGAGCCCGCCGGCAGCTCGGTGCCGACCTCGACGTCGGCGTACTGGATCTGCGCGGTCATCTCAGACCTCCTCAGGGGCGCGGGACACGAGCTTGGTCCACGCCGTCACCACGTGCTCGCCGGATTCGTCGTGCACTTCACCGCGGATGTCGATGATGTCGTTGCCCGCCATCGACTTCACGGCCTCGATCGTGGAGGTCACCGACAGCCGGTCCCCCGCTCGCACCGGGCGGACGTACGCGAACTTCTGATCGCCGTGCACGACGCGGCTGTAGTCCAGCCCGAGCTGCGGGTCCTCGATGACCCGGCCCGCCGCCTTGAACGTGATGGCGAACACAAAAGTCGGCGGCGCGATCACATCCGGGTGACCGAACGCCTTCGCGGCCTCCGGGTCGGTGTAGACGGGATTTTCGTCACCCACCGCTACCGCGAACTCGCGGATCTTCTCCCGGCCGACCTCGTACGGATCGGTGGGCGGGTAGCTCCGCCCCACGAAGGTCTGGTCGAGGGCCATGGCTCACTACCTCCTGTTGGGGGACGCGGAAGTCCCGGGCGCCGTCGACCGCCATCGGGCGCGGTCGGACGGCGGGCGTCCCGCGTCGATCAGTCCATCATCTGTCACTGGCATCCGCGGTACCGGCCCGGCACCTCACCAGCCCGTGCGGAAACGACACAAGGCCGCCCCCCAATGAAGGGGACGACCTCATGACGGTGCCTGTATTCGAGACTCGCTAAGGCTTAGCGGGTCTCGCGGTGCGCGGTGTGCGAGTTGCAGCGCGGGCAGTGCTTCTTCATCTCAAGACGGTCCGGGTTGTTACGCCGGTTCTTCTTGGTGATGTAGTTCCGCTCCTTGCACTCCACGCAGGCCAGCGTGATCTTCGGGCGGACGTCGGTGGCAGCCACGTGAGTGCTCCTTGACGGACAATTGGGACGGATGAACGCATACAAGAGTAGCCGACCGGGAGACCGACCCCGCAATCGGCTACTGTGTGTAGCGGCGACCGGACTTGAACCGGTGACACAGCGATTATGAGCCGCTTGCTCTACCGACTGAGCTACGCCGCTTTGATGTGATCGACTCCCCACCCGAGGGTGGGGAACCTCTCTCACCAGAGCCCCAATGCGGAATCGAACCGCAGACCTTCTCCTTACCATGGAGACGCTCTACCGACTGAGCTATTGGGGCGAGCGATGAAGACATTACACGGTTGCCCGCCGATCGCCCAAATCCTTTGGGGCGCCCGGGCTCGGAGGCGCTCCGGCCCGGATTCCCGGTCGGCTCACGAGCCACGGCCGACCCGTTTTCCCCAGTCATTCGCGGAGATTGTGTCCGACGTCACGTGACGTCGGACAGCAGCCGCCCGCGGCGGCGCACGCGGCTCACCGGTACGACTATTGCGCTCCTCCGCGAACCGGACACCCCCGCGCCCTAGGCTCTGAGCACGCTGCGTGATCTTGGGCCGCGGGCCGCGGGCCGTGGCCCAGGAACCGCCCGAGCCACCACAGGAGCGCGATGTCCGACAGCCAGCCGCAGCAGCCCTCCCCTCCCCCGCGCGGTGGCCGGGGTGACGGCGGCGGTTACGGGGCCGCCCGCGGCGCCGCCGGAGGGCCGGCCGCGGGGGGCGCCGAGACCACCACGCTGCTGCTCGCCGGGGCCCGCCTCACCGACGGCCGCACGGTCGACGTCCGGCTGCGCGGCGACCGCATCCAGGCGGTGGGCACCCCCGGCAGCCTGCCCATGCCCGCCCTCTCCCGGGTCGACCTGAGCGGCTACCTGCTGCTCCCCGCCCCGGCCGAACCGCACGCCCACGGGGACACCGCCCTGACGGCGGACGGCGAGGGGCCCGTGTCGTACGCCACCGACGAGGTCCAGCGCCGGGCCACCGAGGCCGCCCTGCTCCAGCTCGGCCACGGCGCCACCGCCGTGCGGTCCCACGTACGGATCGGCGACGCCCGCGGGCTCGGCCCCCTGGAGGCCGTGCTCCAGGCCCGCCGCTCGCTGCGCGGCCTCGCCGACCTGACGGCGGTCGCCGTCCCCCGCCTGCTGACCGGTGCCGCCGGGGCGGACGGCCGTGCCCTGCTGCGCGACGCGGTCAAGATGGGGGCCTCGGTGATCGGCGGCTGCCCGGACCTGGACCCCGACCCGGCCGGCTACCTCGAAGCCGTCCTGGAACTGGCCGGCGAGCAGGGCTGCCCCGTCGACCTGCACACGGACGGTGACGATCCCGGCCGCCTCGCCCGGCTCGCGGCGATGGCCGCCGGCCTGCGTCCCGGCGTGACCATCGGCCCCTGCGGCGGCCTTTCGCGGCTCCCGCTGGACGTGGCGAGCCGCGTCGCCGACGAGCTGGCCGCGGCCGGGATCGGGGTGGTCTGCCTCCCGCAGGGCGACTGCGCCGCCCTGGAGCGCCGGGGGCTGCGCACCGCGCCCGTACGCCTCCTGCGCACAGCCGGCGTCCGGGTCGCGGCGGGGAGCGGGGCGCTGCGGGACGCGGGGAACCCCGTCGGCCGCGGCGACCCGCTCGAAGCCGCGTACCTGCTGGCCTCCCAGGGCGGTCTGCGGCCGCCGGAGGCCTACGAGGCGGTCAGCACCGCCGCCCGGGAGGCGATGGGCCTCCCGGAGGTCCGGGTGGCGGCCGGCTTCCCGGCGGAGCTGCTCGCCGTACGCGGTGACCGCATTGCGGGGGTGCTGTCCCTGGCGTACAGCCGCATCGTGATCCACCGGGGGCGGGTGGTAGCCCGTACGAGTGCCGTACGGGAGTACTGCGACTCGGCGGTGGCGGTGGCCCTGGACCTGCCCCGGCAGGGGCGCACGGAGCCGGGGCCCTGAGCGGCGCCGAACCGGCACCGGCCGTTCGCCGCCCGTTCGCGGGCGGGCGGGCGGGCCCGGCTCGTCGTACGGTCGGGACATGCGCATCGTCATCGCGGGTGGACACGGTCAGATCGCGCTGCGGCTGGAGCGGCTGCTCTCCGCGCGCGGGTACGAGGTCGCGGGCATCATCCGCGACCCGGAGCAGGGCGACGACCTGCGGGAGGCGGGCGCCGAACCGGTGCTGTGCGACCTGGAGTCGGCCACGGTCGAGCACGTGGCGGGGATCCTCCAGGGCGCGTACGCGGCGGTGTTCGCGGCCGGTGCCGGTCCGGGCAGCGGCATCGAACGCAAGGACACGGTGGACCGTGCGGCAGCGGTACTTTTCGCGGACGCGGCCGAACGCGCGCGCGTACGGCGCTTCCTGATGGTCTCCTCGATGGGCGCGGACGCCCGCCACGAGGGCGAGGAGGTGTTCGACTACTACCTGCGCGCCAAGGGGGAGGCCGACGACCACCTCCGTACCCGCCTCGGCCTGGAGTGGACGGTGCTGCGCCCCGGCGCGCTGACCGACAGCGCCGGTACCGGGCTGGTCCGCCTGGAGGCGCGCACCGGGCGGGGGTCGGTCCCGCGCGACGACGTGGCGGCGGTGCTGGCGGAGCTGGTGGAGACTCCGGCGACGGCGGGCCTGACGCTGGAACTCGTCTCCGGGTCGACCCCGGTCGCGGTCGCCGTCAAGGACGTGGCGGGCAACTGACCGGGGCGGGCGCCGGGGCGGGGGCTAGAACTCCGCCGTGACCTCGTCGTCGGATCGGCCGACGGAGTCCTGCTCGTACTGCCGCTCGTAGGCCTGGCGGATCCGCTCGATGCGCACGCTGCGGTCGTCGGCCTCCTTCTGCGGGTAGAGCAGCACCACTTCGTAGGACGTCTCGTGGACGATCGTCCCGTCCTTGCCGCGCCACTGGCCGTGCGCGTCCTGGACGGTGAGCCCCTCGGGGAACGCGGGGGTCACCTCGCGGTCGATGAAGCGGTTGAACTCCGCTTCGTCGACCGGCCCCTGACCGACGGGGCGCGCGGTGCCGAAGTAGAGCCGGGTCTCCTGGTACGGCTCCCCGACATGGGGGTGCAGGGCTGCTCCGAGCAGGGCCGGGATCCCCGCGCCGAGCAGGGCGATGAGTACCCCGCCGCCGACCTTGCCACGTGTATTCGATGTCCAATTCACGCCACATGAACGACGGGACGCGTTGATCGTTGCGTCCGGGGCCCCCGATAGGGTCACTGCGGTCCGGCCGCAGGGGGCGGTCGCGTGAGGTACCGGGGTGGGCATGGGCGACGGCGAGTGGCGCATGGGCGGCGCGGAGGGCGGCCGGCTCGCCGCCCGGTGGTGGAAGTGGGCCCTGTCGGCGCCGGAGGAGCAGAGTCCCGTCGCCGATACGACGGGGCGCAACGCCGGGTGGCGCCAGCCGGACGACCTGTGGTTCCTCGCGGGCACGTACGGCGGCCGGGTGGTGCGCCGGTGCGGCATCCCGGCGGGCCGGCCGGTGTTCTTCCCGGTGCTGAACACGCAGCGCAGGGCGGTGCCGTTCGTGACCGGGCCGTGGGCGCTCGGCGTGGCACGGGCGTCGGCGGCGCTGAACAGTACGCCGCTGACGGTGCGCGAGTTCAGCTCGAAGACCTTCCTGGCCATGGGGAGCCCGCGGGTGGCCTGGGGTCTGTGGTGCGGTCTCACCCCGCTGCCGCCGGGCCAGTTCGTGCTGGAGATCGACGGCGCCACGACGAACGGCTTCCGGGTCGACACGACCTACCACCTGACGGTGACGGAGCCGGTGAAGTAGCCGTCCGCCCGGCGCGCTCGGCAGGCCCTGGGCGGCACGCTCGGCGGGGCACTCGGCAGGGCGGCTGCCGACCGCGGACATACGAAGAAACCCCCGCCCCTACGTTTCCGTAGTGGGCGAGGGTCTCACTCGCGTGGCGGCGCCAGGGTTCGAACCTGGGTAGGCTGAGCCGGCAGATTTACAGTCTGCTCCCTTTGGCCACTCGGGCACACCGCCAAGGGACGTTGCCGTTTTTCCGCCTTGCGGCGGCGCTCCGTGGCAACGACGTAAACAATACCCGATGCCCGGGGGTGCTCCGCCACCGGATTGATCAGCACCGCACCGGGGCGCGGTGGCTAGGCTTTGCGGAGCGGTCCGGGGATGTCCGGCCGCGGCCCCACGGGGCTCAGCCAGCCGACTTCAAGGAGCCACAGCACATGGCCGACTCCAGTTTCGACATCGTCTCGAAGGTCGAGCGGCAGGAGGTCGACAACGCCCTCAACCAGGCCGCCAAGGAACTCTCGCAGCGCTACGACTTCAAGGGCACCGGCGCGTCGATCGCCTGGTCCGGCGAGAAGATCCTCATGGAGGCGAACTCCGAGGAGCGCGTGAAGGCCGTCCTCGACGTCTTCGAGACCAAGCTGGTCAAGCGCGGCATCTCGCTCAAGGCGCTGGACGCCGGCGAGCCGCAGCTGTCCGGCAAGGAGTACAAGATCTTCGCGACGATCGAGGAGGGCATCTCCCAGGAGAACGCCAAGAAGGTCGCGAAGATCATCCGCGACGAGGGTCCCAAGGGCGTCAAGGCGCAGGTCCAGGGCGAGGAGCTGCGCGTCAGCTCCAAGAGCCGCGACGACCTCCAGACCATCCAGGCACTCCTCAAGGGCAAGGACCTGGACTTCGCGATCCAGTTCGTGAACTACCGCTGATCGGAGTCCGCGGCCTGCCGCGAGCGCGTCTAGCCGGGCATGGCAGGGCGCAACGCGGGCTGCCGCCGAGGACCGCCTCGGCGGCAGCCCGCGTTGTGCCCTCGCCCTGCCGAACGCGCACCTCGGGGCCGCCCGGCCCTTCCGGCCCGTTGGCCGTGCCGCGTCCGCCCGCCCTGCGCGGCGGGGCGTGGGCGCGCGGGTGGGGTGCGCCGGGCGTGAGCGGCGCATGCTCCGCCAGGGCTCCCAGTGGTCACTAGGCACCGGGCCGTGCTCCCGTCACGCTGAGTGCCGTTCGTCACCGTGTGACAGGGGGTTCTCGCATGCCCGGGGCCGAGACATTCCGCGAAGACTTCGGGGCGTCCGTCGTCGTCGCGCTGGTCGCGCTACCGCTCTGCGTGGGCGTGGCCGTCGCCTCCGGCGTGCCGGCCGAGCTGGGCATAGTGACCGGGGTCGTCGGCGGACTGGTGACCGGCTGGTTCCGTGGGAGCTCGCTCCAGGTCAGCGGACCGGCGGCGGGGCTGACGGTGCTCGTCTACGAGGCGGTGCAGACGTACGGCCCGGCCGCGCTCGGAATGCTGGTGGCCGCTGCCGGGGTGGCGCAACTGGGCATGGGGATGCTGCGGCTAGGTCGGTGGTTCCGGGCGATCTCGCTCGCCGTGGTGCACGGGATGCTGGCCGGGATCGGGCTCGTACTGATCGCCGGGCAGCTCTACGCCCTGAGCGGCGTGACGCCGCCGGCGAAGACCCTGGAGAAGCTGGCCGGGGCCGCCGCGCTGGGCGGCCAGGCCGACTGGGAGGCCGTGGCGCTCGGGGCCGGGACCATCGCCGTCCTCGTGGCGTGGCGCCGGATGCCGGCCCGGCTGCGGCTCGTCCCCGGCGCCCTCGTCGGGGTCACCGCGGCCACCGCGGTGGCCGCGCTGCTGCGGCTGCCGGTCGAGCGGGTGCGGGTGACGGGCGTCCTGGGCGCGGTGTCCCTGCCCCGGTGGGAAGACCTCGGGGCGCTGGCCTCCGTGGGGGCGTTCGGGACGGTCGCGGCGATCGCGCTGATCGCCTCCGCCGAGACCCTGTTCAGTGCGGCCGCGGTGGACCGCATGCACGACGGGCCCCGCACCGACTACGACCGGGAACTGGTGGCCCAGGGCGTGGGGAACCTGGCCTGCGGGCTGCTCGGCGCGCTGCCGATGACGGCCGTGATCGTACGCAGCGCCGCGAACGTGGAAGCCGGGGCGCGGACCCGGGCGGCCAGGGTGCTGCACGGCGGCTGGCTCCTGCTGTTCGCCGTGGTCTTCCCGCGGGCGCTGGAAGCGGTGCCGCTGGCCGCGCTGGCCGGGGTGCTGTTGCACGCGGGCTGGAAGCTGCTCCCGGCCAAGGCGGTCGCCGCTCTGTGGCGCACCCACCGGGGCGAGGCGCTGGTCCTGGTGGCGACGGCCGGCGCGATCGTGGCCACCAACCTTTTCGAGGGCGTGCTGGTCGGCCTGGGACTGGCCGTCGCCAAGGCGGCCTGGGAGACCTCCCAGGTGCACATCGAGGAGGTCTGGGAGGCGGGAGGGGACGTGCTGTGCGTGCGGATGGTGGGCAATGCCAGCTTCCTGCGGCTGCCCAAGATGCTGGACTCCCTGGACGGCGTGCCGCCGGGCCAGTCGGTGCGGCTCGACCTCAGCGGGCTGCGGCACCTGGACCATGCCTGTCTGACCGCCCTCGACGGATGGGAGAAGCAGCGCTCGCCGCTCCCCCGACCCCGGGGCGTCATGTGAGGCGGTTAGCCTCCGCCCATGGACAACTTGCCGGTGGACGGTGTGCCGGTGGGCACGGGGCTGAGGCGCACCCTCGGCGTCTTCGACGCCGTGGTGGTGGGGCTGGGCGCGATGGTCGGCGCCGGGATCTTCGCGGCGCTCGCCCCGGCGGCCCGCGCGGCCGGCCCGGCGGGCGGCGCGCTGCTCACCGCCCTCGGGCTGGCCGCCGTCGTGGCGTACTGCAACGCGCGGTCCTCCGCACGGCTCGCCGCCCGCTACCCGTCCTCCGGCGGCACGTACGTGTACGGGCGCGAGCGGCTCGGCCCGTTCTGGGGATACCTGGCCGGCTGGGGTTTCGTCGTCGGCAAGACGGCCTCCTGCGCGGCGATGGCGCTGACCGTCGGGGCGTACCTGTGGCCGGGGCAGCAGCATGCGGTGGCCGTGGCGGCGGTGGTGGCGCTGACCGCCGCGAGCTACGGCGGTGTGCAGAAGTCGGCCAGGATCGCCCGGGGGATCGTGGCCGCGGTGCTGGTGGTGCTGGCCGTGGTGGTGGCCGTCTGTCTGACCTCGGGCGCGGCGGACCCGGGCCGGCTGGGTGGTGGCCCGGCGGGCGGGCAGTGGGGAGGGGCGGCCGGGCTGTTGCAGGGTGCCGGGCTGCTGTTCTTCGCCTTCGCCGGCTACGCCCGGATCACCACCTTGGGCGAGGAGGTGCGTGACCCGGAGCGGACGATCCCGCGCGCCGTGCCGATCGCGCTGGGCATCGCCCTCCTGGTGTACGCCGCCGTGGCCGTGGCGGTCCTGGCGGTGCTCGGCGGCGCGGCGCTGGCGGGGTCCACGGCCCCGCTGGCCGACGCGGTGCGGGCGGCCGGGTGGCCCGGACTGGCCCCCGTCGTCCGGGCGGGTGCGGCTCTGGCCGCGTTGGGCTCGCTGCTGGCCCTCGTGCTGGGGGTGTCGCGCACCGGCTTGGCGATGGCCCGGGACGGCCATCTGCCCCGGGTGCTGGCCGCCGTACATCCCCGGCGTCAGGTGCCGCACCACGCGGAGCTCGCGGTGGGCACGGTGGTGGCGCTGCTCGCGGCCACCACGGATCTGCGGGGTGCGATCGGTTTCTCCTCCTTCGGAGTGCTGGTCTACTACGCGATCGCGAACGCTTCGGCGTGGACTCTGGATTCAGGTGTCAAGGACCGGGCCGTGGCAGTGGTCGGGCTGGCCGGCTGTGTGGTTCTCGCGTGCGCGCTGCCCGCCGCGTCGGCAGTCACCGGGGCGGCGGTACTGGCGTTGGGCGCGGCGGTCTATGCCGGGCGCAGGCTGCGCAGGAAGGCCGTTTGAGGACGGGTCAGGTTCCTGGTGCGCGGGGGCGGCGGGCGCGGCCGGGAGCGGCCGCCCGTGCGGTCACCATGGGACCGCGTCCCGGTCCGCGGCGGGGCGGCTGAGGGCCTTCCGGACGCCTGCGGGGAGTTGGGCCGTCGACGGCGGACTTGCTGCGGCAACTGCTTGGTCTCGGTCATGTGTTCATGGTGGACCACCCCACTGACAATCGCCCCTGACCTGCGCGGACCGGTCAGCGGGAGGCGAAGTGGGCGTCCGTCGGGACGATCTCGCGGCCCAGCGGGAGCAGGGAGAGCGGGACCATCTTGAAGTTGGCGATGCCGAAGGGGATGCCGATGATCGTGACGCACAGGGCGAGGCCCGTGACGATGTGGCCGATGGCCAGCCACCAGCCGGCCAGGACGAGCCAGAGCACGTTGCCGACGCAGGACGCGGCGCCCGCGTCGTGACGTTCGACCGTGGTGTAGCCGAAGGGCCAGAGCGCGTACAGCGCGATGCGGAAGGCGGCGATCCCGAAGGGGATGCCGATGATGGTGATGCAGAGGATCAGGCCCGCGAGGCAGTAGCCCAGGAACAGCCAGATGCCGCTGAGGACGAGCCAAATGACGTTCAGGATGGTCTTCACTGGGTCCGGCCTGCCATCTGTTCGAGCCGGGCGATGCGCTCGGCCATCGGGGGGTGCGTCGAGAACATCTTGGACAGTCCCTCGCCCGGGCGGAAGGGGTTGGCGATCATCATGTGGCTGGCCGTCTCCAGTCGGGGCTCGGGCGGCAGCGGGAGCTGCTTGGTGCCCGCGTCGAGCTTGCGCAGGGCGCTGGCCAGGGCCAGCGGGTCCCCGGTCAGCTGGGCGCCGGAGGCGTCGGCCTCGTACTCGCGCGAGCGGCTGATGGCGAGCTGGATCACGGAGGCGGCCAGCGGGCCCAGGATCATGATCAGCAGCATGCCGAGGATGCCGGGCCCCTCGTCGTCGCTGGAGCGGCCGACCGGGATCAGCCAGGCGAAGTTCACCAGGAACATGATCACGGAGGCGAGGGCTCCGGCGACCGAGGAGATGAGGATGTCCCGGTTGTAGACGTGGCTCAGCTCGTGCCCGATGACGCCGCGCAGCTCGCGCTCGTCGAGGATGCGCAGGATGCCCTCGGTGCAGCACACGGCGGCGTTGCGTGGATTGCGGCCGGTGGCGAAGGCGTTGGGGGCTTCGGTGGGCGAGATGTAGAGCCGGGGCATCGGCTGGCGCGCGGAGGTGGAGAGTTCGCGCACCATGCGGTAGAGGGAGGGGGCCTCGAACTCGCTGACCGGGCGGGCGCGCATCGCGCGTAGAGCCAGCTTGTCGCTGTTCCAGTACGCGTACGCGTTCGTCCCGAGCGCGATGAGGACGGCGACGATGAGGCCGCCCCGCCCGAAGAAGCTTCCGATGACGATGATGAGTGCCGACAGCCCGCCGAGGAGTACGGCGGTCTTCAGCCCGTTGTGCCGGCGGTGCACGGTACGCCCTCCAAATGGTGCGGCAGGGGGAACCCGTCCAGGATCGGTGGAACGGAGGGTCTTCCGGTCCAGTGGACCCTCCCTTCCTGGTCAACGCGAGGTGAGCGCGCCAGGTTCCCGGGTCGCCTCCCCGCGGCCCGCCCGGGTGGGGGGGCGGCCCGGGGCGTTGCGCCGTCCGGGCGACGCGGCGGGGCCAGCCGCGGGGGCTACTGCGGGAACAGGCTGCCCGACGCGAAGCGCAGCACCAGCTGCGGCGCTCCCGAGAGGACCAGGGCGGTGACCCCGGTGAGGACGATCGCCACGGTCACCGGCCAGGGCGCGGGAGCCGCGGCGGGGGCTTCCCCGGTGGCCGGGGGGCGGAAGAGCAGGGCCGTCCACCGCAGGTAGTAGTAGAGGGCGATGACCACGTTGACCGCCATGACCACGGCCAGCCATCCCAGGCCGGCGTCCACCGCCGACCGGAAGACGGTGACCTTGGCGAACAGGCCGATGATGCCCGGCGGCAGGCCGGCGAGGCAGAGCAGGAAGAACGCCAGCGTCAGGGCGGCCAGGGGGCGCTCGGCGTACAGGCCGCGGTAGTCGCTGATCCGGTGCAGCGGCTTCGTACGGGCCACCAGCGCGGCCACGGCGAAGGCGCCCAGGTTCACGGCGCCGTACATGAGCGCGTACGCGACGGTGGAGCCGACCTGGTCGCGATCGGCGTACGCGGCCGCGGCGATCGGTACCAGCAGGTAGCCGGCCTGTCCGACGGAGGACCAGGCGAGCAGCCGTACGGCGCTGTTCGGCCGCTCGGCGCTCTGGCGCAGGGCGGCGACGTTGCCGACGGTCATGGTGAGGGCGGCGAGGACCGCCAGCGCGGGGCCCCAGACGTCGGAGTACGCGGGGAAGGCGATGACCGTGACGAGGATCAGGCCGGTGAAGCCGACGGCCTTGCCGATCACCGAGAGGTAGCCCGCGATGGGCAGGGGCGCGCCGACGTAGGTGTCCGGGACCCAGAAGTGGAAGGGGACGGCCGCCGTCTTGAAGGCGAAGCCGACGAGGGTGAGGGCGACGCCGGCCATCGCGAGGGTGTCGAGCTGCGCGGGGACGTCTTCGAGGCGGTCGGCGACCCGGGCGAGGTGCAGGGTGCCGGTGGCGCCGTAGACGAAGCTGACGCCCAGCAGCGAGACGGCCGTCGCGGTGACGGAGGACAGGAAGAACTTGAGGGCGGCCTCGGAGGAGAGCCGGTCGCCACGGCGCATGCCGACGAGGGCGAAGGCGGGCAGTGAGGCGACTTCGAGGGCGACGATCAGGGTGGCGAGGTCACGGGCGGCGGGCAGCAGGGCGGCGCCGGCGGCGGAGGACAGCAGCAGGAACCAGTACTCGCCCGCGGGCATGCGCGTCTCGTGGACGGCGGTGACCGACAGCAGGGCCGTGACGAGGGCGCCGGCCAGGACGAGGAACTGGACGACGAGCGCGAAGTGGTCGGCCGTGTAGCTGCACGCGCCGGGATCGCCGGTGAGGCAGAAGGTGGCGCGGTCGCCGGCGCGCAGCGGCAGCAGGGAGGCGGTCGCGGCGGCGAGCCCGGCCACGGAGAGCCAGCCGAGGAGCGGCTTGTGCTTCTGCGCCACGAAGAGGTCGGCGACCAGTACGACGAGCGCGACGGCGGCGGGGATCAGGACGGGTGTGATCGCGAGCCAGTCGACGGACTGGACGAGGCTGGGGCCGGCCGGGGCGGCCGCGACGGACAGGACCGTCATGAGTTGCCTCCTGCGAGGAGCTGCTGGACGGCCGGGTCGGTGAGGCCGAGGAGGACGGCGGGCCACAGGCCGGCGAGGACGGTGAGGGCGACGAGCGGCGTCCAGGCGGCGAATTCGTAGCGCTGGACGTCGGCGAGGGAGAGTTCGGGGCCCTCCTTCGGGTCGCCCATGCACACCCGGCGTACGACGATCAGAAGATATGCGGCGGTGAGCAGGGTGCCGAAGGCGCCGACCGCCATGTAGGTGAGGAAGGCCGGCCGGGACAGGCCAGCGGCCGGGTCGAACGCGCCGAACAGGGCCAGCATCTCGCCCCAGAAGCCGGCCAGGCCGGGCAGCCCGAGGGAGGCGACGGCGGCGAAGGCGAGCAGCGCGCCGAGGCGGGGGGCGCGGCCGTAGAGGGCGGCGCCGGTGGCTCCGGCGAGGGTGTCGAGATCGGCGGTGCCGTAGCGGTCCTTGAGCGCGCCGACCAGGAAGAAGAGCAGGCCGGTGATCAGGCCGTGGGCGATGTTGGCGAAGAGCGCGCCGTTGACGCCGGTGGGGGTCATGGACGCGATGCCGAGGAGCACGAAGCCCATGTGCCCGACGGAGGAGTACGCGATGAGGCGCTTGAGGTCGCCCTTGTTGCCCTTGCGGGTCAGCGCGAGGCAGGCGAGGGATCCGTAGACGATGCCGACGGCGGCGAACGCCCCGAGGTAGGGGGCGAAGGTCTGCATGCCCTCCGGGGTGACCGGCAGCAGGATCCGCACGAACCCGTACGTGCCCATCTTCAGCAGCACGCCCGCCAGGAGGACGGAGCCGACGGTGGGCGCGGCGGTGTGGGCGTCCGGCAGCCAGCTGTGCAGCGGCCACATCGGGGTTTTCACGGCGAGGCCGATGCCGATGGCGAGGACGGCCAGCAACTGGGTGGTGTGGGTCAGTCCACGGCCGTTGTCAGAGGCGAGTGCCACCATGTCGAAAGTGCCGCTGTTCAGTCCGATCAGCAGCAGACCGAGCAGCATGACCACGGACCCGAGGAGGGTGTAGAGGATGAACTTCCAGGCGGCGGCCTGCCGCTGAGCACCGCCCCAGCGGGCGATGAGGAAGTACATCGGGATGAGGACCATCTCGAAGGCGAGGAAGAACAGCAGCAGGTCGAGGACGGCGAAGGTCGCGAGGGTGCCGGACTCGAGGACCAGCAGCAGTGCGACGAACGCCTTCGGGGAGGGGCCGTCGGGCAGCTTGAAGTAGCTGTAGAGCGCGCACAGGAAGAACAGCAGCGCGGTCATCAGGAGGAGGGGGAGCGAGATGCCGTCGACGCCGAGGTGGATCCGGATGTTCAGCGCCTGGATCCAGCTGATGTCCGTCGTCGCCTGGAAGCGGGACGGGGTGTCCTGGTCGAAGCCCACGGCGAGGGCGATCGCCGCGGCGAGGATCACGCCGGTGACGGTCACGCCGTGGCGCAGCACGGCCTGTTCGGGGCTCCTTCCCCGGAGCCCGGGCGGGGCGGGCAGCAGGGCCGCGACGGCGCCGAGGAGCGGTGCGGCCACGATGAACGCCAGAAGGAACTGCATCACGGACGGGCTGATATCAATCACGGCTGGCTCACGGCTCACGATCCGGCGTTGACGTTGGCGATGACGGCGGTGGCGATGGCCAGGACCACGGCGCCGGCGAGCAGGGCGCTCAGGTAGCTCTGCACGTTGCCGGTCTGGGCCCGGCGTACGAGGCTGCCGAGCAGCCGGGGGCCGGTGCCCGCGCCGCGGACGTACGTGTCCACCACCTCGCGGTCGAGGAAGCGGACCAGGCTCGCGGCGCCGCGGACGGGGCGGACGAAGAGCCGGTCGTACACGGCGTCGAGGTGGAAGCCGTCGGCGGCGTGCCGGTGCAGCGGGCCGAGGAGGCCCTTGCCGGGATCGGGGGCGGGACCGGCGGGCACGACGGGGTGGTCGTGGGTGACCTCGGCGACCTCGGGGGTCTCGGCGGCGGACTCCGCGGCGGCGGCAGCGGCGGGCACTCCGGTCGCGGCCAGGCCCGCTCCGGCGGCGGCCTTGGCGGTGGCGCGCTGCCACAGGCCGTAGGTGAGCAGGGCTCCGATGAGCGCGGCGCCGGTGCCGAGTACGGAGGTCGTCAGCGTCGGGGTGAGCCGGCGGCCGTCGAACCAGTCGGCGATCGGTCCGGCGGCGAGGCCGAAGCCGATCGACGGGATGGCCAGCAGCCACAGCACGCCGGTCATGGCGAAGGGTTCCCTGCCGTGGTCGGGGGCGGCGGCTCCCCGGCCGTGGAAGGCCATCAGCCACAGGCGGGTGGCGTAGGCGGCGGTGAGCAGGGCGGTCAGCACGCCGGCGACCAGTACGACCCAGCCGGCGGCGCTGGGCGCGACCTCCGAGTGGCCGCCGGCGGTGTGTTCGGCGGCGACGAGGACGGCTTCCTTGGAGAAGAAGCCGGCGAAGGGCGGGATCGCGGCGAGCGCGAGGAGCGCGATCGTCATGGTCCAGAAGGCGTCGGGGATGCGCTTGGCCAGGCCGGCCATCCGGGACATGGCGGCCAGGGAGTTCGTGCCGGCGGCGTGGATGATGACGCCCGCACCGAGGAAGAGGAGCGCCTTGAAGGCGCCGTGGGACAGGAGGTGGAAGACGGCGGCGCCACGGTCGCCGACGGCCAGGGCGCCGGTCATGTAGCCGAGCTGGCCGATGGTGGAGTAGGCGAGGACGCGCTTGATGTCGTCCTGCGCCAGGGCGGCGAGGCCCGAGCCGACCATGGTGACGGCCGCCATGACGGCCATCACCACCAGCGCGGCCCGGGAGGCCGCGAAGACCGGGAGGAGGCGGGCGACGAAGTAGATGCCGGCGGCGACCATCGTGGCCGCGTGGATCAGGGCAGAGACCGGGGTGGGGCCCGCCATGGCGTCGGGGAGCCAGGAGTGCAGCGGGAACTGAGCGGACTTGCCCGCGACTCCGGCCAGCAGGAGCAGCGCGATCAGCGTCGGGTGGCTCAGGCCGCCCGAGGCGACGGTGCCCAGGATCTTGGTGATCTGGAAGGAGCCGGCGTCAGCGGCGAGCGCGAACAGGCCGATGAGGAAGGGCACGTCACCGAGCTTGGTGACGAGGAAGGCCTTGAGGGAGGCGGAACGGGCCGCCTCGGTCTCCCAGTAGTGGCCGACCAGGAAGTACGAGCAGATGCCCATGACCTCCCAGCCGACCAGCAGCACCATCAGGTCGCCGGAGTAGACGACGAGCAGCATGGCGGAGGTGAACAGGGAGACCAGAGCGGCGTACGACGGGTAGCGCGGGTCATCGCGCAGGTACGCCGTCGAGTAGAGCTGCACGCAGGTGGCGACGACTCCGACGAGGACGGCGACCAGCGCGGCGAAGCCGTCGATGTCGAGGGAGAGCTCGATCGGCACGGAGCCGGTCGGGGTCAGCTCGGTCGCGGTGACGATGGCGTTGCCGCCGCCCTGCCGGACGGCGACGAGCACGGCCAGTACGGCGGCGGCGAGCGCCGGCAGGACAGCCAGCGGCCGAACGAAACCGGGGGCAGTGCGGCCGAAGAGGAGTCCGGCGACCGCGCCCAGGAAGGGAAGGAGGGGGACGAGGACCGCGAGGGTCGTGGTGCTCACGCGGTGACCTCGCTCTGCTGGTTCGCGGCGGTGGAGGAGTCGGGGGCGGCCGGGGGCGGCTCGTGGCCTTCGGCGGTGTCGCGCAGCCGGTCGATGTCGGAGGTACCCCGGTTGCGGTACACCATCAGCACGATCGCGAGGCCGATGCCGATCTCGGCGGCGGCGATGGCGATGGTGAAGAGGGTGAGGGCCTGGCCGGCGTGCAGGGTGTCGCGCAGCCAGACGTCGAAGGCGACCAGGTTGAGGTTGACGGCGTTGAGCATCAGCTCGACGGACATCAGGACCAGGATGGCGTTGCGGCGGGCCAGCACTCCGTACAGGCCCGTGCAGAACAGCAGCGCCGCGAGCACGGCGGGATAGGCGAGGTGCATCAGCGCTGCCCCTTGTCCGTACGGCGGGGGTCTGTGGCGCGGGCGGCGAGGGGGTCGGGGTCGGCCGGGTCGGTCCTGCGGGAGAGCACGATGGCACCGATCAGGGCGGCGAGGAGGAGGACGGACAGCGCCTCGAAGGGCAGCACCCAGTGCCGGAAGAGGACCTCGCCGGAGACCTGGGTGGAGCCCTGGACGGGGCCGTCGAGGTCGATCCAGGTGGTGCGGAAGGCGTCGACGACGACCCAGACGAGTGCGGCGGCGGCGACCGCGGCGACGCCCAGGGCGACCGGCCGGTTGCGGGAATCGGCGTCCGGAGAGGGGCCGATGGGGGCCTTGGTGAGCATCAACCCGAAGAGGAGGAGGACGACCACGGAACCGAGGTAGATCAGCACCTGCACCCAGGCGATGAACTCGGCGGTCAGCAGCAGGTACTCGACGGCGATCCCGCCGAGCGCGACGACCAGCCACAGGGCGGCGTGCACGAGCTGCTTGGTCGTGACGGTGATGACGGCCGCGCCGAGGGTGGCGAGGCCGACCAGGACGAAGGCGATCTCGACGCCGGCCGGGGACAGGAAGCCCGGTCCCGCCGTCGCGGCCAGGGTGTGGGCGGCGGGGCTCACGCGTCTGCCTCCGGCGTGCTGTCGGTGGCCGGCCCGGTGTCGGGCTCGGTGGTGCTCGGCGCGGCGGCTGCCGCCGCGGCGGCCGCCTCGGCCTTCTCCACCGCCTTGCGGGCGGCGGCGGCCTCCTTCGGCTCCTCGGCGGCCGGGTCGAGGGCGGGCGGGGCGGGCACGGTCCACATCCACTCGCGGAGCTTGTCGCGCTCGTGGGTGAGTTCCAGGATGTCCGTCTCCGCGTACTCGAACTCCGGCGACCAGAACAGGGCGTCGAAGGGACACACCTCGATGCAGATGCCGCAGTACATGCAGAGGGAGAAGTCGATGGCGAAGCGGTCGAGGACGTTGCGGCTGCGCTCGCGGCCGCCGGGGGCCGCGGCCGGCACCGTCTCCTTGTGGGAGTCGATGTAGATGCACCAGTCGGGGCACTCGCGGGCGCACAGCATGCAGACCGTGCAGTTTTCCTCGAACAGGCCGATGACCCCGCGGGAGCGGGGCGGGAGCTCGGGCTGCACTTCGGGGTACTGGGCGGTGTGCGAGCGCTTCGTCATCGTGCGCAGGGTGACGGCCAGCCCCTTGGCGAGGCCGGAACCGGGGATGGGGGGCATTACTGGATCGCCACCTTCACGATGCCGGTGAGCGCGATCTGGGCGAGCGCGAGGGGGATGAGTACGGTCCAGGCGAGCTTCTGGAGCTGGTCCTCGCGCAGCCGCGGGTAGCTCACGCGGAGCCAGATCACCGCGAAGGCGAGGACCGCGACCTTGAGGAGGGTCCAGACCCAGCCGAGGCCGTCGGCCCCGAAGGGGCCGTGCCAGCCGCCGAGGAAGAGGACCGTGGTGAGGGCGCAGAGGACGACGATGCCGGCGTACTCGGCGAGCAGGAACAGCGCGAAGCGCAGGCCGGTGTACTCGGTGTACGCGCCGAAGATGATCTCGGAGTCGGCGACGGGCATGTCGAAGGGCGGCCGCTGGAGTTCGGCGAGGCCGGCGGTGAAGAAGACGACGGCGCCGACGATCTGCCAGGGCAGCCACCACCACTGGAACGCTTCGAGGATGCCGGGCAGGGACACGGTCCCGGCGGCCATGGCGACCGAAGCGGCCGCGAGCAGCATGGGCAGCTCGTAGGCGAGCAGCTGGGCGGCGGTGCGCAGGCCGCCGAGCAGGGAGAACTTGTTGGCGGACGCCCAGCCGGCCATCAGGCTGCCGAGTACGCCGACGCCCATGACGGCGAGTGCGAAGAAGAGTCCGGCGTCGATGATCTGGCCGACGGCGCCCTCGCCGGGGCCGAGCGGGATCACGACGAGGACGAGGAGGTACGGGAGCAGTGCGACGGCGGGGGCGAGCTGGAAGATCCGCCGGTCGGCGTTGGCCGGGACGATGTCTTCCTTCTGCGCGAACTTCACGCCGTCGGCGACGAGCTGGGCCCAGCCGTGGAAGCCGCCGGCGTACATGGGGCCGAGGCGGCCCTGCATGTGGGCCATGACCTTGTGCTCGGTCTGCCCGACGACGAGCGGGAGCACGAGGAAGACGGCGAAGACGAGGACCAGGCGCAGGGCGACGTCGAGTACGTCGTTCACGCGTCGCCTCCATCGTGGTGGTCGGGGGTGGTGCCGTCGGTCCCGCCGTCGGCCTGGTCGCCTGCGGCGGGCTCCGGCGGGGCCGGGTCGTCGAAGGCGGGCTTCGGGTCGTGCCACGGAGCGTCTCGCCTGGCCGGCGGTTTGGCGGTGGGAGTTGCCGCTCCCGGCGCGCCGTTGGCAGCCGGGGCCTCGGGCTTGGCCTCCGCCGGCGGGGCCTCCGGGGGCGCGGCCTCCGCGGGTGGGGGCGTCTGGCTCGCCGAGCCCTCGGCCGCCGAGCGGGTGCGGCGGGCCGGGCGCGGGGCCGGGGCCTCCGGGGTGGCCTCGGCAGGCGGGGTCGTCAAAGCCGGGGCCTCGGGCGCGGCCTCCGCGGGTGGGGGCGTCTGGCTCGCCGAGCCCTCGGCCACCGAGCGGGTGCGGCGGGCCGGGCGCGGGGCCGTGGCCTCCGGGGGCGCGGCCTCCGCGGGCGGGGGCGCCTGGCTCGCCGAGCCCTCGGCCACCGAGCGGGTGCGGCGGGCCGGCGCTCCCTCGCGGGCGGCGGCGGCGCGGGGGGTGCGCGCCGGGCGGGCCGGGGCCGGCGGGAGCTGGCCCTTGAGCGGGCCCCAGTCGTTGGGGTCGGGCACGCCGGGCGGCAGCATCTGCCGCCGCTTCGGCGCGTCCGGGTCGTGGGCCTCGCCCGGCTCCTTCGCACCCGGCCACGCCTTGGCCACGCGCGCGGCCAGGACGAAGTCCTTGCGCAGCGGGTGTCCCTCGAAGTTCTCGGGCAGCAGCAGCGGCACGAGGTGCGGGTGATCGGTGAAGGTCACCCCGAACATCTCGAACGTCTCCCGCTCGTGCCATTCCGCGCCCGCGTACACCGCGACCGCCGAGGGCAGGGACGGCGCCGCGTGCGGAACCGTCGTACGCAGCAGCAGGCGACGTACGCGGTGGCCCTCCAGCGCGACGACGTGCGCGCAGATCCGGAAGCCGGTGCCCGGCTCGTCCACCGCGCTCAGCCAGTCGAAGTAGGTGCAGCCCAGCTTGTCGCGGGCGATCTCCAGCGCGGGGATCCAGGAGCCGACGGGCACGTCGACCGTGAGGACGTCGTACGCGAACGACCCCGCGGCCTCGGCCCCGAAGACCGTCGGGGCGGCGTCGGGCAGGGTGTCGTAGAGGTTCACTCGCCCACCCCCCCGGCGGCGGGCGGCGCGACCAGGCCGCTGGTGAGCTGCGCGACCGACGAGCCGGCGGTGGCGTAGCGGTCGGCGAGCGATTCCCGGGCGATCTTCTCCTGGAGCTTGAGGATGCCCTGCAGCAGCGCCTCGGGACGCGGCGGGCAGCCGGGGACGTATACGTCGACGGGGATGATCTGGTCGACGCCCTTCGTGACCGCGTACGAGTCCCAGTACGGACCCCCGCAGTTGGAGCAGGCGCCGAAGGAGATGACGTACTTCGGCTCCGGCATCTGCTCGTAGAGCCGCTTGACCGCCGGGGCCATCTTGTCCGTGACGGTCCCGGAGACGATCATCAGGTCGGCCTGACGCGGGCCGGGCGCGAACGGGATGACGCCGAGCCGGATGAAGTCGTGCCGGGCCATCGACGCGGCGATGAACTCGATCGCGCAGCAGGCGAGGCCGAAGTTGAAGACCCACAGGCTGTACCGGCGGCCCCAGTTGAGGACCACCTTCATGGGTTCGGGGGCCAGCCGGGAGAGCACTCCCAGCCTCTTCGGCTCCGGGAGGAACTCCGGTGTGGTCGCGGCCGGGCTCAGGTCCGGTGTCACGTCCGGTGTCACGTCCATTCGAGGACGCCCTTCTTGTACGCGTAGAGCAGGCCGACGGCCAGGAAGCCCAGGAAGACGAACATCTCCACGAGCGTCGTGGCGCCGTAACCGGCGGCGGCGAAGACCGTCGCCCACGGGAAGAGGAAGATCGAGTCGACGGCGAAGATGACGTAGAGGAAGGCGTAGACGTAGTAGCGGACCTGGGTGTGGGCCCAGCCCTCGCCCACCGGGTCCACGCCGCACTCGTACGTCAGCAGCTTCTCGGGGGTGGGGACCACGGGCCGCAGCAGGCGGCCGGCGCCGAAGGCCACGGCGACGAAGAGCACGCCGAGTACGGCGAGCAGTCCGACGACCGAATAGCTTCGGAAGTAGTCCGCCGCGAGTACGTTTACGGTCGCTACCGTTGGGTCGGGCACGTCCGTTCCTCGCTCCTCGGCCACTGTCGACGATCTGGATGATCTGGTACGCACGGGAGTCTAGAGCCTGGGCCACAGCGGGTGGGGTTATCCCCCGTTCACTGCGGGCGGCCCACCCCATGGCTTCCGGGGTGCGCGCTTGGCAGGCTGTGGCGCATGACCGCGAGCAGCCGCACCCCCGATGACGACCGCCCTCCCCGCGTCCGGGGCGTCTTCGACGTCTCGACGTGGAAGGAGATCGCTTACCTGCTGAGCAATATGGCGGTGGCGTTGATCGGTTTTGTTTACATGGTTGTCATGGTTGTGGCGACGGGTGCGCTGTCCGTGACCGCCGTCGGACTGCCGTTGCTCGCGTGCGGCCTGTGGGGAGCGCGGCAGCTCGGGAAGCCGGAACGCGCGCGGGCCCGGGCGCTGCTGGGGGTACGCGTGGACGAACCGACGCCGCTGCCCGGGCCGGAGCGCTCCGGCGGGTTCTTCCCCTGGTTGTGGACTGGCATCAAGGATCCGGTGGCCTGGCGGACCGTGCTGTACGCGACGATCCGGCTGCCGTGGGGACTGCTGACCTCCATTATCGCGCTGGCCGGGCTGTTCGTGCTGTGGCCGGTGCTGCCGTGGCTGGTGCGCGGCCTGGCCAATGTGGACCGGGCGATGGTACGGGGCCTGCTGTCGCCGTCCGACGGGCTGGAGCGGCGCATCGCCGAGCTGGAGTCGGGCCGGGGGGTGGTCGTGGACACGGCGGCCGCGGACCTGCGGCGCATCGAACGGGACCTGCACGACGGGGCGCAGGCGCGGCTGGTGGCGCTGGCCATGGGGCTGGGCCTGGCGAAGGAGAAGCTGCCGGAGGACCCGGACGCGGCGGCGGCGATGGTGGACGAGGCGCACGGGGAGGTGAAGATCGCCCTCCAGGAGCTGCGGGACCTCGCGCGGGGGATCCATCCGGCGGTGCTGACGGACCGGGGGCTGGACGCGGCGCTGTCGTCGTTGGCGTCGCGGTGCCTGGTGCCGGTGAAGGTGGCGGTGGACCTGCCGGGGCGGCCGGCGGCGGCGATCGAGGGGATCGCGTACTTCGTGGTGTCGGAGCTGCTGCAGAACGTGAGCAAGCACGCGCGGGCGCGCGGCGCGAGCGTGGAGGTGTGGCGGACGGGGGGCCGGACGCGGGGCCGGGGTGCGGGACGGGGGCCGGGACGGGGGCCGGGACGGCTGCTGATCCGGGTGTCGGACGACGGGCGGGGCGGAGCCGGTCTCATGGCCGGCGGCGGGTCGGGGATGGCGGGGCTCGCGGAGCGGGTGGGGGCGGTGGACGGGGTGTTCTTGGTGGACTCGCCGGAGGGCGGGGGGACGGTGGTGACGGCGGAGCTGCCGTGGCGCGACCGCACGGTGTAGGGGCCGTCTCTTCGGCGGGGCCGGGGGCGGTGGGTGCGGCGCCGTTGCGCGGAGCGGCCCCGGCTGCGCCGGGCTTTCCGGGGCTCCGCCCCTGACCCCGCGCCTCAAACGCCGGCGGGGCTTGGTGGGGGGGTGGGGTTAGCCCCCCGGGCGGGAGGCCTACGGGCCGGATGGTTGCGGGGTGGGGGCCGCGGCAGGGTGGAGGGGTATTCGGGAGACACGGAGGGCGGGGACATGGGGCAGGGCAGTGGGGTCTGGCGAGTGGTGCGGGGGCCCGTGGCGGGGCGGACCTGGCGGGAGTTCGGGTACCTGATCACCGGGTTCCCGCTGAGCCTGCTGTACTTCGGGCTCACCGTCACCGGGCTCAGCGTCGGCGCGGGGCTGCTGGTCACCTTCCTCGGAGTGCCCGTGCTGGCCGGGGTGCTCGCGATGGGCCGGGGGTTCGGCCGGGTGGAGCGGGCCCGGGTGCGCGGGCTGCTGGGCGCGGAGGTCGGGGAGCCGGCGCCGGTCCGGGCCCGCAAGCCCGGGGTGTTCCCCGCGATGGGGGCCGTGCTCAAGAGCGGGAGCGCCTGGCGGCACGTCCTGTACCCGGTGCTCCACTTCCCCTGGGCGGTGTTCGGGTTCACCCTGGCACTGGTGTTCTGGGTGTGCGGGTGGTCCATGCTGCTCTACCCGCTGTGGTTCTGGGTCTTCCCGGCCTTCACCGACCGGTCCGGACTGGTCGTCTTCCAGAACGACAGCTACGCCTTCACCCTGGACACGCCCGCGGCCATCGCCGCCGCCGCCGTGTGCGGCCTCGCCCTCACCCTCGCCACGCCGTGGGTGATCCGCGCCCTGACCACCGTCGACCGGGTCCTCGTGGCCGCCCTCCTCGGCCCGTCCCGGCTGGACAGCCGCGTCAGCGAGCTGGAGTCCGACCGCGGCGCGGTCGTCGACACGGCCGCCGCCGACCTGCGCCGCATCGAGCGCGACCTGCACGACGGGGCGCAGGCCCGGCTGGTGGCGCTGGCCATGGACCTGGGGCTGGCCAAGGAGAAGCTGGCCGAGGACCCGCGCAGCGCGGCCCGGATGGTGGACGAGGCGCACGGCGAGGTGAAGGTCGCCCTCCAGGAGCTGCGGGACCTCGCGCGCGGGATCCATCCGGCCGTCCTCACCGACCGGGGGCTGGACGCGGCGCTGTCCTCGGTGGCCGCGCGGTGCGCGGTACCGGTGCAGGTGGCCGTGGAGCTGCCGGAGCGGCCTTCGGCCTCGGTCGAGGGGATCGCGTACTTCACGGTCTCCGAGCTGCTGCAGAACGTGAGCAAGCACGCGCGGGCCCGTACCGCGAGCGTCGACGTGTGGCGGTCGGGGGACCGGCTGCTGCTCCAGGTGTGCGACGACGGCCATGGCGGCGCGGACGCGCGGTCCGGGTCGGGGCTCGCGGGGCTCGCCGGGCGGCTGGACGCGGTGGACGGGGTGCTGGTCGTGGACTCCCCCGTCGGCGGCGGCACCACCGTGACCGCCGAGCTGCCCTGGCGCGGGTAGGCCGTCCGCCCCGGAAGACCGGCCGCGACGCCGCGCTCCTCGCTGCACCCACTTGGCCCGGACTGCCCTGTTCCGGGCCATCGGGCTGGGATGCTTGGCTCAGCCGTGGATCAGCGGGGTTCCGGCTTACGAGTGACGCGGGAGCTGCTGAGTCGTGGAAGACAGGGTGCGGGTGGTCATCGCCGAGGATTCAGTGCTGCTGCGTGAGGGCCTGACCCGGCTGCTGACCGACCGGGGGCATGACGTCGTTGCGGGCGTCGGGGACGCGGAAGCCCTGATCAAGACGGTTGCGGAGCTGGACGCCGAGGGCGCGTTGCCCGATGTGGTGGTGGCCGACGTACGGATGCCTCCGACGCACACCGACGAGGGGATCCGGGCCGCCGTACGGCTGCGCCGCGACCACCCGGGGATAGGCGTGCTGGTGCTGTCGCAGTACGTGGAGGAGCAGTACGCCACCGAACTGCTGGCCGGTTCCAGTACCGGGGTCGGGTACCTGCTGAAGGACCGGGTGGCCGAGGTGCGGGAGTTCCTGGACGCCGTGGTGCGGGTGGCCCGGGGCGGCACGGCCCTGGACCCCGAGGTGGTCGCCCAGCTGCTCGGCCGCAGCCGGAAGCAGGACGTGCTCGCGGGCCTGACGCCGCGCGAGCGCGAGGTGCTGGGGCTGATGGCCGAGGGGCGCACCAATTCGGCGGTGGCCAGGCAGCTCGTGGTGAGCGACGGGGCGGTGGAGAAGCACGTCGGCAACATCTTCATGAAGCTCGGCCTGTCCCCCAGTGACGGGGATCACCGGCGCGTACTGGCGGTTCTCACCTACCTGAAGTCCTGATCGACTGACACCCTGTCAGTCAGGGCGGGCCGGCGCGCCGCCACTGACGCACCAGCCGGTCTCCAGGGCAGCACTGCCGACGTTTTGGCATATTCGCGTAGAGCACGGCGTCTGTCGGACAGACCGTCTGCGAAACGACGGTCCAGAATACGGGCGACCCAGGGACGGAAGACCTGACGGACGTAGGGTTGACCCTGGGAGCGAACGCCCGCCTCGAAGGAGGTCCAGTTCAGTGACCAGCCAGGTCAGTAGCCCAGCCGAGCAGGCCGACGGGGCCGGAGAGACCGTGGTCGGCGAGCAGCGCACGCTGCCCCGACCAGGTGCCGGCGGCAAGGAGGTCCGCCGTCTCGACCGGGTGATCATCCGGTTCGCGGGTGACTCGGGTGACGGTATGCAGCTCACCGGTGACCGCTTCACCTCGGAGACGGCGTCGTTCGGGAACGACCTCTCCACGCTGCCGAACTTCCCGGCCGAGATCAGGGCGCCTGCCGGCACTCTCCCGGGCGTCTCGTCGTTCCAGCTGCATTTCGCGGACCACGACATCCTGACGCCCGGGGACGCGCCGAACGTGCTGGTGGCGATGAATCCGGCGGCGCTGAAGGCGAACATCGCGGATGTGCCGCGCGGCGCGGAGATCATCATCAATACGGATGAGTTCACCAAGCGTCCGATGGCGAAGGTGGGCTACGAGACCTCCCCGCTGGAGGACGGTTCCCTCTCGGGCTACAGCATCCACCCGGTGCCGCTCACGACCCTGACGGTGGAGGCGCTCAAGGACTTCGGGCTCTCGCGGAAGGAGGCCGAGCGCAGCAAGAACATGTTCGCGCTGGGCCTGCTGTCGTGGATGTACCACCGGCCGACGGAGGGTACGGAGAACTTCCTGCGGCAGAAGTTCGCGAAGAACCCGGACATCGCCGAGGCGAACGTGACGGCGTTCCGGGCGGGCTGGAACTTCGGCGAGACGACCGAGGACTTCGCCGTCTCCTACGAGGTGGCCCCGGCCACCCGGGCGTTCCCGGCCGGCACCTACCGCAACATCTCCGGGAACCTGGCCCTCGCCTACGGCCTGATCGCCGCAGGCCGGCAGGCCGATCTGCCGCTCTACCTGGGCTCCTACCCGATCACGCCGGCCTCGGACATCCTGCACGAGCTGAGCAAGCACAAGAACTTCGGAGTGCGGACCTTCCAGGCGGAGGACGAGATCGCCGGGATCGGCGCGGCCCTCGGCGCCGCGTTCGGCGGCGCCCTGGCGGTGACCACCACCTCCGGCCCCGGTGTCGCGCTGAAGTCCGAGACGATCGGCCTCGCGGTCTCCCTGGAGCTGCCGCTGCTGATCGTGGACATCCAGCGCGGCGGCCCGTCCACCGGGCTGCCGACCAAGACGGAGCAGGCCGACCTGCTCCAGGCGATGTACGGGCGCAACGGCGAGGCCCCGGTGCCGATCGTCGCGCCCCGGACCCCGGCCGACTGTTTCGACGCGGCGCTGGACGCGGCACGCATCGCGCTGACCTACCGCACGCCGGTTTTCCTGCTCTCGGACGGCTACCTCGCCAACGGCTCGGAGCCCTGGCGGATCCCGGAGGTCGAGGACCTGCCCGACCTGAGCACCCGGTTCGCCACCGGACCCAACCACACCCTCGCCGACGGCACCGAGGTGTTCTGGCCCTACAAGCGTGACCCGGAAACCCTCGCCCGGCCCTGGGCCCTGCCCGGCACCCCCGGCCTCGAACACCGGATCGGCGGCATCGAGAAGCAGGACGGCTCGGGCAACATCTCCTACGACCCGGCCAACCACGACTTCATGGTCCGCACCCGCCAAGCGAAGATCGACGGGATCAGCGTCCCCGACCTGGAGGTCGACGACCCGGACGGGGCCCGCACGCTCGTCCTGGGCTGGGGCTCCACGTACGGCCCCATCACCGCCGCCGTCCGCCGGCTGCGCGCCGAGGGGCTGCCCGTCGCCCAGACCCATCTGCGCCACCTCAACCCCTTCCCGGCCAATCTCGGCGAGGTCGTCAAGCGCTACGAGAAGGTCGTGGTGCCGGAGATGAACCTCGGGCAGCTGGCCACCTTGATCCGGGCGAAGTACCTGGTGGACGCCCAGTCGTACAACCAGGTCAACGGAATGCCGTTCAAGGCGGAACAGCTCGCGAAGGTCCTCAAGGAGGCCATCAATGACTGACCTGACCGGCGCGCCGAGCCCGTCGCTGCTGTCGCTGGTGCCGAAAGCCCAGGCCAAGCAGTCGATGAAGGACTTCAAGTCGGACCAGGAGGTCCGCTGGTGTCCGGGCTGCGGTGACTACGCCGTCCTCGCCGCCGTGCAGGGCTTCATGCCCGAGCTGGGGCTGGCGAAGGAGAACATCGTCTTCGTCTCCGGCATCGGCTGCTCCTCCCGCTTCCCCTATTACATGAACACGTACGGGATGCACTCCATCCACGGCCGTGCGCCCGCCATCGCCACCGGCCTGGCCACCTCCCGCCGCGACCTGTCGGTGTGGGTCGTCACCGGCGACGGGGACGCCCTGTCCATCGGCGGCAACCACCTGATCCACGCCCTGCGCCGGAACGTCAATCTGAAGATCCTGCTCTTCAACAACCGGATCTACGGCCTGACCAAGGGGCAGTACTCGCCCACCTCAGAGGTCGGCAAGATCACCAAGTCCACCCCGATGGGCTCCCTCGACGCCCCCTTCAACCCGGTCTCCCTCGCCCTCGGAGCCGAGGCCTCCTTCGTCGCCCGCACCGTCGACTCCGACCGCAAGCACCTCACCGAGGTGCTGCGCCAGGCGGCCGGCCACCAGGGGACCGCCCTCATCGAGATCTACCAGAACTGCAACATCTTCAACGACGGCGCCTTCGAGGTCCTCAAGGACCAACAGCAGGCGCAGGAGGCCGTCATCCGCCTCGAACACGGGCAGCCGATCCGGTTCGGCGCCGACGGCCACAAGGGAGTGGTCCGCAACCAGACCACCGGTGACCTGGAGGTCGTCACCGTCACGCCGGAGAACGAGGCGCGGATCGTGGTCCACGACGCGCACGCGGCGAGCCCCACGACGGCCTTCGCGCTGTCCCGCCTCGCCGATCCCGACACGCTCCACCGGACGCCCGTCGGCGTCTTCCGCGACATCGACCGGCCGGTCTACGACACGCTCATGGCCGACCAGCTCGACACCGCCGTCGACCAGCGCGGCAAGGGCGATCTCGGCGCCCTGCTCACCGGCAACGACACCTGGACCGTCGTGGGCTGAACCCCCGCCCCCTGCGAGAGGCCCGGATCCCGTCAGGGAGTCCGGGCTTCGTCGTAGCGGGCACGGGCCGCCTGGACGGCCGCGGTCCGCCGCTCGGTCCAGCGCGCGAGCGCCCACACCTGCTCGGCCGCCTCGCGGCCGAGGCCGGTGAGCGAGTAGTCGACGCGCGGCGGGATCACCGGATGGGCGTGGCGCAGCAGGAAGCCGTCGCGCTCCAGGGTCCGCAAGGTCTGGGCGAGCATCTTCTCGCTGACGCCGCCCACCTCCCGGCGCAGTTCGGCGAAGCGGTAGGGCCGCTCCACGAGGGCCGCCAGGACGAGGACGCCCCACCTGCTGGTGACGTGTTCCAGTACCCCTCGCGAGGGGCACATCGGGGCCTTCACGCTGACGGGCCGCACGGCCCCGGCCTTCTCGTCGCCGTCAGGGCGTGCGAGCTGTGAGCTTACTTCCATACCAGTACCTTACTTTGAAGTGGGCACTTCCCAACGGTTAGCGCTTTCCTTACGGTAGTGGCAAGAGCCAACGCCGCACGAAGGAGAGCCACCATGAACCGCATCGTCGTCACCGGAGCCACCGGAGCCCTCGGCCGCCTGGTCGTGGCGGAACTGCTGACGCAGGTCCCCGCCGACCGGATCACCGTCGTCGTCCGGAGCGAGGAGAAGGCCGCCGACCTCGCCGCGCGGGGCATCGCCGTACGCGTCGCCGACTACGACGACCCGGCGAGCCTCACGGGCGCGTTCACCGCGGGCGACCGGGTCCTGCTGATCTCCGGCAGCGAGGTCGGGCGCCGCGTTTCGCAGCACACCGCCGTGATCGAGGCGACGAAGGCGGCTGGCGTCGCACAGCTCGCCTACACCGGTATCCTCGGCGGCCCCGAGGCGGACTTCGACCTGGCGGCCGAGCACAAGGCCACCGAGCAGGCGATCCTGGACTCCGGGCTGCCCTACACCTTCCTCCGCAACGGCTGGTACCACGAGAACTACACCGCCCAGCTCCCCGTGGTCCTGGAGCACGGTGCGGTCGTGGGCAGCGCCGGCGAGGGCCGGATCGCCTCCGCCGCGCGCGCCGACTACGCGGCCGCCGCCGCGGCGGTGCTGACCGGCGAAGGACACCTGAACCGGGTCTACGAACTCTCGGGCGACACCGCCTGGAGCCTGGACGAGTACGCGGCCGAGGTGGCGAAGCAGTCCGGCCGGGAGGTCTCGTACGCGGCGCTCGCGGCCGACGCGCACCTGGACGTGCTCACCGGCGCCGGGGTCCCCGAGGGGTTCGCGGCGCTCCTGGTCGACGTGGACGCGGCGATCTCGCGCGGCCGGCTGGCCGGGGCGAACGGCGACCTGGCCCGGCTGATCGGGCGGCCGACGACCCCCGTGGCACAGGCGATCGCCTCGGCCCTGGCCTGAGTCCGTTCGGCTCCGGCCGCACAAGCACTCGACCGTGTCATGAGTATCTCCGGCTAACGGGCATGACATCGGAGCGTTGCGGCGCTACGGTCGTGAGGTTGTGAGATTGGCCGGAAGTCGCACTGGAGGGCCCGTGAAGGCGGAGAACGAGCAGCGCACGGGTTTGCTCTACGGATTCGGCGCATACGGAATGTGGGGGCTGGTCCCCCTCTTCTGGCCGCTCCTCAAGCCCTCCGGGGCGATCGAGATCCTCGCCCACCGCATGGTGTGGTCCCTGGCCGTGGTCGGAGTCGCGCTCATCGCGCTGCGCCGCTGGGGCTGGATCGCCGAGCTGGTGCGCCGGCCGCGCAAGCTCGCGCTCACGGGCCTGGCCGCGTCCGTGATCAGCGTGAACTGGGGCCTGTACATCTGGGCGGTCAACCACGGCCAGGTGGTCGAGGCCAGCCTCGGCTACTTCATCAATCCGCTCGTCACCATCGCTCTCGGCGTCCTGGTCCTGGGCGAGCGGCTGCGCCGGACGCAGTGGGCGGCGGTCGGCATCGGCTTCGCCGCCGTGGTGGTCCTCGCCGTGGGGTACGGGCGGCCGCCGTGGATCTCGCTGGTGCTGGCCTTCTCCTTCGCCACGTACGGGCTGATCAAGAAGAAGCTCAACATGGGCGGCCTGGAGTCGCTGACCGCCGAGACCGCGCTGCTGTTCCCGCCCGCGCTGGCGTATCTGGTGTGGCTGGCGGTGCGGGGCGAGTCGACCTTCAGCCCGCAGGACCTCGGACACTCCGCGCTGCTCGCTTCGACGGGCCTGGTGACGGCGCTGCCGCTGATCTGCTTCGGGGCCGCCGCGATCCGCGTGCCGCTCTCCACCCTGGGGTTGCTCCAGTACCTGGCGCCGGTGTTCCAGTTCGGGCTCGGGGTCGTGTACTTCCACGAGGCGATGCCGCCCGAGCGCTGGGCCGGCTTCTCCCTGGTCTGGGTCGCGCTGGTGATCCTGACCTGGGAGGCACTGCGGACCGCGCGGCGGAACCGGGCCCGGCTGGACGCGGCCGCGGTGCCGGAGGCCGCTGCGATCACGGACATCCCCGCGCCGACGGCCGCCGGCGCAACCACGGAAGCCCCCGCCGCGGCCGCCGCCGCCACGGCCGCCGCTGGCTCGCCGCCCGCGGCCGTGGCGCCGACCCGCGAGCCCGCGTAACCCCCGGCTCCCGCACCTCACCACCGATCCCCGGCACGGACCACCGTGCCGGGGATCGTCCGTTTACCGAACGCCGCTGACCGGATTGCGCTCTTGACGGAATGTCATGTACTCGCTGAACATCGGGCTCGCACTGACGCACGCACGCTCACCTGCTCGATCCCCACACGTTCCGTCTCATCCCCAACGGAATCCGGAGCCCCCACATGAGCTTGTCCGTCTCCCGGCGCCTTGCCGCCGCGACCGCCCTCGCGGTCACGGCCGCGGGACTGTACGCGGCCACGACCCCCGCCGCCCTCGCCACACCGGCCGCGTCCCCCACGGCGGTCACGGCGGTCACAGCGGCGCCGACCCCGCCCGACATCCCGGTGGCCAACGTGAAGGCGCACCTGGCCCAGCTCCAGACCATCGCCACCAACAACGGCGGCAACCGCGCCCACGGCAAGTCCGGCTACAAGGCGTCGATCGACTACGTGAAGGCCAAGCTGGACGCGGCCGGGTTCACCACGACCTTGCAGAGCTTCACCTCAAGCGGCGCCACCGGCTACAACCTGATCGCCGACTGGCCGGGCGGCGACCCCAACTCGGTCCTGATGGCCGGCTCCCACCTGGACTCGGTGAACGCCGGTCCCGGCATCAACGACAACGGCTCGGGCAGCGCCGCCATCCTGGAGACCGCCCTCGCCGTCTCGCGGGCCCAGCTGCAGCCCACCAAGCACCTGCGGTTCGGCTGGTGGGGTGCCGAGGAGCTCGGCATGGTCGGCTCGCAGTACTACGTCAACAGCCTGCCGGCCGCCGAGCGGTCGAAGATCTCCGGCTACCTGAACTTCGACATGATCGGCTCGCCGAACCCGGGTTACTTCGTCTACGACGACGACCCGACGATCGAGCAGACCTTCAAGACCTACTTCGCGGGCCAGAACATCCCCACGGAGATAGAGACCGAGGGCGACGGCCGCTCCGACCACGCGCCGTTCAAGAACGCGGGCATACCGGTCGGCGGCCTGTTCTCCGGCGCCGACTACACGAAGACGGCCGCCCAGGCGCAGAAGTGGGGCGGCACCTCCGGTCAGGCCTTCGACCGCTGCTACCACGCCTCCTGCGACACCTCCGCGAACATCAACGACACCGCGCTGGACCGCAATTCCGACGCCATCGCCTACGCGGTGTGGACCCTCGGCGCGGCCGCCACGGTGCCGCCGGGCCCGTCGTTCGAGAACACCGCGGACGTGGCCGTCCCGGACTCCCCCGCCCCGGCGGTGACCTCGCCGATCACGGTCTCGGGCGTCGTGGGCAACGCACCCGCGACCACCAAGGTCGACGTGAACATCGTCCACACCTACCGCGGTGACCTGGTGATCGACCTGATCGCCCCGGACGGTACGGCGTACCGGCTCAAGAACTCCGACTCGGACTCGGCCGACAACGTCGTCGCCTCGTACACGGTGAACGCGTCGAGCGAGGTCGCCAACGGCGTGTGGAAGCTCCAGGTCAAGGACGTGGCCGCGCAGGACACCGGCTACATCAACAGCTGGCGGATCACCTTCTGACCCGGCGCGGGGGAACGGCACAGGGCCGCACCGGCTCCGCTACGCGTCCTCGCCACGGGCCCGCAGCGAGGCCGGGAGCGGCTCCCTGATCAGGGCGCGCAGCTCCTCGGCGACCGTCGCGACGTCCGCGCGGCCGCCCTTGGCCGCCTCCACCAGATCGCCGAGCTCCTCCGGCGAGGGCAGCTGCTTCGCCCCCGCGACGCGCAGGTACGAGCGGGTCGCGGCGGCGGCGTAGAACTCGTTCATCGGGGATTCCAGCGCCGGGCACACCGCGAGGGTGTGCAGAAACGCGGCGGCCCGCCACGCGGTGTCCGGGGCGGGCTGTTCGGGTACCAGGACGAGGTCGTTCTGGTGCCGGGCGACCGCGGCGGCCACCCCGGAGGGGTCCCATACGGCGGGATCCGAGGGCAGATGGTGGGCCAGGGCGGTCCAGGCCCACTCCATGGTGATCTTCAATGGCCGAACCGCTCCTGGAAGTAGCCCCAGTGGTCGGCGAACTCGTCTATGCCGGACAGGAACGACTTGCGGTCCTCGTCCAGTTCGCGTTCGGTGACCTCGGTGATCAGCGCGGTGACCGTCGTACCCAGTGCCGCCGCGCGCGCCTTGAGGCGCTCGTGGAACTCTTCGTCCAGGCGGATGGTGACGTGTCTCGACATGTCCTCCACGGTACAGCGACCGCGCTGTACGCAGGAGGGGAACGGCACGAGGGTGGCCCGGGACACAGTCCCGGGC
>NZ_JBSGYT010000061.1:0-46719 GCF_053610645.1 Streptomyces sp. NPDC054883 | reverse complement strand
CGTGAACGCAGGGCGGTCGGCCGTTCGTGGTGCGCCCGGACGCTCCTGGTCACAGGTACCAGGTCTGGCCCGGGTAGGCGGGGTCGGTGGAGTGTCCCCACTGCTGGGCGGGGGCGCCGTTGTCCCTGCTGGAGTTGGTGATCTCCAGCGTCTTGCCGCTGTTGACGTTGCTGATGTTCAGGCCGACTGTGCTGCCGGCCTGCTGGACCGTCCAGAGCATCGTCGGAAGGGTCGTGCAGGTCCACTGCTGGGCGGGAGCGCCGTTGTCCTTGCTGGAGCTGGCGATCTCCAGGCACTTGCCGCTGTTGACGTTGACGATCTGGTAGACGCCCGGGGTGCCGGTCGCACGGAACTCCCAGTTCGCGCCGGCCTGTGCGCCGCACGTCCACTGCTGGGCGGGGGCGCCGTTGTCCTTGCTGGAGTTGGTGATCTCCAGGCATTTGTCACTGTTGGCGTTGTGAATCTGGCCGGTGGCAGGAACCGGGAGGGGGGAGGGCCAGGCGTTGACGCCGTAGGCCAGGGCACCCTGGCCGTTGCCCTTGTAGAAGTTGAAGCGCTGCTGGTTGCTCCACAGACCGCCGAGGTCGGTCTTGCCGTCGCCGTTGAAGTCACCCGACAACACGACAGGCATGCCGTTCCAGCTGGTGTCGGGCCACATGGAGACGCCGGAGTCGAGGCCGCCCGCCGCGTTTCCACTGTAGCGCCGCAGGGCGCCGTCGGATGCGATGGCGACGAGGTCGTCACGGCCGTCGTTGTTGAAGTCACCCGCGGTGATCTTCTGAATGCTCAGCCAGGTGGCGTCCGGCCACATCTTGCGGTTCTGGCCACTGAGCACGCCGTCCGAACCGGTCGGGTACGCGTAGAGGGAGCCTTTGGAGCCGCCGGAGCCCCACACCGCGAGCAGCCCGTCACGCCCGGAACCATCGAGCCGGTAGCGAGTCAGCTGGAGCATGGCATTCCAATTGGTGGTCTGGTCGCCCCACATGGACTTGGCGGGGGCCAGCGAGCCGTCCGGCCGGCCGGTGTACAGGCGCAGCGTTCCACTGCTCCACACCGAGGCGATGTCGGTGATCCCGTCGCCGTTGAAGTCACCACCGATTATCTTCGTAGCGCCGTGCCAGCTACCGTCGGACGTCCACAGAGGACGGCCGTACTCGAACGTGCCGTCGGGCCGCCCGGCGAAGGCGTGCAAGTTCCCGTCGTCGGTCACGGCAGCGACATCGGTGCGCCCGTCCCGATTGAAATCGCCGGTCGCCATCACGCCGGTGACCTTGGGCACCAGCGACGCCAGCCGCACCGCGGGCGTGCTCTTGCGGACCTGGTCGATCCAGGCCGCCACATCGTCCAACCGTACGGCGACCGCACCGGTACGGGTTTCGGCCGGATCCGTGCCGAGGCAACCACCCTGCCAGGAACGCGAGTTGACGGCCACCAGCTCCACGCCACCGTCCTGCTGCCGCAGGGCGGGACCACCGGTGTCGCCCTTGCAGACCACCGTGCCCCCGGACGCGCTCAGACCGAGCGCACCGCCGTCCGTGGAGGCCACGGTGAACACACCCGTGTGCGCCTTGTCCGGGACCCATTCCGTCTTCGTCCGCCCAAACCCCAGGGACGTGAGCTGCTCACCTGGCAACGGGGCGGTGGTGGCGACCTTGACCGGATCCGTCCCGACGAGCCGCCAGGCCAGCTTGACCATCACCAGGTCGCGGTCCGGGTGCGGCACCAGCTCCACCGCCTCGACCACGGTGCCCGTGGACTGGGCGAGGTCGGTGCGGCCCACGGTCACGGTCGTCACCAGCGCCGGCTTCCCGGCCGGGACCGGCACGGCACCGTCCCGGAAACAGGACGCGGCGGTCATCACCCACTGGGCGTCGACCAGCGCGCCGGAACAGGCGGCCTTGTCACCGATGGTGACCTTCGCCGCAAAGCCGTAGCCGGTACCGGGGGCGTCAGGGCCCGCGAGGGCCATGGCGGGAGCGATCGCGAGGAGTCCAGCTCCTAATGTCGTAGCGACCAAGGTGGCAGCCCACGCGGTGCGCGAACCATGTTTGGACATGATGATCCTCTTGGTATGGGAAGGAGCGGAATCCGGTCGGACCACGGCGCGGACACACCCTCGGGCGCGTCAGGTGCGGATGGCTTCGCCGCCCGGCCCGCGGACCGGCTGCGGGCGGGAACGCCATGGCTCCTGCTCCTCCGGAAGGGTGGCGCCCGAGCGCGTACCGGTCCCCGCGGCGCCGTGGGGCTCCGCGGGGACCGGCGTCCGGTGGGTCAGAGGGTGCCGGCGACGGAGACCGTGCCCAGGGTTCCGGCGACGCCTTGGGTGTTGACCGAGGTGACCGGAGACCAGGTGCGGTCGGTGTGGCGGATGATGTGCACGATCCGGTTGTCGCTGGTGGTGACGGCGAGCTGGAGTTCGCCGTCGACAGTGCCGGCGCCGATGGAGGTGGCCGTCAGGGTCCCGAGGCTGCTCTTGAGGTCACCGAAGGGCGCCCACGTGCCGTTGGCGTAGCGGACCGAGTGGTACTGACGAGTGCCGTTGTCGGTGGCGATGACGATGTGAGTGTCGCCGCCCGCGCCCGCCGTGCTCACCGAGCTGATGGGGCCGGTGGCTCCGGCGGCCTGTGCGACGTTCCCCCACGTGGTCCAGTGAGCCGTGGTCCGGCGAATGGTGTGGAAAGCCTTGCCGCCGCTGACGGCGACGACGTGGAGCTCGCCCCCGGAGCTGGCGGTGGCGACGGAGGTGACGGTACCGATCGGGCTCGTGGCGGCGGCGACGTCACCGAAGGCGGTCCAGTTCCCGGTGGCGTTGCGCACGGTGTGGAACACCTTGCCGCCCGCGACCACTATCACGTGGAGGTCGGCGCCGATGGAGACGGTGGAGACCTGGGTGATGTTGGCGAGGGCGCCGGCTTCGGCGGAGAGGTCACCGAACGCGCCCCAACTGCCGTCCGCCTTACGCACGGTGTGCCGCAGACGGCCGTCCGTACCCAGCGCCACCACGTGCGTGTCGCCGTTGATGCCGGCGGCGGCGGCCGTGCGCACGCCGCCGATGTTTCCGGCCTTGGACTGCACGTCGGTGAAACCGGTCCAGGATCCGTCGGTCAGGCGGATGCCCTGGTAGAGGCCGGTTCCCGCCTGCACGAGGGCTTCGGCCTTCCAGCCCGGCGTCAAGGCCCTCGCCTGCTGCACCCAGTCGTTGAGGTCGTCGATCCGTGCGGAGACGGCCCCGGTGCGGGTTTCGGCGGTGGCCGTCCCCAGGCACCCTCCCTGCCAGGAGCGGCTGTTGACGCCGATCAGCTCGCCGGCCGCGTTGAGCAGCGGGCCACCGGTGTCACCCTTGCAGATGACGTCCGTTCCCTTGCCGGTGATGGTCAGCGTGGTGGGGTCGGCGGCGTCGACGGTGAAGGTGCCGGTGTGCGCCTTGTCGGGCACCCACTCGGTCCTCGTACGGCCGAACCCGGCCGACGTGGTGTCGGCGCCGACGGCCGGGGCCGCGGCGCTGCGCTTGATGCCCGTGATGCCGGTGGCGGGACCGGCGAGGCGGCCCAGGACCAGATCGCGGTCCGTACGGGGCACGAGCTCGACGACCTCGACAGCCTGGCCGCTGCTGAGGGTGGCGGTGCTCTTCAGCACGGGCTTCCCGGCGGGGACCTGCGCACCGGGCGTGGTGGCGAAGCAACTGGCGGCGGTGGCGATCCACCACTGGTCGACCAGGGTCGCGGTACAGGCGCGGGAGTGGGCTTCGTCGCCGATGTTCAGCTTCGCGACGTTCACGAGCTGCCCGCTGGCGGCCTCGGGACCGGCCATCGCCAGGGCGGGTACGCACGGGATCAGACCTGCCGAAACCGCGGTGGCGGAGACCAGGAGACCGGCCATCCGTGCCGAGTGCATACGGAGTGCAGACATGCGTCTTCCTTCAATTGATCAAGTGCGTAGGAAATCGATCGAGGGTGCTGCCGCGAAACGCGTCGTCGGTCGCGCACGTCATACGCCGCACCGGAGTCGGCCGGGGCTCATTGCCTCGATCGCGCGTCACCGGACTGCCGGCGATGTGGGGTTCCGTGAGTCCGCGTGCCGTCACCGGGAAGTCTTCCGTCGGCCGGGTCGGATTCATGCTGCTGGAACCGCAGTCGGCGACTTCACGGGCGGAAGTCACCGGTCCTGCTCCGGCTACTTGGTAGACCTGATTTCCATGAGCATGAAGTCCCGCCCCTGCTCATCCGCGCTTTCGCCGACCGGAGTCCACGTACCCTTGGCCACGTCGAAGGTCTTCGACTCCGCGCCCACCGACATGTCGACCTGGGTGGCGTACGAGTTCCCCTTGATGCTGAAGACCGAAGGAATCTCCAAGGTCAGGTAACCCTGGTTGCCCGTGATACGGAAGCAGATCTTATCGTTCGTACGGGACCAGACTTCAAGCAGATCGTTCGCGCTCGCGCAATCGGCGAGAAGGATGTGCCCGTCACCGCGCTTCAGCGTGATGTGCTGTTCCGCGAGAATCTTGTCCGCGTTCGGGTACCCGAAGTCCTCTACGGCGTAACCGGGGCCCTCTTCGACAACCGCCTTCATGCCGGTGCCACTTGCGGCGACGGTCGTCCCACCCGTCACTCCGCTCGCGATCGCGGCCCATGCCAGGGCGCCCGCGCCCATGGCCGCGCCAGCGGAGCGCACTATTGCCTTGCTTACCTTCATCGCTGTCCTAGTCGTCGGTTCCGGGAGTGACTCCCGCAACGTGTGCCAACGCGGAGGTGAAGGCCGTGAATGACCAATGGGAAATGCGGTCGCACGCGAACGCATCACCCCTGGAAGTCCCCCACTCCCAGCAAGATCGAACTGCGTGCCCAGTTTTCCGTAACTCCCCGCAAAAGGAAGAGAGATGGCGGACGGCGGTAAGTGTGCAGTACCGCAGGGCCCTACGTATAGAAACACCTGCCTTGGTACTCGTCCATCCATATATTGGTGACAAAGCAGGGCAAGCGGGCCAGTTGGTACGTGATGTGCGCCACGTTTGCCACCGCCTCTCACAGTTTCGGAATATTGCATTCCACACGTAGTCCGCGGAAGATTTCATTCCAGGTTTTGACGAGGATCACGCGGCGCCTTCCCATTCGAAGTGACGGGTGTTCAACCCGCTCTTTGACGCATAGGGTCGTGGCGCGTGCCCATCACTTCCCCCCGATTTCCTTGCACGCCGGGGGACATGGGCGCAGCCAAAACAACTCGCTGTCTGGCGATGCCGTCACGCGCGCGCCGCCCACCAGGCACTGATCCTTAAGGACCGTTTTGGACACCATGTATTGGAGCAGGCGGCGCATCCTCGGCGCCGTCGCGGCCACCTCGGCCGCCATCACCACCTCCAGCCTCGTGCTCAACCCGGCGGCCGCCTGGGCCGCCGCCGCGCCGCCGGCGGACGACAACGGCGACCCCTTCCTGCTGCCGGACACCGACCGGGCAAAGGTCGTCAAGGCGTGGCTGCTGGGCGGCAAGGCCGTTCGCGCGTCAGCGGCAGCAGCGCTGACCGGCTCCGACGCGGAGGTACAGAACTTCCTGACCGTGAAACTGCCGTCCGACACGGCCATGGACAACCGGGTTGCGATCGTCACCTCCCTGGCGCGGGGCGGCAAGGGCAGCCGGCGCGAAGCCGTCGCCGCGATCAACGGCGGTGACTCCACCATTGCCGCCTACCTGGCGGGCGGCTTCAAGGGCGCCATCGCCGAAGACCTGCGGGTTGCCACCGCCATTGTGATGGCCAGTGGCGGCAAGGCCGTGAACCGTGTCGGCAACGCCGCCATGAACGACGGCTCCCAGGCCGCCTTGGAGGCGTTCCTCACCGACGGGCAGTACGCGGCTCGCGAGGAGGACATGCGCGTCGAGACCTCCAAGCTGATGGTGCAGGCAGGTCCGGAGGTGCAGAAGTACGCCTCTCGGGCGCTCTCCGGCTCCGCTGCCGACATCGAATGGTTCCTCGAGACCGGCCAGTACATCGCCCGGGCCCGCGACCAGGAGGCTTCGAAGATCCAGGAACTCGTAGCGGTCGTCCAGCGCGAAGGCAAGAAGGCCGACGCGATGACGAAGCAAGCGGTGGAGGCCGGCGCCCGGGCCGTCGATGCGGCGTCGAAGGCCAAGGAAGCAGCGGAGAACGCTGCGGCCGAGGCCCAGGCCGCCCAGAACGACGTCGCCAAGGCCGGTAAGGCGGCCCGAAACGCCGGAGAGGCGGCAAAGGGCGCGGCCGACTCGGCTCGGGTCGCCATGAGCGCGTCCAACGCCGCTGTTCAGGCCTCTCGCCGCGCTGCCTACGCGGCCGCTGCCGCGAGTCAGGCCGCGGCCAGCGCGGGCTCCGCCGCCGCCCGGGCGTACGGCGCTGCCATCGCCGCCTCCAAGGACGCCTCGCAGGCAGCCGCCTGCAAGGACGCCGCCATCGCCGCTCGCACCGCCGCGGCCCAGGCACGCAGCGCCGCTACGGCTGCCGACTTCGCCGCCGGTGCGGCGTCCCAGGCCGCGGGGGCCGGGGACGCCGCCGCCTCGGCGGCGCGCAACGCCTCCGCCGCCGCGAACGCTTCGGCCGCCGCAGCCAGTGCCGCGGGTGCGGCCCAGGCCGAGGCCGCGGAGGCCAAGCGGCAAGCGCAGATCGCCGGCGCCAACGCCCAGATCGCCACCAACGCCGCAGGCACCGCTCAGGTGTTGGCCAACGCCGCGGCGACCGCCGCGCGGACCGCACGCGATGCCGCGAACAGCGCGGCCAACCACGCCGAGAAGTCTGCGGCCGCCGCCGACTGGGCCGTCCAGTACGCCGGTCAGGCGGTGGAGTACGCGAAGAAGTCCACCGAGTTCGCCAACGAAGCCACGAAGGCCGCGAACACCGCCACCGACGCCGTCATCCAGGCGGTCGCGGTGGAGAAGAGCGCGCGCGAGGCCGAGTGGCAGCGCCTGGACCAGGACATGAAGCAGGCGATCGAGGAGACCCGCCTGCTGGCGCAGGCCGAAGTGCAGGAGAAGGCCGAGTACGCCAAACGGCGCACCCAGGCCCAGCAGGCCGAGCAGGCCACCAAGGACTTCGTGACCCAGGCCGAGTCCGCCCTCAGAACGGGAGACCTGGGGGGTGCGGCCACCCTCGGACGCAAGGCGGCCATCGCCCTGATGGCGTCCAAGGGATCGTGGTCGCAGGAGGCGGCGCGGTTCGCGCTGGCGGGCACGGACTCGGACGTGCACGTCTGGATCGACACCGACCGGCGGATCGCCCAGCGCCAGGACGACCGGGAGACCAGTCTCTACCTCGCCAAGACCTGCGCTCCGGACATCGCCTCCGCCGCGACCACAGCACTGGCGAGCAATGCCCCGGACGCCGCGACGGACTTCCTCAGCACCGGCGTGATCCGGGCCGCCGCGATGGACAACCGTGTCGCGGTCAACCGCGTCCTGGCCAACAACCCGGGCCGCGCGGTGACGAAGGCGGCGACCGACGCGCTCGACACCGGGACCCCCGAGGCCCTCTACGAATTCCTCGGCAGCACGTACGAGGCGGCGCAGCGGGAGGACGACACCGTCGCCACTGCGACCCTCCTCAGCACCGGGGGGCCGTACACCAAGTCCCACGCACAGGCCGCGATGGAAGGCCCGGCATGGATGCGCCGTAACTTCATCGCCTCGGTCCAGCACAAGACCGCGCAGCTCGACTACGACTCGGCCACCCACATCGCCGCGATGCAGGGAGCGATCGCCGCGGCCGCGAAAATCGCGCACAAAGCACAGGAGGACGCGGCGCGCGCTCAGGAGGCGGCTGCCAAGGCACGCAATGCCGCCAATGAAGCGCTGGAGTGGGCGAACAAGGCCACCCAGTCGGCTTCGAACGCGGCAACCTCCGCGCGGGAGGCGGATACGCTCGCGAGCAACGCCGAGAAGTCGGCCGCGTCCGCCCAGGCTTCGGCCGACAAGGCGAAGCAGGCCGCCGCCACCGCCCGGACCGCCGCGCGTTCGGCGAACTACTCGGCCAACCGCGCGGTGGACGCCGCTTTCAACGCGGTCGCCTCGGCCAACGCCGCCCAGGCGTCCGCCGCCTCCGCCCACTCCTCCGCGGTGCAGGCCGGCCATGACGCGAAGACCGCGGCGACGGCGGCGAGCGAGGCCCACCAGATCGCCCTGGACAAGCGGACGGCCGAAGTCGCGGCCGCGGCCAAGAAGGCTGCCGAAGAAGCGAAGGCGGCCAAGGACGCCGGTCTGAACCCGGCCGACAAGCCCGAAAACGACAGCGTCAAGGGCGGCCTTCCCTGGTGGAAGGAGGACGCGCGGTGGATGGCGGACGCCACGAACGCCCTCAGCATCATGTTCGGATTCGCCTCCGCCTTCACCGGTCTGGCCGGCTTGGGCATCGGGATGTTCTTCCCGCCCGCGGTCCCGTTCATCGAGGGTCTCGCGACCGGCTTCGGCTACACCTCCATGGCCTTCTCCGGGCTCAGTACGCTGTTCACCGGGATCGGCTACGGCTGGACGAGCAGCCAGTTCAAGTCCTCTCTCGCGAGCACCGCCCTGGGTGTCCTCACCTTCGGCCAGTCCAAGTGGATCGGCGCTGTGGGCGCCGGGACCGTCGCCACGAAGATCACGCAGTTCGGGCACGACCTGGTATCGCCGGTCACCAGCCTGCTGTCCCTCTTCTAACGGGACACGGCACGACAGGCGCCGCACGGGCTGACGGCAGAGCTGCCAGGGGCCCGTGCGGCGCCGTATGAGGGGCCGTCGCACCAGCACGGCCGGCCGTCGGCCGGCGGTCCGTCCGTCGGTGGGTCAGCAGGGGAGCATGTGCTCAAATGAACCCATGGCGGATACGCGCACGGCCCTGGGACCACTGGAACGTGTCGACGGCACCTGGGCAATTGGCGACCGCAGCCGACCCGGTGGATCCTGGATCGAGTTCCGCGCGGAGGGGCTGTACCGGCACGGGCGCGGCGGGGACGGAGAGTCGATCCCCTGGTCGAGGATCATGCTCGGGGTCGGGGTGGTCATCGGGCGCGGCCACCCGAATCACGGGCAGTACTCGCTGCTGGGCATGCTCGGGAACCTCCGGGGCCCCTTCAGCGGCCGCGGCGGCGGCCATATCGACATGACGCTCCGCCACCCCTACGAGAACCGCGAGCTGACCTTTGTCCGGCATGCGCGTGCCTACCGTCTCTTCGACACAGTGCTGTTGCAGGAAATGTTGTCGCAGGTGGTCGCCGCCGACGAGGCGCAGCGGCTCGGTGACCCCGACTGGGTGGAGCACCTGGTCGGCCGGCTGGAATTGCTGACTCCCTGGCCGAAGGGCTCGAGACTCAGCGAAGCGGTGGAAGGGGCCTGGCGGGCCTGAGGCCCGCCGCGGTGCCCCGCTCGGCCCCCGTGCACCGTCCTTCCTTACCAAGTCCCCCCTGGCAGCCCGGTTTTCGGCGAGGGTGTGCCCAATACGGTGAGGGGCGGACCGTACCTGGGTTGATGTACGCGGGCGGTGACGCGTGCACACTGCGTGACCGTGCAACTCGGTGAACTCCCGCGCGAGGTCACAGGCCAGGGCGAGCTCCGGGCAGGCACTCCGCACAGCGTCGAGCTGGGCAACGTCGAGAGGCGTTGAGTGTCTCCTGGGGGCGCATGATCCATGAGGTGATGTCGCGCGGGTGGGGTGTCACCGATCGAGCAGGGACCGCGATGCCTTTCCGGATGGTCACCACGTAGCGGTTCCCTACGTGGTAACCGTCGGTGTAGCCGAGGGCGAGCAACTTGCGATAGAGCTGCATCGAGCTGGTGCAGTCCGCATGGAAGCGGTGCTGCACCAGCTTGATGAACGGGTCGCGGACGCCGTGCCCTCGATCCTGCGCCGAGGCGAGAAGCCCAGCCAGGTCTTTGTTCCGGTAGAGCCTGACCGTCTTGCGATCCAACTGCAATCGACGGCCGATGGCGTTCAGCGACATGCCGGTGGCGGCGAGCTCGCTCGCCGCCCTGAAGACACAGGCCCTGGCCCCGGGCCCGATGGCCGACAGCAGGCTGCGGGCGGACTGATGCCCGGTGCCGAGCCCCGTGCGGGACGGCAGTCGGTGGCGGGGTACGGTCAGTGGCGATCCCCGCCGTTGTCCTGGCGGGCATTGTGGTTGTCTCCGGCTGAAGCGGGGGCGTCGGCGCGGCGGCGTCGGCGGATGTGCCACACGATGAGGGCGACGGCTACCAGTGCGGCGAGTAGCAGGGCGATGGCGCGTCCGATGAGGCTCTCGACTCGGGTGTAGGCGGTGCCGGCGAAGTAGCCGAGGGCGGTGAACCCGATGCCCCAGGTGAGTCCCCCGAGGGCGTTGAAGAGGAGGAAGCGGCGGTAGGGCATGCGGGAGATGCCGGCGAGGGTGGGCATCATCGCGCGGAAGAATGCGAGGAACCGGCCGAGGAAGACGGCCACCGCCCCGCGGTTGCGGATCAGCTCCTGGGCTTTGCCGACGCGGTCCTGGTGGCGCCGTAGCGGGCGGGTGTCCATGATCCGCGATCCGAAGTGACGGCCGATCTCGTAGCCGACGCTGTCGCCCGCGATGGCGGCGAACACGACGACCAGCGCCAGCCACCACACGGACACCTTGCCCTGACTGGCGAGGACGCCGCCGAGCACGACGGCGGTCTCTCCGGGAAGCACGAACCCGAAGAACAGGGCGTCCTCGGCGAAGACGAGAGCGCCGACGACCGCGTACACCACTGGCCCGGACAGCCCGCCGAGCCAGTCGGTGATCGAGTGCATCAGACTCCCTCCTTGTTCCACGCTACGGCGCGCGGTACGGGGCCGCCGCCGGACGCCGCATTGCGGCTTACCCGGCCGGTTCGCCGCCCGGTGGCGAGCCGGCCGTGCCGGCGCGGGCCAGGATCAGGGCGGCGGCGGCCAGCAGCAGCGCGAGGGCGGCGTAGCCGGGGGTCAGGGTGGCGATCGTGGCGATGGCGCCGACGAGCAGGGGGCCTGCGGCGTCGCCGAGTTCGCGGCCGAGTTCGGCGGCTCCCATGGTTTGCCCGAGTCGCTCGTGCGGGGTGGAGGCGGCCAGGGCGGCGAAGCCGATCGGGGTGATGATCCCGGTCCCGATACCGATCAGGGCGGCGGCGATCAGCACGGGGGCGATGCCCGGGAGCGTCGCGCTGGCCAGGCCAGTGGCGGTGATGAGCAGGCCGGCGCTGATTCCGGCTCGGGTGGTGATCCGTCCGGCGTCCAGGGCGCGGCCCGTCCCTGGCTGGATGACGGCGGCGCAGGCTGCGAGCACTGAGACGGCGGCGCCGGTTGCGACTGGTCCCATCCCTGCCGCCGTGCCGGAGACGGGCAGGAACCCCACGCCGACCGAGAGGGCTGCGGTGGCGCATGCCAGGGCGGTGGTCGGTCGCAGGAAGCTGCTCTGGTTGAGCCGGCGGGCGAGGTCGAGGACGGTCTGCCGGGCGCGGGGCAGTGGCGTAACGCTGGGCACTGCCAGGGCTGCCCAGATCGCTACGGCTGTCGCCAGGGCGGTCATCACGCCGAAGAGCAGTGACAGGCCGCCCGCCCAGACGGTGAGGCCGCCGAGGAGAGGGCCAGCGGTGTAGCCGAGGCTCTTGTAGAAGCCGTAGGAGCCGAAGGCCCGTCCGTGCCCGGCGGCGGGGTTGAGGCGGGCGACGAGCGTGGAGGCTGCGGGTGAGAAGGCGGAGGCGGCGGCGCCCTGTCCGAGGCGGGCTGCCCAGAGCAGGCCGGTGTCGTCGGCGAGGACGAACGCGGCTGAGGCCAGCGCGAATCCGATCAGGCCGCCGAGCAGGACCGGGCGGGGCCCGATGCGGTCGGCGAGGGTGCCGAAGACCGGTTTGAGGAGGACTTCGGCGCCGTCGTACAGCGCGAGGAGGCCGCCGAGGACGAGTAGGGATTCGGCCTGGTCGGAGGTGAAGTGGCCGAGGTTGGCGGCGATGCCGTGGGCGCCGAAGGCGGTGGTGAACCCGGCCGCGTAGAGCGGCCACATCCGCCACCGCGGGGCGGTCGGCGAATCGGGCATGCGTGCCTCCTGGCGGGTTCGTTGCCGGACATCTTCCCAGCCCGGCCTACGGGCCCGGTGGTGCGTCCGTCGGCGGGTTCCGGGGGGACCCGCCGACGGACGCGGTCTGTCACCCGGCGGCGATGGCCACCAGGACCTTGGTCCGCGCCGCCTTGAAGGCCGGCAGGATCGCCGCCGCCAGGCCGGCGAGGGCAGCGCCTGCGAGGACGGCGAGGATGGTGGTCCAGGGGATCGTCAGCGTGGTGATCCCGTAGAGGGTGAGGACCTTCTGGCCGGTAATGCCCCAGGCAAGGCCGAGGGCGAGGCCGAGCAGGGCGCCGTGGCCGGCGATCAGCACCGATTCCAGGCGGATGAGGCGGCCGATCTGGCGGCGGGAGGTGCCGATGGCGCGGAGCAGGCCGATCTCGCGGGTGCGTTCGACCACCGAGAGGGCGAGGGTGTTGATGACGCCGAGGATCGCGATGGCGATGGCGAGGGCGAGCAGGCCGTAGATGAGGTAGAGGACGGAGTCGACCTGGCCGGTGATCTGCTTCTTGTAGTCGGCCTGGCTCTGGACGCTCACCTGGGGGTAGCCGGTCAGGGCGCGGTCGAGGGCCTGCCCGAGCTGCTTGGCGGCGCCGGGGGTGGCGTTGAGGTAGAGGGTGAAGTCCTTGGCTTCGGGGGCGTAGCGGCCCAGGGTGTCGAGGGAGACCTGGAAGGTGCCCGCGTCCTTGCCCGCGCCGGCCGGGGGTTTGGTGATCGCCCCGACGGTGAGGGTTGCGGTGTTGCCGTTGAGGAAGTGCAGCTCCACCGTGGAGCCGATCTCGAGGTGGTCGGTGTTGGCGGTGGTCTCGTCGACCATCAGCTTCCCGGCGGCGATGTCGGCGGTGGAGCCGGCGACGTATTGGGGTTTGACGGCCTGGTCGACGGTGGCGGTGTCCACGCCGGAGGCGATGACCTGGAAGCCGTTCAGCTGGGCGACGGCGTATCGCTGGCGGGTGACCGCCTGGACGCCGGGGATGGCGCGGACCTTGCCGGTGATCTCGGGGCCGATGGGCTGCTGACCGTTGCCGCTGACGATGTAGTCGGCGCCGAAGGTGTTGTCGACATCGCGGTCGACGGAGGTGGTCAGGGAGGCGGCCAGGACCGCGACCGCGCCGACGAGGGAGAGGCTGATCATCAGGGCGCCGGCGGTGGCTCCGGTGCGGCGGGGGTTGCGTACGGCGTTGAGCCGGCTCATCCGTCCGACGGCGCCGAAGAGCGCCGGGTAGGGCGCGCCGAGGGTGTGCACGACGACCTGGGAGAGGGCCGGTCCGAGGATGACCAGGGCGACGAGGGTGGCGACGATGCCCGCGCCGAGCAGTCCGGCGCCGGTGACCAGGGTGGCGTGGTGGGTCGCGGCGCCGTAGAGGGCTCCTGTGCCGGCGAGCAGGACGACGGATCCGATCACGGCGCGGATCGCCAGCGATGTGGCGGGCGGCGCGGCGGCTTCGCGCAGGGCGGCCATCGGGGAGATGCGGGCGGCTCGGCGGGCGGGCAGGTACGCGGCGATGAGAGTGACGAGGACGCCGACGGCGTAGGCGGCGGCCGGGGCGGCCCAGTTGATGACCAGGGCGGTGCCGGACAGGTCCACACCGAACTGGCCGATCAGGGACTTCAGTGCGGCGGCGAGGCCGATGCCGGCGCCCAGGCCGAGGGTGGAGCCGGCCGCGCCGAGCAGCAGGGCCTCGGTTAGGACGGAGCGGGTCACCTGGCTGCGGCTCGCGCCGAGGGCCCGCAGGAGGCCGAGTTCGCGGGTGCGTTGGGCGACCAGCATGGCGAAGGTGTTGAGGATCATGAAGATCCCGACCAGCACGGCGATGCCGGCGAAGCCGAGCAGGGCATAGGTGATCACGCCTAGGAAGGCGGTGATCTGCTGGGTGGCGGACTGGGCCTGCTCCTCCTTGGTGGCAACCGAGTAGCTGTCGCCGAGCACGGCCTTGATCCGCTGTTGGACGGTGGTGTGGGTGGCGCCGGGCGCGGTGTCGACTGTGACGGTGGTGAAGAGGTCCGGCTTGCCGAGCATCACCGCCTGCGCGGTCGCGGTGTCGGTGTACACCATGGTGACACCGGGGTTGGCGGTGGCGAAGGAGGCGATGCCGACCACGGTGGCCGGTGTGGACCCCGACGGACTGAGCACGTGCAGCCTGTCACCGAGGTGCACGCCTTTGTGCCGGGCGCTGGCCTGGTCGAGGACCAGCTCCCCGGCCTTCGACGGGGCACGGCCGTCGCTGATGCGGACCTGTGGGTTGTCGTACCAGTTCTGGCCCATGGTCGGGGCGCCGGTGGTGGCGCCGATGGGCCTGTTGTCCTTGTCCACCACGGTCAGGGTTTGCAGGCTCACCTGGCCGTGCGCGGCTATCACGCCCGGTACCCGGGCGATTTTCGCCACCACGTCGGCGGGCAGGGTGGGAGTCTCCCCGGACAGTGCGCGGTCCTCGACCTCGGGGTTGAACGCCTGCTTCGGCTTGATCGTGACGTCGGCGGCGGTGGAGGTGGAGATGGAGGTGAACGCGGCGTTGATGGTGTCGGAGAAGACCAGGGTGCCGGAGATGAACGCGACGCCGAGCATCACGGCGAGCGTGGACAGGGCCATGCGGCCCTTGTGGGCGAGGAAGTTGCGCAGACTTGCCTTGATCACGGTTCGTCAGCTCCTGCGTCCGGCGCCGTCGAACTTGCGCATCCGGTCGAGTACCGAGCCAGCCGTCGGCTCGGCCAGCTCGTCCACGACGTGGCCGTCGGCGAGGAAGACGACGCGGTCCGCGTAGGAGGCGGCGACCGGGTCGTGGGTGACCATCACGATCGTCTGCCCCAGATCGGTGACGGACTGGCGCAGGAAAGCGAGGACCTCGGCGCCGGCCCGGGAGTCGAGGTTGCCGGTGGGCTCGTCGGCGAAGACGATCTCGGGGCGGCTCGCCAGCGCGCGTGCGCAGGCCACCCGCTGCTGCTGGCCGCCGGACAGCTCGCCGGGCCGGTGGGCGAGGCGCTCGCGCAGGCCGACCGTGTCGATCACCTGGTCCAGCCACGCCTGGTCCGCCTTGGTACCGGCGATGTCCATCGGCAGGGTGATGTTCTCCAGTGCCGTGAGTGTGGGCAGCAGGTTGAACGCCTGGAAGATGAAGCCGATCTTGTCCCGGCGCAGCCGGGTCAGGTGCTTGTCCTTGAGGGCGGTGAGTTCGCTCTCGCCGATCCAGGTCTGCCCCGCGGAGGCGGTGTCCAGGCCCGCCATGCAGTGCATCAGCGTCGACTTGCCCGACCCGGACGGGCCCATGATCGCGACGTACTCGCCGCGCGTCACGGACACGTCGACCGCATCCAACGCCACCACGCGGGTCTCCCCGGAGCCGTAGGCCTTGGTCAGGCCCGCAGCGCGGGCTGCCACCGTGCGGTGGGCCGTCCGCGGGGCCTCGTTGGCCGTTGTTGCTGTGCTCACGCACATCCTCCTGGGGGCTCTGGGTGCGCCGGCTCGCTGCGTGCCGGTGCGCGGGCGTGGCACACTCGGGGCATGCGAGTAACTTCTACGAGATCGTAGAAGTTCTACGTGATCGTAGAAGATAGCGCAGGAGGAACCGCACCGTGGACGCACCCGAAGCCGCCGCACCCAAGGGCCGGGCCAAGGGCGAACTGGAGGCCGAGGTCCTCGCGGAACTGCACCACGCCTCACCGCAGGCCCTGACCCCCGGCGACGTCAAGGACCGCCTCGGCGGCGGCCTCTCGTACAGCACGGTGGTCACAGCCCTGTCCCGTCTCTACGCCAAAAACCTGCTGACCCGCAGCACCCGGGGCCGCGCCTTCGCCTACCTCCCCATCGCCGACGAATCCGGCCTGGCCGCCCGACAGATGCGTCAGGTCCTGGACGCCCGCAGCGACCGCGAAGCCGTCCTCAGCCGGTTCGTCGACGACCTCTCCGACGACGACGAAGAGCTGCTGCGCAAGCTGCTCGCCCCCGGACAGTAGGCGCCACCCCATGCGCTACGCCGTCTACCTGCCGCTCCTCTTCCCGCTCCTGGCAGCCCCGGCCGCCCGGCCGCTGGGCGAGCGCCTGTCACCGCGGCTGGCCACCTGGATGCTGAGCGCCGGCGCCCTGGTGCTGGCCGCCGCGAGCACCGCGGTCCTGGCGATGCTCACCACCACCGGCCTACTGCGCTTTCCCCTGCTCGCCCGCCTGGCCCACGGGCACTGGTCGGCGCAGGCGGCCCAGCAGCACGACCCGGCCTCGCTGTCCGTGGCCCTGCTCGCGGGTGTCCTGCTGGCTGCCGCCGGTTCGATGGCCGCCCGCACGGCGTGGCGCCGCGCCCGCGCCCTGATGCACGCCGCCACCGAGGCCGCCTGCCTGCCGGGCCACGACCAGCTCGTCGTCGTGGACGATCCCGCCGCCGATGCCTACGCCCTGCCCGGCCGCCCGGGTCGCATCGTGATCTCCACCGGCATGCTCACCGCCTTGAACCCCGCCGAACACGAGGTCCTGCTCGCCCACGAACGCGCCCACCTCGCGCACCACCACTACCTGTTCGTCGCCTCCGCCCATCTGGCCGCCGCCGCCAACCCGCTGCTGCGGCCCGTTGCAGCCACCGTCGCGTACACCGTCGAGCGGTGGGCCGACGAAAGCGCCGCCACCCACACCGGCGACCGAAGGCGCGTCGCCCACACCGTCGGCAAGGCCGCACTGGCCGCGAAACGCACCACAAGCCGGGCATGGATCCCGGCCGGCGCCCTCGGCATCCTCGGCCGCCTCGCACCCGCCGGCCCCGGCCCCGTACCCCGACGGGTCGCCGCCCTCCTCGCCCCACCCCCACACAGTCACACCCTGACCGTCCTGGTCCTCGCGGGACTCCTACTGGCGAGCGGCCTGTGCGCCGCCGAAGCCGCACACGACCTGGAAGCCCTCCTCGAACTCGCCAAACACGCAGCATCGCGAGGCTGAGCCGTCAGGCCGCCCGGGCGGCGGGCAACAGCCGGGTCCCTCCGGCAGAGGACGGCGGCGCCAGATCCAGGTGCCGCAGCCCTCAACGCCCCGCCGACGGCCGACCCTTGGCCGGAGCATCGCGAGCGGCACCCCAAGGGCCTCCGTCAGCCGGTCCGCCGCCACCCCGGCACCGATCGGACCGCGCAGCGCGGCACGCACCTGCTCCGCGTCCACGGCCTCCACCACCGCCCGCGACCACAGCCCCGGACCGGCGTCCGCCGACGGGACCAGACCGCAGCCGGTAGCCCACCGCCACGCCCCCACCGGAACCCGCAGCCGGCCCGCCGCCGCGACTGCTCGAAGGACCTGCGGCGGTGGTCGGGCTCGGTGAATCTCCCCACTCGACGCTCAGGGGTGGGACGGACCTGCTCACCGAGATTCCCCACCCCCGGCACCGCTGAGCTCACCCGGCTGGGGGAGGGAGGTCGTCCCGGCGGCCGACGCCGCGCCACCACGGTCGATGCGACGTTCAGAACATGACCAGTGATGAACGGACGATGAAGGCACTCTGGAGCGCCTGGTGGCAGCGCTGGCCACGCTGGGTGGCCAGGGCAACGATGCTGTGGGCCGTGGTCTATGCCGGCTTCGGCCTGGCGTGCGCGCTGAGCGGGACCTCTTTGCTCTATCACGGCACCGACTCGGAGGTCTCCGGGCTGGGTTGGGCGGTCGTGGCGGTGGGTGCGCTGGCCGCATTGGTCAGCGGAGCGGTGGTGCTGTACGGGCTGCGGTCGGCGCTGCGGGTGCTGCTCTGGGTGGTCTGCGCCCTGGTAGGGATCACCGCGTTCAGCCTGCTGATGGATGTGATCACGCTGATGCTCGGTCAGGGAGTGGACAGTCGGGCCTCCGCTGCGAACAAGGCCCTCGCCGCGATCGGGGCGGTCCTGCTGGCGGCCACGGCCCGGTCCGACCGACCGACCGCCGGTACCTCCGTCCGAACACGATCCGCCGCACCGCGGTGTGTCCGACTCGCTGCCTGGGCGGGCACGCTGGCCTTCGTCCCGTACACGGCGATGAAGCTGGTCTGGGCGTCGGGCGGCACGTTCGCCGGGATCACCGGCGAGGAGATGCTCGCGGTCTCGGAGCGCAACGGCGCCTCGAAGATCTTCCTCACCCTGGAGTCCTGGGGGCTGGATCCGACCGCGCTGCTGGCCGCGCTCGGCGTTTTCCTGCTGTGGGGCCTGGTCCGCCCGTGGGGCCAGGTCTTCCCCCGCTGGACGCTGTTCCTGCGCGGCCAACGGGTGCCGCGCTGGCTCCCGCTCGCCCCGGCTCTGCTCGGTGCTTCCGCGCTCGCCCCGTACGGTGTTCTGGGGGTCGGATACTTGGCCCTAGCCACGGCCGACGTAGTGACGATGCGGCGCGGCGACTTCCACTCGTCGGGCGACGCCCTGCTGGTCGGCTGGATCGGAATGGTCGCCTTCGCCGGCTACGGCATCGCCCTGACCATCGCGGCCCGCTCGTACTGGCTTCGGACGCGTCCAGCTTGCCAGATGACTGTCGTCACAGAGTGACCGTCGGTGGCCAGCCAGATACCGCTGCCTGGCCACGGAGGATTTCAACTGGCCACTCACGCCAAACGCGGCCCGAGCCGTCCAGGATGAGCGAAACGCCGCCGCAAGCGCCCTTCGCTGCTCGGCACGGCCCCACACTCCGAGGCGGGCCGCCCCGACCCCGGTTGCCGAAGCAGCGGGCTGGGGAACGAAGAGCAGCCCTGGGGAAAATTCGGGCTCTGACCGAAGTTCCGTGAAGGCGTCGTTGCGCGAGGAGTGGAAGACCTGGACGAGGGGCGCGGGCGTAGGTGCTGAGTACCCTTCGGGGAAGCCTTCGCTTCCATGCGCGGGTCTGATAAGAGTTGATCATGGATGTTGAAACCCTTGGCCCGATGGAGCGCTTGATTGCCGAGCGGGCATGTGAGCGACTGATCATCGAGTTCGTCCGCCAGCTCGACCTCGGGGACCCGAGCTCGGTGGCGGACCTATTCACCCCAGACGGGATGTGGGAATGGCCCGCCGGGGATCGCCGCATATCGGGCCGCGAGGCGCTTCGTGTCTACTTCGACGGTCGGCCCGCGGACCGGCTGTCGCGGCGGATGTGCACCAACATCCTGGTCAACGTGACCTCTCCGGACACGGCCGCTGCCACCACATACTTCGCCACGTACCGAGTCGACGGCTACTCCGAGGGCATGGTGCCGCCCCGGCCCCCGACTCAAGTGGGGCATTACGAAGACACGTTCCGCAAGGTGGACGGAATCTGGCTGCTCGCAACCCGGACCTTGTTTCTGTCCTTCGCCGGTCCCACGGAACACCTCGACCATCCCGGTCAATCCTGACGATGACCTGCCGAGCTCTGAGCTCCCAAGCGTGATGCTCTGACTGGAGATTTCGTCAGGGTCGCGTTCGGGTGAGGATGCGGGTCCGAAGAAGATCGAAGGAGGCCCGTCCGTACATCGCCCTCTTGAGCGTTTTGACTCTGTTGACGTGGCCTTCGACGACGCCTGAGCTCCAGTGAAGAGTGAGTCCGGCAGTAACGGCGTCGAGGTCCTGTCGGAGGAAACCGGCAAAGCCGCTTACCGGCTTCGGGGCGTCTTGTTCAGCCTGGCGGATCCACTCGGTCAGAAGGAAGCCACGTCGGTGGCGGAGGAGCTCGGCGAAGGCGCGGCGAGGTCGCAGGCCCGAGCGATGTCCGGGCAAGCGATCAGCACATCGAGCAGGCAGCGTTCGAGTTCGGGTGGAAGGGTGTCTTGCGGTCGCATGATCCAGCTGGTGATCTTACGAGGGCTGGGAATGTCCGCGCGGATGGGTTCGGCGTTGCCGGCGCGGAGGGCGGCAAGGTGTTTGCGAACGACCTGGCGACTGCCGCGGTAGCCTCGTTCGTAGATCTCCAGGAAGAGGCGGCTGCCGCTGACCTGGCCGAGACTTTCGGTGAAGCGGGTGTTCAGGTACGGCTTGAACGGTTCCAGGACTCCGGCCGGCTGGCGTTCGTTGGCCGAGGCCAGGAGCTGGTCGAGGCCAGGAGCTGGTCGAGGTCGGTGTCGCGGAAGCGCCGGACGGTCTTGCGGTCGAGGTGGAGACGGCGGCCAATAGCGCTGACGGTCCAGCCCGCGGCGACAAGCTTCTGAACGTCAGCGTGGCGGTGCCGGGTCCGGTCGATGATCGGCGTCCGGGGTAGTTCGTGGAGTGGGAGCTGCATCAGCGGCGGTGCCTCCGGGATGCGGCTGGTCACCTCGTCGACGCGTTTGCGCAGGCAGGCGCGGTGCTGGTGGCAGGTCTTCTCCACGGCGGCGGCGAGGTTTTGGAGCCGGTGCCAGCGGTCGGCGACTTCCACGGCGTCGGGCGCCGCTTCTTTGATCGCGTGAGTGTAGGCCGAGGCCCGGTCGCGGCAGATGATTTCGGCGCCGGGATGCTCGCGCAGCCAGGCGGCGAAGGTCTCGGAGGTGCGGTCGGGCAGGACGTCCACTACTTGGCTGGCCTCCACGTCGACGAGGATGGTTCCGTAGGTGCGGCCCTTGCGGAAGGCGAACTCGTCGACACCGAGAACCCGCGGGGCTCGCTCCGGCACCGCCGGAGGATCCAGCAGCTCCAGCAGTCGCGTGCGTCCAGCAGCGAGGTGCATACTGCGGCACAGCCGTTCGCCGGCCGGCCCACCGAGCTCGACCGCGACTTGGCGGAGCCAGGCCTTCAGACCGAGACTGGAGCGGCGATACCGCTCGCTCGGCCCCGCTGACCTGCTCGACGAACGTCCGGCACTGACAGCCGGCCCGGTCGCAGAAGAACCGCCGGACCCGCAGCCTGACCAGCAACTTCCTCCCAGACAACGGCCGCTCGGCAAGACACCGCTCATAGCAGGAATGCACCCGCCGAGCCCGGGCACGGCACCCGGGCACCTGGGCGGTGGACCGCACGCGGCCGCCATCACTATCAACACCTCAGCCGTGAACTCCGCAGTCTCCAATCGCACATCGACATCTGGGAACAGCACATCGTCCAGCGAGCAGACCCCCACCAGCGAGAAATGCCCTGCCGGAACGTTCCCTCACACGGCTCCTGACCTGGGATTTCACGGAACTCCGGTCAGAGCCAAAATTCGGGGTCCCCATCAGCGGGCTGACCACTGCGAGTCAGGAGGTTCCCCCTGTCTCAGGCGCTGCGGGGTTTGCGGCCGGCGCTCTTCTTCGCCGGAGTCTCCTCGGCGGTTTTCTTCGGCGCTGCTGTCCTCTTGGTGGCCTTCTTCGCAGCGGGCAGGTCGTGGACGGTGGCATCACCGCAGCCGCTGCGGGAGGCTTTGGCCTCGCTGACGGACTTCTCCAGCATCGCCATCAGGTCCACCACCTCCGGCGAAGCCTGCGCGGGGGCTTCCACGGGCTCCGGGCGGGTGCCGCCGGCCTTGGCCTCGATCAGCTTCTCCAGCGCGTGGCGGTATTCGTCGTGCATGTCGCTGATGTCCCGGCCCGATACGGTGCCCGCGAGCGCGACCGCGGCGTCCACCTCCTCATTGGACACCTCCAGGTCCGGGCACCTCGACCTGCCGGGAGTCCCTGATCTCGTCCGGCCACCGTATCCCGTGCAAAACGATCGCATCGTCCAGCGCCCGCAGCAGCCCCAGCGGCTCCCGGTCACGCATCGCGAACTTGGCGACCGCGACCTTGCTGCTGCGCTCCAGCGCCTGCCGCACCAGCTCGTATGGCTTGGCCGCGACACCCTCGGCGGCGGCCAGGCAGGTAGGAGGCGCCGATCCGGATCGGGTCGATGCTCTCGGTGGGCACGAACGCGACGATCTCGATCGCCTTCGCCGTGGGCAGGGGCAGCGCGTCCAGGTCCCGTCGGCGACGGGGATGCCAGCCCAAAGCAGAACAGCACAAGCCAGTGAACGCTCATGACGCTAACCGGTCCAGGATCCGCGACACCCATCAGGTGACGCCGAGATCCTTCCGCATTTCATCCCTGGCCGCCGTCAACCGGTCCCACAACTCGCCGGTGCGGCTTTCCAGCTCTCGCATAGCGGCCTCCCAATCCAGGGAGCCTCTACGTAGTCCTTGTACGAGGCCGTACATCTTTCGCAGGGAGCCGTTCACTGCCCCCAGCGCAACGAGTACCTCACCTGGCTTTGTCAGCGAGTTACGGGTTCTGGCACAGATCTTGGGGAGCGGTCTCAGAGGGTAACAGCGGTATTCGGTTGCGGGGCTCGGGCTGGCATGAGACCGCGCACGTCCTGCCGCCGCAGCGCGCCGCGGGTTGGGGGAACGAACGAGGACGGCGAAGGTGCGTCCATCGATCCTGGCGGGCCGGTGCCGCACCGCCCGCTGGCGGATGCGTGGGCGGTGCTATTCGCGGACGCCGCACCGCCTCGGAAATCCGCTCGGCAACACGCAGCAGCACAAGGCACAGTGACCCCATGAATGAACGAGGGCTGGACCGCGACGGAACAATCGCACGCGAAGGCGCACTGGACCGAGTGCCGGCAGCGTTCGTCCCCGTCGTCGGTGCCGCCCGCGCTCACATCACCGAGACGTTCGGCAGAACGCGCCTGCACAGCGCCTACCTCTACGGCAGCATCCCCCGGGGCACCGCCACCCCCGGAGTCTCCGACCTCGACCTCCAGCTCGCCCTTCACGACGAGCCCACCGAAGCCGACCACGCTGACGCCAAAGCAATCGAGGCCGTACTCGACCGTGCATTCCCGCAGATCGATGGCGTCGGGATCCTGCTAACCAGCACGCGGGTTCTGCTCAGCGACCTCGAACGTCACGATGGCGGATTCTTCATCGCCTGCCTCTGCACCCCGCTGCTGGGCCCTGACCTCGCAGAACAACTGCCCCGTTACCACCCCACAGCCCTGCTCGCGCGGGAGACCAACGGCGACCTCGCCCGCGTGCTTCCAGACTGGCGTGCTAAAGGAGCCGAAGCCACGACGGACGCCGATCGCCGGACCCTCAGCCGTCTCGTCGGCCGTCGCATCGTCCGCACAGGATTCACCCTGATCATGCCCCGATGGGGCGGCTGGACCAGCGACCTCAACCAGTCCGCCGAGCTCTTCGGCCGCTACTACCCCGAGCGCGTCGAGCAGATGCGTGTCGCCGCGTCCATTGGACGTGCGCCCTCACCCGACCAGGCGGTGCTCGGGATGCTCATCAACGACCTCGGCCCTTGGCTCGCAGCCGAATACACAGCCGTGCACGGCGAGAAGGCCCCGCGTCCCTGATGGGCAGCCCACGCCATGAGTGACCCTCGCAGCAGCCGCTGACACTCCAGATGCCCAGCAGTGTCGATTCTTGGTTTGCACAGATCTTGGGGGAGCACTTGCAGAGGGTTACTGGAGCAGGATCATCTTGCGGAGTAGTTCGAAGCCGGCTCGTCCGTAGAGCTGCCTCTTGATCTTTTTGATGCGGTTGACCGCGCCTTCGATGCTGCCGGAGCTCCAGTCGAGAGTGAGCCCGGCTATCACGGCGTCGAGGTCTCGGAGCAGATGGAGCGCGAAGCCGGTGAGGCCGGGTAGCTGGCTGGCGTCGAGGGCGTCGATCCAGGTGGGGAGTGTGGAGCCGAGGCGGTCGGTGAGTATCTCGCCAAAGTCGCGGACATGTCCGGCGGCCTTGTCCAGCTCGGGGCAGCGGCCCAGTACCTCCTTCAGGCCGGCCCGGTCTTCCTCGGTCAGGGCCGTGGGGTGCCGGGTGAGCCAGCCGGTCACCTGCCGCACCGTCGGCGGCCGGGGCGGCGCCCCGGACGGAGTAGCGCGCAAAGTGGCGATGTGCGCGCGGACCATGCCGTAGGTGACAGGAGCGTGCTCGGCAACCAGCTCGCCGTGCAGCCGGGTGACGCTGGTGCATCCCGCGGCGAATCGCCGCTCCAAGTAGGGCTTGTAGGGGTCCAGTCTGCTGGGCCGGGGCCGGTTCTCGCGGATGGTGTCCTGCCAGCGTGCGGCGTTCGCGTATCTGAGCACGGTGTTGAGGCCCCATCCCAGGTGCCGGGCAATCGCCCGGCGTGAGTGACCTTGGGCAAGGAGCTCGTGGACCAGGGCATGTGCGGCCTTCTTCCGCTCGGCCCGCCGGCCGATGGGCGCCGAGTCGCCCTGCGGCCGACCGGAAGCCAGTCGGGTGGCCTCCGGCAACATGCCGCTGGGCGAAGGATTGCGCAGGCAGTCGCGATGGGCGGCGACGCAGGTCTCCACGGCCCGGCCGAGGCCCTGCCACAGATGGAACCGGTCGGCGACCTGCAGAGCGTCGGGGGCACCGCGCAGGGCACCCTCGGCGTAGGCGCCCGCCCGGTCCCGGCAGATGATCTCCACGCCGGGGTGGCGGATCAGCCAGGCGGCCAGCGGCCCGGCTTCACGCGTCGGGAGCACATCGACCACGCGATGGTCTTCGACGCTGGTCAAGACGGTGGAGTAGGTCTGGCCGCGGCGGATCGCGAAGTCGTCCACGCCCAGCACCCGCGGCGTGCTGAACAGTGGATCGGGCAATGCCATGACCCTGCGTAACAAGGTCATCCGCCCCGCGCCGAAGCCGAGCTGGGCGGCCAGCCGGGCGCCGGCCCGCCCGGCCAGCGCGAGCCCCACTTGCTCCAGGGCGTGGTTGAGCCGCCTGGTGAACCGTGCGTGCGGGGCGGCCAGCCGCGGGAACGGCTCGGCGAACGTCCGGCGCGGGCAGTCCCCCGACCCGCAGATGAAGCGCCGGACCGCCAGTCGGATCACAAAGCCCTGATCAGCAAGCGGTAGGTCCTTCAGCCTCCGCTGATATCGGTCGTGGACCCGGTCCGAGAAGCGGCCACAGTCCGGACATCCATAGCCAGCCTCTCGGCCTCTCGCCACCACCTCGACCGTGCCGAACGCGGCCGTCACCGCCTCGACATCCACATCGTCGATCCCGTCGAACACCAGAGAGTCCCAGAACGGTGCATCGGTCTGCATGACCAGCACCATCACCGTCCACAACCGACCGCAGCAGCGATCGGCAGGTACCTGAGGGAGCGTCAATTCTGTCCGTGGGACGACAAGGCGTACGCCGTCTCACACGAACCCGTCTCCTCACAATCGAACATCGAGGTAACGCTCCGCGACGACTCCCCAAGATCTGTGCCAGAACCGAGATTTGAGAGCACCTGGATGCTTGCTTCGGGACCATGGTTGTGCTCTGCACGATGAGGGGGCCCGGGTGCTGCCGAAGTCCAAGGTCGATCTGTACGCGGCGATCCGTCGTGACTCGCGCCAGGGGTTGTCGAACCGTGCTCTTCAGCGGAAGTACGGCGTCGGGTTCTTGACGGTGCAGAAGGCGTTGTCGTCGGCTTGGCCGGAGCCGAGGAAGCAGCTTCCGCCGAGGGCGACCCGCCCTGCCTCCCTGAGTTCGAAGCCGCATGACACCAACGCATCCCTGGCACTGCGAGCAGCTGCATTGATCCTCGCGTAGGACGCCCGACGCTCTTCTAGGATCTGGGTGTCGTGAGCGTGCTTCCGGTCCTCCAGCCGGTGCCTGTCCAAGCGTTCCCGGTCTTCCCTTCGAAGCCGCTCCGCTCCCCGCTGCGTCAGCAGAACTGACATCAGCGTGACCAGACCCCCTACGACAGCGGCCCCGAGAGTAAGTAGCTCCGGCCCCATAAGTCCCCCTCCATCGACACTCCCGGCCGTACGCACCACCCGGGAGCGCCCATCCTCCTGACCGACGACGGGAACCGCTACCCGCCCTCCGAAGGTCTACGGGCTGCGGCCGCAGCTCGCCAACGGCCTGCTCCACGAATTCAGCATCACCCACATCCAGACGAGGAGGCGGCTCTGCTGGTTGGCCGTGACGAAGGCCGTCCAGGCGAGTTGTGACCAGGCGAGAAGCGTGGGAGCCCAAGTTCGCCGTGCCCCTCCTACCACCGCGCCGCCCTCGCCATCGGCGCGGGACTCTTCGTACGGTGGGCACCGGCCCTGGGCCGCCCCCTCCCATCGGCCTCACTGTCCATTCCCTACGCTGGCCGTGCAGCAAGATCAAAACAGGAGCGCCGTGCCTTACACCAACCGCTGGCATCTGCAAGGTTCCGCCGGTCACGCGTACTCCGGCGAAGAAGCTCGACAGCTGCTTCGACACCGGTGGGACTGGGCGAGCCAGGAGACGTGGTTTGAAAATGACGCTGGCGAGCTCTTGGCCGTGGTCACCAATGGCCAACGCGCGAAGGTCACCTTGACGGGTCGGTCAGGCGATTTCGATGAGTATCTCGTCGATCCACGCGGTGCAGGCTGCTCCGGCGGCTATCTGATGTCCACCGGACAGGTCGATAGCTACGACGACCGGGACACCGTCACCTTCGACGTCGCCGGCCATGCCGTGGCACACCTCATCGAGCATGGCGCCTGGCCCCCGGAGGTGACCGTCGAACGCGGCCGGGTGAATGACCGCGGCTGGTGAGGCCCTCTCATCGATCGGCTGCCCTTGAAGACCCAGCCTCGTGAGCGCCCAACCAAGGCGCTGCGGCTGGAGAAGCGGGGTGCCGAACCGACCGCCGGGCTCCAGCCCGGCGTGCCGGTCTCACCCCGATGGGAGCCGTCGGCGACGGCGGCCCTCCCGTGGACCGCTACTCCACCGAGGACGTCGCGCTCCTGGAGGTGGTCCGCCCCTCCGTGGTCTGACGGGCGGTGCGCACCGTGGCGGCGGGCCGCCGCTCCCCGCTCGCCGCCCTTGACCCGCTTGCCCCGGACAGTGATCGAGTGTTCCTGGCGGAAGTGGCGCGGATCGCCCGGGTGGGCCGGGCCGCGGTGGCAGGGCGGACACCGCGACGCCCATCGAAAGCTCTGGGCAAGATCAATTTGGAGACGGACCCTAGCCCTGCTTGATCGCGGAGATGTCGAACTCGAGGACGATCTTGTCGCCGACCAGGACGCCGCCGCCTTCCAGGGCTGCGTTCCAGGTGACGCCGAACTCCTTGCGGGAGATGGTCACCGAGCCCTCCAGGCCGACGCGCAGGTTGCCGTAGGGGTCGACGGCATTGCCGGTGTACTCGAAGTCGATGGTGACCGGCTTGGTGGCGTCCTTGATGGTGAGGTCGCCGGTGACCCGGTATTCGGCGTCGGACTTCTGCTCGACCGCGGTGGTGCGGAAGGTGATGTCGGGGAAGTTCGGCGCGTCCAGGAAATCGTTGGTGCGCAGGTGCTGGTCGCGCTGCTCGACGCCGGTGTCGATGCTCTGTGTCTTGATCACCACCTGGCCGGTGGACCCGGCCGGGTCGGCGCCGTCCAGGTGCGCGGTGCCCTCGAACTGGTGGAAGGCGCCACGCACCTTGGTGACCATGGCGTGTCGGGCGACGAAACCGATCCGGGTGTGGGCCGGATCGAGGACGTAGTCCCCGGTGAGCTCAGGGAGTGAGACGGCCATGGTCAGGTACCTCCGTAGGGTCCGGATCCCGACGGCGGCCCGCCTGGATCATTCCCGAATCACGCTAGGGGGCAGCGACTCCCGACCCGGCCGAACGCGCATGGCCTCAGAGGATTTCACCCTGACCGGTGAGTCTGAATCACCGCCTTACCGCTGTCTGCCTCACTCGCAATCGACAGCCGGTGTCGATCCGAACACCCCCGTGACCTGGTGCTAAACCTTCAGGATCCGATTGTCGAGGGCGTCGTACTGCACGCGGACTGCTTGGCCCGCCGCATTGACCCGGGTGACCAATCGCCCGGCGGCATCGTGGACGTACCGCACGGTGCGGCCGTCGAAGTCGGTCTCGGACTCCGGCATTCCGGCATTCCGGCGGCGTCGTACGTGTATCGCCGGCTGAATCCGTGCGAGTTGACCACCTCAATCAAGCACAGTCGGGCGTCGTGGACGAAGGTGTGGCGGGCGCCGTCCGGACCGGTACGGGCTTTCACGACGTCGAAGTCGCCGTACTCGACGGCTGTGGTCCCGCCGAGCGCGTCGGTGTGGCGGATGCAATTGCCCTCGCCGTCGTACGCCCAGGACTGGGAGGAACCATCGGGGTCGGTGCGCCGCGCGATCCGGCCCTCCGTCGTCCACTCCAGCACGGTGGTCTTGCCCAGCGCGTCTGTGATCCGCACCGGCCGCCCCGGCTTGTCCCGTTCGCAGCGGGTGACCGCCCCGAAGGGGTCCGTGATCTGGACCGGCAGCCCGGCGCGGTCGCAGCGAACCCGGGTGCTGGCTCCGAGCCCGTCGGTGACGGACGAAATCCCGCCCGAGGCGTCGTACGTGTAGCGGGTCGTGTCCCCGACCGGGCGGGTGCGGGAGGTGCGATTGCCGCGCTCGTCGTAGGTGAACTGCCACGAGGTGCGGTCGGCCTCGGTCTGGGCCACGGGGCGCCCGGCCTCAACGACCGGTTGGAGCGGTCGTCGCGTCCGGGGCTATCGGCTTGGACCCGGCTGATCTTCACCCGCGGATGCTGACGGTGACCGTCCTGGGCGGCCGCCGGCAGCGCGGCAGCCCCCACCCCCGCTCCGGACGCCAGGACGACAACGGCGATACGACGGACCGAGGAAGAAGCAGATGACATGGGTGACGCTCCCTCAACAACACTGCCAGACCTGCAAAGCAGGTGACGGCAACCGGTGCGGATTCCCGGCCCGGAGTGAGCCGATGGCCACACTCTCGACCCCGGCCCCGCCCAGGCGCAGCACCCCCTGAGGGCGGTTACCGGATACGGACATTCACGTCACACTTGCCTGCACACCCCATGCACATCTGCCCGGCGTGGCCCTGACATTCACCGCCGCGTACACCCACCCGCCCGACGAGCGACACCCAAGGGCAGCGCGCTCCGGCGCACCACCAGGCCCGCCCCTCCCTCACCTCACCCACCTGGAGTAGCCGATCAAGTAACAACCTCACCTCGCCAGTCCTCGGCGACGGCGCGTTCACGGCGGGCGAGGAGATCCTCCTCCAGTTCGTCCGGGCGGGGCTGCATCTTCGGGTGATGCTCAGCATCGGGCAGCGGATGCACGCTTGTCCGAACTTGTCCGGTGAGACCGGTGATGCACGTAGCTGGTGGCCGGTCACAGAGCGTGGTGCGCAAAAAGAGGACGGCGTGCTGGTCGGGGTGGGCGCCCTGGGCTCAACGGCGCGCGGGTGTGCGCTGGTTCGCTGAAGCGGCCGGCGCGGTGGTGCCGCAGGGCATGCAGACCCCGCCCGGTTCGCTGGTGGCGGGCGTCCCGGCCGAGGTCAGGCGCGAGCTGACGGAGGCGGGAGCGCCTGGGCATCAAGGCCAACGGCGATATCTGCTGCTCGCCCAGGCGCACTCGAAGCTGTTCGCGGAGGGCGGCGAAGCGGATTTCGACTGAGCGGACTCTTGTGGGTCAGTGCCAGTAGGAGGGCGAAGACGATCCGGAGCCGTTCCAGGAGATGATCAGGAGAATGACGATGATCGCCAACGGGACGGCGACGAGCAGGGCGCACCCGATGGCACCGGGCAGGTTCTTCCTGCGAAGGCGCTGATCGAGCAGCTTGGCCTCGGGGGTGTCGTTCCGCCAGTGCGGCTGGAGCTCCGCGGTGCCGTCGGCGATCGCCCCGGCCACCCGGTCGACGTCCGCGGGGTGGTACGTGCGCCACTTGCTCTCGCCCCAAGTGGATTGCGATACATAGAGGTTTTTGCGGACTCCGTTGGCATTCGCGGTGGCGTCCAGGCACGTCGCCCGGATGGTCGGCCAGGCTCGGGCCAGCTGCCTCTCGGACAACCAGGCGACGTGCTCCGGTTCGGTTGCTGCCACGGGCGCACCTACTCTCGGCTCGCAACCAGTCTCTCCCCGCTCAGGCCGGATGGGCAACACCCTCTTCCCGTAACCGGCTTGGCTCCTCGTGCTGCCAATATTGACTGGACGTCTAAGAGTGGCCGCCAGTGGGTCATCGGACGCGGGAGCTTCGTGGGCGGGTGTCCCAGCGGTAGAGAGGCCAGGCACGTCGGATCAGGCAGCGGACGGTGATGATTGTGCTGGCCAGGGCGATGAAGAACTCGACGGGGGCTCTTCGTCGCTCGGCCCAGCGGCGGAGCTTGCCGAAGCTGTTCATCCAGGAATTCGTGCGCTCCACCACCCACCGTCCGCCGGTCTGGATCGAGGTCTTCGCGCCGCACTTGGCGATCTGGCCTGTGATTCCTCTGGCCTTCAGGTCGAGGTAGACCATGCTGTAGTCGTATCCAGCGTCCGGGCGCAGTCGCGGGTGCTGGGGCAGCGGCCCCAGGGATGCTTCGAGGTCGGTGAAGCAGTTGAGGGTGGCGGGCAGCAGGGTGTGATCGCGGGTGTTGGCCGGCGCGGGGTCGGTGACCAGCGGTATGCCGTACCCGTCCGTCAACTGCAAGCGATTGGAGCCGAGTTCGGCCGGTCGACGGGCGCCTGCCGGCGCACTCGCCGCCGGACCAAGCCTTGGCGATGCAGCCGTCGGCGGAGAGCTGCTCGAGTTCGAGGTCGATCGTGCGGTCTTAGCAGGAGAGCACGAGCAGATGCAAGGTCTCCATCACGCCGGCGGCGATCCATTCATCTCGGCGGCGACGCAGCGTGGTGGCAGAGCACAGGTGATCGGCCAACCGCTCGTATCCGCAGCCGAAAACCAGGACCTGCACCAAGCGGTCGAAGACCACTTGGTCACTGATGCGCGGATTGTGGCAGCCCCACGGATGGCGCTCCTCCCGTACGGGCAGCAAGGCGAGAAACTGGTCTCGGATCGGGTCGAGAATGCATGATGGGACGGCAGCCCGAAAGGATGTGCTCGCGGGCCACCGGGGCCGGACTCGTCGGTCGGCTGCAACTGCCGCGTCCGCTGGCCGTTGTGGTCACCCCGCGGTTGCGGCCGACACTTCCACCGAATCGGGGCACGTCATCGACAGCCGCGTCCAGGCGTGGGCGGACGTCCCGAATCGGATGCCGGTAGACGCCGCCCCGATCGATGGCAATGTCGGCGCTGATCTCCGCGACGAGATCGGGCTGGACCAGGGTGGTGTCGAGGACGTCGCGGGTGCCCCAAGACGAGGAGAACCTCGCACCGGGTCCAGGGATGGCCGATGGCGGCCGGGGTGAGGTGCTCGGCGAGTTCGCGGGCCGCGTCGGGGCGCAGCGGTACCGTGCGGCCGGTGGGGTCGTGGCAGCCGAGGATGAGGAGCTGGGAGTGTGCCAGGGTGTCGGTGATGGCGCCGATGATCGCTTCGATGGTGCCCCGGCGTCGGATCTTGGTCCAGGCGCGGTCGCGGGATCCGGGCCGGTAGCGCTGGTTGAGGGCTTTTACGACCAGGGCCCTCGACACCGGAGACGTCCGTCCAGTCTTCCAGCCGTTCTCTGGCCTTGGCCGGGTCGGTGGTCATGGGGCACAGCGTTCATGGGGCGGTCAGCGTGCGGGCCGCGAACAGGACCTCCAGGCGTCGGCGCTCGGCGCAGGGCAGGGTCAGCATTTCCTCGCCATCTTGCTGCAACAGGTCGAAACCCACGAACCGGCCGTGACGGCTGCAGCGTTGCGGCTGCGGGCGGCAACCCGCCGCTGCGACCCGGGCTCTCGAACCGTGCAGCCGCCCCGTTACCGCCATGAGGACACACGCCCGCGAGGCGCATTGGTCCGCAGGAGGATGCACCACCGATGACTCACGCCGGCTCCTCGGCCAGGATTGTCGGGGCCTGCGGGTCATTCCGCGCGGTGACCTCATCACCGCTGATGGATCCGTGCACGCCTTCGCCGGCCCACGCGTCGAACTTGTGCGCCGTCTCCGACGCCTCGGCCAGCGCGACTCACGCCCGGTTCACGCGACTCAAGTCACCTCCTGCCTCCGCCAGCACACGCGGATCCATCACGTGCCGCCACAAAGGCGGACAGAATGCCAGCACGATCATGGAGACGTATCCGGCGGGGAGCTGTGGCGATTGCTCCACATGGCGTAGTCCCTGGTACCGCGCTGTCGGACGCACGTGGTGATCGGAATGCCGCTGCAACTGGTAGAGGAAGACACTGCTCGCCAAGCGACTGCTGTTCCAACTGTGGCGGTGGGACACGCCCTCGTACCGGCCGGGACTCCGCTCCGCGCGCAATAGACCGTAATGCTGTACGTAGTTTCCGCCTTCGAGAACGCTGACGCCGACGAGTGCCTGAAGAATCAGGTACGGAAGGACATTCACCCCGAACACCCATACCAGGACGGCGAAGAGGGCAGCTGACCCGGTCCAGGAAACCAGCAGTCGATTGCCCGGCGCCCACACCGGACGGCCGCGACGCCGCAGGCGTCGGCATTCCAGGCCCCAGGCACTCAGAATCGTTCCGCTCACCGCACGCGCCAGGAACGCCCACAGGCTTTCGCCCATCCTGGCGCTTGAGGGGTCCGACGGAGTCGCCACGTGCCTGTGATGCCCCAGGTTGTGCGAGACGGAGTAGTGGCCGTACCAGGACTGGGCCAGCCCCACGGCAGCCAGCAGCCGTTCCAGACGGTCCTTCCGGTGCCCGAGTTCATGCGCAGCGGTGATGGCCACCCCGGCAACGATTCCGGTCGCCAGGGCCAGGCCGGTCCCGTTCACCCAGCCCAGGTTCTCATTCGACCACTGGTCACAGGCCCAGAACAGGCTTCCGTACTGAAGCGGGATGTAGAGGTAGACACACCACCGGTAGTACCGGTCGCCGTCCAGCTGGCGGTCGGCTCCCTCCTGGGGGCTTTCTGTGTCCGATCCCAGGCAACGGTCCAGCAGGGGAACCACCAGCACGACAGCGACAACCCCCCACCACCAGAAGACGGACATGCCGGTCACGGACGCCAGCGCGTGACATTGAAGGGGCAGCGTCGGCGCGACAAGGGCCACAGGCCATAGGTAGCGCCTCCTGTCACGCCACCCAGCCGCAGCCACAACTGCCGCCCCATCGCGCGTGATGGACATGCCTGGCTCCCTCATCAAAGAACGATCGCCGTGCCAACGACCCACCGGAGCAACCCGTCACGGCAAAGATCACTGCTGTGCTTGCAGCGCCCTGATGGTGACCTCGGCCTCAGATTTCGGGGCGGCCGCAGTCGCGGCATGCACGAGTGACCCATAAACGGCAGGATGGAGGCATAGGCCCCGCTCAGCGCGTGATCGTCTACCCGCCGCCCGCCCGGGGCGGACGCCTCGTCGGCTGCGGCGCTGCGATCCCCGGCCGCCCCGGCCCCAACGACCTTCTTGAGCGACCCGACGTTATGGACGGGATTTTCCCTTCGGACACTGAGGTATCCCGCCCAGCGTGCTCAACCATCGTGATGCGGTCCGCGGCCCCGACAGGCCCAGTACGAGACGTTTGGCCGGGTCGCTGATCGCGTACGGGAGGGCGGCAATCAGGGGCGCGGCGATCCGGGCGTCCCTCCCTACGGTGTAGCGGGCTCTGGGCCGACGGGCGGTCAGGGCCCGGTGCACGACGGCGGCGGCCGGTTCCGGGCCGCCGAACCGTTTCGAAGCGTTCAGCGCCGCGGCAGCGCTTCGGTAGCAGTCGGTGAAGCGCGTCGAGACGCCGCTTGGTGGTGTGAGGGAGAGGATCGCGTCGTCCAGCAGGCCCGTCGCGTGGAAGCCGTGCTCGATCAGTACGACCTGTACCCCGGAGCCGGCCAGTTCCATTCGTAGTGCATGTGTCAGGGCGGCGGATGCCGCCCTGCTGGCGCCGTACCATCCGCCCAGCGGCAGCACTGAGCGCCCGGCAGCGGAGGAGAGATTCACGATCCGGCCCCTGCCGCGCCGGCGCATCTGGGGTAGTGCCAGCCGGGCGATGCGTACTGCGGCGAAGGCGTTGATCTCCATGAGGCGGTACGCCGCTTCCTCGGTTACGTCCTCCACGGCCCGTGCCACCGCGTATCCCTCCGCGTTGACCACTGCCTCCGGGCCGCCGTCCGTGCGGTCGGCGATGTCCTCGAACGCCGCCTTGCAGGCGTGCGGGTCGGATACGTCCAGCGCTGCTGCCCGCAGATCGAGACCTTCTGCGCTGGCCCGCATAGAAAGCCCGTCGGCTTCGTCCGGCGTGCGGGCGGTGGCGAACACGTCGTATCCGGCCCGGGCCAGCCGAAGGGCTGTGGCCTGGCCGATACCGTTTCCGGCACCGGTGACCAGCACGCTGGAAGTCATCGGCGTCTCCTTGTTTCCGTCGGTATCCGCATCCGCGCCTTGGCCTGCGCCTGGGTCAGAGGCGGATGATCGTGATGCCGGCGCTGAAACCGCTGGCGAAGCCGATCAGGGTGACCAGGTCCCCGGGTCCCGCGCGGCCGGTCTGCTGGGCCAGGGCCAGCTGAAGGGGCAGGGACGCTGAGGCGGCGTTGCCGTGGTCGGCGACCGTGAGCATGCACCGCTCCGCCGGCAGGGCGAGGGCGGTGATCGTCTCGTGGAACTGGGTTACCGAGATCTGGTGGACGGCGATGAACGCGCTGGACCTGACCAGTTCGAGTTCGGCCTGGTAGCCGGTCAGAGCGCGTGTGGCGTGCTGTCGCCCGGCCGCCGCCATGTCGCCCTGCATCTGCACGTAGGTGGTCTCGTCGTCGTCGGGCCGCCAGTTCATCGAGCCGCCTGCCCGGACGGTGCAGACCTGCCAGGCAGCAGACTCGGCGCTGAAGCGGGTGGTGAGGATGCCCGGGTCTCGCTCGCCGGCGGGGCCGGCGGTGAGGAGCATGGCGGCGCCGGCGTCGCTGACGGTGTAGCCGACAGCGGCGCTGTGCAGTGTGCGCACGTCGGGCAGGTGCCAGCGGGTGCCCAGGGTGGGGGTCTCGCCGCAGGTGATGAGGATCGTGCGGTGCTGACCCGATTCGATGAGGGCGCGGGCCACCTGGAGGGCGTTGAGGACGCTGTTGCAGGCGTTCTTCACGTCGAAGACGGGGCAGGAGGCGCCGAGTTTGGTGGCGACGATATGCGCGGTGGCGGGCTCGAGGAGGTCCTGGCACGAGGAGGCGAACAGCAGCAGGTCTACCTCCCGGATGTCTGTTCCGGCGGTGGCGAGGGCTTTGGCCGCGGCTTCGGCGGCGAGGTCGGATGCCTGCTGTCCTTCGGCTCTGACGTGCACGCCGCGTACGCCGGTGAATCGCTCGAGCAGGCCGCGTGGGGGGACCACGGGGCTGCCGGTGGCGGCGATCCGGGCGCGGGTCTGGTCCGTGGTCCGGTATTCGGACGGCAGATGAACTGCTGTGGCGAGCAGGCGTGCGCGTGTGGGGGTAGACACGGTGCCAACGTAGCGAGGCCGGGCGCCTTGACCGGTACCCGTTCACTCTTGAGGTGCATGGCGAACGGTTGAGCAATTTCCGCGAGGTTGGGGCGCTGCTACCACTGCCGCATGCATCACGCGTGGGAACGGGAGCAGCCCGGCTGCGTGGGGTCGGCTCGCTCGACGGTCGCACGCGGGCCTGTGCCCGCTGTGTGGTGCCGCCGGCTGACGGGAGGGTGGCATCGGAGTGATCATCAGCGGCTGAGCATTCCGTTTCGGCTGGTCTGTCGTTACGGGAGACGTGAAATCTGTACTTTCCAAGAAGCGTCTTGTGGTCCTTTCGGCTGCGGCGGTCGTCCTCGGCGTTGGGGCTGTCCAGGCCGGTGCCATCGCCGCCGATCTCAACCTGCGCGGGGCGGGCACTTTCTGCCTCTCTCCGGAAACAGCCCGTAGTTTGGCAACTCAGGAGGTGACCCTCGAGGCGATCGCTCCGGCTACGGCCCGTGGCACCTGCGTGACCATGCCGGGCACGGGCACGCTGGCTCCCGACCTCACCGGCGGTGAAGTGCCCCTCGAAGGAGGGATGCGCTTCAAGGGTGCCGGGCACCGTCTCGATATCACCAAGATGAGCGGTCATGTCCGCCTCGGTGAGGGCTACAACACTGCCGATGTCGCCGTGGATGGCGAGACGGCCGCCAACTTCGACATCGCCCATTGGCCGGTCTCCATGAGCAGGGTCTCGTTCACCCCCACCACGGTGAGTATGAAGGACAACCCGCTCACGCTCACCGACGCCGCGAAGAAGGCCTTCGCCAAGGCCTTCGGCGCCAGTCCGACAGCCGAAGGCGCACCGCTGTTCTTGTTCACCGGGCAGGCAGAGATCACCAATCCCTTCGCCCGGCTCCCCAAGTCCTGACCGCCTCCCTCATGGACACCGGTGGGGCTGCGGGTCTTCCCCCAGCCCCGCCCGCACGGCCGGCACCCCCGGTTCTGGTGAGTGCGCGGCGTTTCCAGCGCGACAATGCAGGCCGTCGTCTCCTGCCCGGGCTGCGTGTCCGGTGCGGCTGTGCCTTCGTTGGGCGGGCATGAGCGCGATGACGGTCAAGGCATCCCTTGCGGACGAGGCAAACGCGCTGAAGTGCGTGCTGTTCGGTGAACAGGCCGAGGAAGAGCTACTGCACGAGCCATGGCGTCGGCTGCTGTCGACCCCGGCGTTCCGCCGGCCCGCAGGCCAGTCAGACCAGGAGCATCTGGAATGGGTGTACGAGCGGCTGCGGCTTCTTGGGAACGCAATCGGCGAACCGCTGGAGCTGGCGGGTGACCCGCTGCGGCTGGCGTGCCTGCACGAGTGGTTGTGCTTCGTCGACCCCACCCTGACGGCCCTGGCCACCATCCACTACAACCTCTTCCTGGGAAGCCTGACCGCGCACAACGCCGAGGAACGCCGGGACCTGGCCCCCTACACCTCGATGCGCCGACTGGGCACCTTCCTTCTGACGGAGGTAGCGCACGGCAACGACGCCGCCGCTTTGGAGACGACCGCCGTCTACGACCGGACGACCGACACCTTCACGCTCCACACCCCGAACGCGGGGGCACAGAAGTTCATCTCCAACACCAGCCCCGCCGGGGGACCGAAGACCGGCCTGGTCGGGGCCCGGCTGATCGTGGACGGCGCGGACCACGGTGTCTTCCTCTTTCTGGTGCCGCTGAGCGATGGCCCGGGTGTGCTGCCGGGCGTCAGGGTACGGCGGCTGCCGGCACGGCTGGGCAGCCCGCATGACCATTGCCTGACCTCGTTCGACGCGGTGCGGGTACCACGGGAGGCGATGTTGGGCGGCCGGCACGGCCGGATCATCGGGGACGGAGTGTTCGTCAGCGAGATGCCCGAACGGCGCCACCGCTTCCAGGCATCCATCGACCGGGTCATGACCGGCCGGATCTGCCTGAGCGCCGGCACGGTCGGCGCGACCCGGGCAGGACTGGTAATGGCCATCCGCTACGGCCACCACCGGCACATCACCGGGCTGACCGAATCCTCCACGCTGCCGGTAATCGCCCTGCGCAGCCATCACGGGCCGCTCGTCGAGGCCATCGCCACCGTCTACGCGATGAACCTGCTCTACCGGGAAGCCGCCCGACGCTGGAGCCGACGCGGCCCGGGCGACGCGTCCGAGGCCGCTCTGTTCGTGTCCGTGGCGAAGGCGTGGATCACCTGGCAGGGACGCGAGGTCGGCGCGCAGATCCGCGAACGCTGCGGCGCGCAGGGCCTGCTGGTCCACAACGGCATCGCCGTCCAGCTCATGGCCGTGGAGGGTGCGATCACCGCCGAGGGCGACAACCAGGCCATCATGGCGCAGGCCGCAGCCGAACTCCTCCTTCGTCACCGCCCCGGCCACCGGGCGCCCAGCCCTCACGGGCGCAGCCTGAGCGATGCCGCCTTCCTGCACGAGCTGCTCGCCGGGGCGGAGCGGATCTGGCTGGACCGTGCCCGCGAGGCCAGGCGCAGCGCTCCTGTCGAGGCGCTTGCGCGGCGCAATCACGCCATGGGCCCGGCGCTGCGGGCCGCGCATCTGTACGGCCACCGTCATGCCGCGCAGGCACTGGGCGGCGCTGTGGCGGAGATGCCCGGCGGTGCGGGTCGCGAGCTGCTGGCTTCGGTGCATCTGCTGTTCGCGCTGCGCGCGGTCGCCGGCCACAGTGGGGACTTGCTGCGCCATGGCCTGCTGACCGGTGAGCAAGTCGACGAGCTGCCGGTCATGGCGGAGCGGTTGGTGGCGGAGCTGGCTCCGCGGGCCGAGGTGCTGGTGGGGGCGTTCGCTGTACCGGAGGAGTTCTTCGAGGGCATGCCCATCGCAGCCCACGACTACATCGGCGCCTACGACGACCCCGACGGGCCGTGGCACCGGCCCGCCCCCGGCGGGCCGGTGCCGTAAGGGTGGCAGGGCGGCTCCGCCCAGCGCGGCTGTGGCGCCCGGCCCGTTCCGGCGGATCGCATGCTTCGGCGGCTCCGTACCTGCTCCCGGCCCGTGTTCAGTGGGCGGCGAAGACGAGTGCCGCGTTCTGCCCACCGAATCCGCAGGACGTGGACAGGGCCAGGTCCATGGCTACCGGTCGGGGGTGCGCGGTGACGATGTCCATCTCCCGTCCGGTGTCCTGATGAGCGAGGTTGGCCGTCGGCGGGACCTCCTGGCGTTCCAGGGCCAGGACCGTCAGTGCCGCCTCGATCGCACCGGCGGCGCCCAGGGCATGCCCGATGACGCTCTTGGACGCCGTCACCGGGGGCGGGGCACCGTTGAAGGCGCGGAGCAGGGCCAGAGCTTCGGCCGTATCACCGGCGCGGGTGGCAGTGCCGTGGGCGTTGATGTGTCCGACGTCCCCGGGCGCGCAGCCCGCATCGACGAGCGCCTGCCGGATCGCCTGCTCGGCTCCCGCCCCCTGGGGGTGGGGGGCTGTGGGGTGGTGGGCGTCGGCGGAGGCTCCGTAGCCGCGCAGCCGGGCCCGGGCGATCGCGCCGCGGGCGCGTGCGTGGTCGGGATGTTCGAGGACGAGGACGGCGGCGCCCTCGCCGAGGACGAAGCCGTCACGGTCGGTGTCGAAGGGGCGGCAGGCGAGTTCGGGATGCGCGGTGCGGGTGGACAGGGCCCGCATCTGGGCGAAGCTGGCGGCGGACATCCGTGAGCGGGCCGATTCGCTGCCGCCGGTCAAGACGACGTCGCAGGCGCCGCTGAGTAGCAGGTCGCGGGCCACGCCGATCGCGGTGGTACCCGAGGCGCAGGCGCTGGAGACGGTGAAGTTGGGGCCTCGTGCGCCGGTGTCGATGGCGATCTCACCGGCCACCATGTTCGGCACGCTGCGCGGCAGTCCCAGAGGCGAGACGCTCGTCGCCCGGCCCTCGCCGAGGCGCGTGAACTCCTTGACGTAGGTCTGCAGGCTGTTCGCACCGACTCCGAGGACGACAGCCACCCGGTCGGGTCGGAGGCTGGTCATGTCCAGGTGCGCGTCGGTCAGGGCGCGGCGGGCGGCGGTCAGGGCCAGGTGCGCGAACCGGTCGAGGCGGCCTGCGAGGCGGATACCGAGCTCGGATACGGGGTCGAAGTCCGGGACGCTGCACGCGATATCCACCGGCAGGTCCGCGAGGTCGGGATCCTTGCGGGCCAGGGACCGGCCGGCTGCCATGGTCTTCCAGACGCTCTCTGCGTCATGGCCGGCCGGAGTGACCAGGCCCAGACCCGTAACGGCCACTTCCCCGCGCGCGGTCACCGGCGTACTCCCTCTCGGCTGTCGCTCTCCCCGCTGGTGCTCTGTGCGAGCCCGCTGTCCTGGGTGGTGCGTTGTTGTCGCCGGCGCATGCGGCCGCGCAAATCTTCGAGCCGCCGTGTCTTGTCGGCCAAGACGTCCAGGTGCCGGCCGATACGGTCCCGTGCCTGTTCGCCGCGTGGGCCCAGGTCTGTGCGCTCCATGACACGCAGCGTGCGCAGCAGGGGCAACAGTACGTGCTGGTGGTGGATGGTGATGTCGTAGATGCCTGCTGCTGCGATGCGGGCGGCTCTGGCCTCGAATCCGGGGATGCCATGGCCGGGCATGCGGAAGTCGCAGACGACATCTGCGAATGCGGCGGTGAACTCGTCAGGGATCAGTTCGAGAAGGTCGGCGCACAGCGCCCGGTAGAAGACCATGTGCAGGTTTTCGTCCGCGGCGATGCGGCTCATCAGCCGGGCGCCGTTGGGCTCCCCGCATGCCTGGCCGGCGTTGCGGTGCGCCTCGCGGGTGGCGAGCTCCTGGATGGTGACGTAGGCCAGGCCGTGCGCGAGGGAGGGCTGGGTGCTGCGGTAGCCGGTGCTGACGTGGGCCATGCGGGCCTGCTCCAGCTCGACGGGGTCCACGCCGCGTACCGCGTGGAGGTAGCCGCGTAATGCTTCGGCATGCCGGCCCTCTTCGGCGGTCCAGCGGTGTACCCAGGTCCCCCAAGCGGTGTCGCGGCCGAAGCAGGAGGCGATCTCGTAGTGGTAGCTGGGCAGGTTGTCCTCGGTGAGGAGGTTGACCAGCAGGGCGTCCCGGACGGCCGGCGTCAGCGGCGAATGGACGGGGTGCCAGGGTTCGCCGTCGAGCGGGCCGTCGAAGTCGCGGGCTGTGCTCCAGGGCACGTACTGGTGGGGGAACCAGTCCATCGCCGCGCCGAGGTGCCTGTCGAGGTGGCGGGCGACGGCCGGTTCGAGCTCGCGCAGCAGGTCGGCGTGATGGTGCACCGGCAGCGCGGTGATGTGACGGTCATTCATGGCGGTGGAGCGATGCCCCTTTCCTGTTCCGGCTGGTGCCGTGATGCGCGTGGCGGCTGCTCAGTCGCCGTCGCGCGGCGCGGGCAGGTTCCGCTCCGCGGGCGCGGCGCTTCGGCCGACGGCTGCGGTCTTGATCACCTGAGCCGCATCGCGCAAGGTGCTGGCGAGGGAAAGGTCCTGCAGCTGGTCCAGGAGCTCGATACCGCTACGGTCCTCGAGGACCACCATCAGTTCCATGAGCGCCAACGAGTCGAGGCCGAGTTCGTCGAGTGTCGCGGCCGCGTGGAGCCGGTCACGCGGCACGTCGAAGTACTCGTGCACCAGATCGGCGAGGGCAGCCTCGTCAAAGTCCTGCACTACGTTCACCGTCACGGCTGTTCCCCTGCACTGTCGGATCTCTTTTCCGATGTGACAACCGAGTACGGGCCGGAAAGTCACTGATCCGCGGCGTCCCGCCTTCGCTCTGGATCCGCTTGCGCCGGACCCAGGGCCCGCAGCGTGCGCACCCAGGACGGGCTGCCAGCGACCGTGTCCGCCATTCGGGTGATCACCGATTTGATCGCTCTGAGACCCGGTGACACCGTTGCCACCCCATGGTCCGTACGAGGCAGATGTCCGCGTCGGCGTCGCATGAGGGTTCGGCCGGTTGATCGCGCACTCGCCGCGTACTGGGCAACGGTTCTTCATCCCGCGATGTCAAGCTTCATCGTGGCGCCATCAACCGCACCGGGAGCAGGTAGAGCGTGACCACAACGACGGGCGCCAGCGCTGCGGACATCGAGTTCCACTACGACGTCGGCAACGATTTCTATGCCCTGTGGCTCGATGAGACCCTGACCTACTCCTCGGCCCTGTGGGACGGCATCGGCACCGACCTGGCCCCCGACCACGCGCTCGCCCAGGCGCAGCGCACCAAACTCCGCCATCATCTCGACCAGGCGGGGCTCCCGCCCGGAGGCCGGTTGTTGGACGTCGGCTGCGGATGGGGCGGCCTTCTCGCCCTGGCTACCGAGGAAGGGCGCGCCGGGGAGGCGACCGGGCTGACTCTCAGCCGCGGCCAGCTGGCGCACGTCGGCAGTCTGAACTTGCCCGGAGTGCAGGCACGGCTCGAAGACTGGCGCTCCCACGTCCCGGAAGCGCCCTACGACGCCATCGTCTCCATCGAGGCGTTCGAAGCTTTCGCCGGCCCCGGCCTGACCAGCGCTGAGCGCATCCAGGCGTACACGGACTTCTTCACCGCATGCCACAGCTGGCTGGTGCCCGGCGGCAGACTCTGCCTCCAGACGATCGCCTTCGACGCGGGCGTCGACGCCGGCGGGCCGGTCGGCGCCTTCTTCGCCAGCGATGTCTTTCCCGCATCGGCGCTGCCACGCCTGGCGGAAATTGCTGCCGCCTGTGACGCCGGCTTCTCCCTGACTGCTGTCGAAAGCGCACCCGAAGACTACATCCGTACGCTGCGTGCCTGGTCGACACGGCTGCGTGCCCAGCACGAGAAGGTGGCGCAAGTGGTGGGCGCGGACACCTACCAGCGCTACCGCCTCTACCTCAAAACGTGCGAGTTCCTCTTCCTGCGGGGAGAGGTCACTTTGTATCGGCTGGTCATGCGACGGCGCAGCCGGTCGCTCGACCTGCCCCGCTAGCCGACGGGCCGGCGCTTTGCCCGCGGTGAGCCAAAGCGCGGGCGCCTCCGGGAAGGAGTCACAGCGGCGTCAGGTCGTAGCCGTGGGTCAGATGCCGCCCGCCCAGGGGATGCGGGCCGTCGCCGTCATGACGAGCCGGTCGGGCCGGGTGACCACTCCTGCGACAGGGCGCACCGGGCGCTCAGGAAGGAATGGACGCAGCTGGAACCGTGCGGCCACTGCTGCCAGGGCGATGGGGGCGATCAGAGTGGCGAAGGGAGCTCCGATGCAGCGGTGCGCGCCTGTACTGAAGGGCATGTAGGCGCTTGTCAGGGCGAGGGGCGTGGTGTCTGCCGTCCAGCGGTGGAGGTCAAAGGTGTGCGGGTGCGGATAGTGGTCCGGATTGCGGTGGATGCCGTGGACGTTGAGCAGGACCTCGGCGCCGCGAGGAATCCGGAAACCCCCGACGGTCACTTCGCGTAGCGCGTTGCGGGGCATTACGGGCACGGGGTAGAGGCGCAGGACCTCCATGACGGCCCTGGTGGTCAGGGGCAAGTGCTCCAGGACCTTTTCCGGCAGGGGCCGTCCGCTGTTGAACAGGGCATCGGCCTCGGTCTGCACGGCTCGTTCGGCTTCCTGGTGGCGGGCGAGTTCATGCCAGGCCCACGCCAGTGTCACAGCGGTGGCTTCGCTGCTGGCGACCAGCAAGGTGACCAACTCGTCGACCACTGCCGTAGGCGTGAGGCGGGCCTGCCCCTGGGCGGGGCACACGGCGCTTTCCAGCAGGCTCAGCACGTCGTTGCCGCCCTCGGCGGGTGTGTGGCGGGCAGGCAGTGCCGCCACCACCTGCCGCAAGCGGTGTGTCGCCCGTCGGCGGGCGATGCTTTCCGGGGTGGGCAGGCCAGGGCTCCACGCGGGTGCCAGCATGCGCAGCAGGACCCCCCTCGAGAGCGGGGCCGCCTTGGCGGCCAGCCAGGAGACCGTCTCTTGGTCCACGTGGGATCCCAAGAGGCAGCGAACGGTGATGTCGGCGCTGAGCCGCAGCATCTCGTGATCCACGTTGAGGGCCGTGCCAGATGGCATACGCCCGGCTCGCTCGCAGGCGACCTCGCAGATCAGCGGTGTGATGCGGGCAAGCGGAGCGCGGCCGAAGGCGGGCGCGAGAGTCCGGCGGTGCTCGCGGTGCTCCGGCCCCTCCAGGGCAAGCAGCCCATTCCCCGTTACAGGGCGGAACCCTCGGATTACCCGGCTACGTCCGAAGGCCTGACCCTTGTCAACGAGGATCTCCTGTGCGAGTCCCCCTTCACTCACCACGTACTTGGTCACCGCGCCGAACTGCAGTCTCACCACCGGGGGTCCGGCGCCCAGCCGGGCCAGTGCGGGCAGCAACCCGTGCTTCAGCAGCGGCAGGTGACCCAGCCGGTACCCAGGCGCCCGTGGAACCTCCCGAGCGACTCCGGTTGCCACAGCATCGTCGGTCTCATCCGTGTCTGCCCGTCCCGTGATCACGCCTGACCAACGCCATGGGGCCCGCGAAAGACACCGCCGCGGTGGGCAGTCCTTAGGTCATGGCCTGCGACCGCGGGGGCGGCCCAAGACCCCGCAGCCCACGCCGATTGATGGGAGCCAACGCGACCACTGCGGTCACTCGTCTCTCACCGGGGAAGCGCGCCCTCATCGGGGACTGCAGGCTGCAGGGAGAAGACCCGAACGTGCCGACCGGAGCGGTCACAGTAGGCCTGGTAGTGGCTCGAAATACAAAGGAAGCCCTGCAAGATCTCATCTCGTTCGACGCCAGTGACGAGCCGAGCCGAAACCGGCATGCGCCGGCCTCCCGTACAGAGCGTGGCCGCCGGATTCTTCAGGAGATTACTGCTCCACGCCGGATGGTGTACCTGGCCGAAGTTCGAGGCCACGACCGCGAAGCCGTCCGCGTGGCCGACGTAGCACAAAGGAGTGGGAACGGGGCGACCGGAGTGGGCACCGACCGTGATCAGGAGCAGCGACGGAAGCCCCAGCAGCCCGGAGACACTGAACCGGCCCCCACTGCGCACTTGGACCATCCTGTCCAGGGGCACCACCAACACCCTCATCACCGCAGCTGCCCAGCGCTCTGGGATGATCCTGTCCATCGCCCGAAAAGCAGCTCCGCGCACCGGTGCACCGGCCCCCCTTGACACACCTCGCAACCCCTGATGGCCCCCCGGCCGCTGCACAACCACGGGAACCCCGTCCACTCCGCCGCTGTCCGAACCCGTTGCGTCCATGCCTCACCAACGTGCGGGACGCCCCGACGTCACCGCCGCGGGGCGGTCCAACCCTCCAGACACAGCGGAGGCTGGCCCTTCCCCCGGGGCCGGAAGCCGGGCTCCATCACCGGCGCAACACACCCGCCGTGTTCCAGGCACCCGGGCACAGGGACGGTGCCGCCGCAGGACTGCGCGCGCACCGGCAGTCCTGCCGATGCCAGAGACCCGGCCGTGCCGGACTGCCCACACGACGAGTCGCTCGTGACCGGGATCAGCTCCAGGTCTGTTACCTCGGGGACTTCTCGGACCCGGAGCCGCCTCACGGGCGGCGTGCCACTGGACTTCCTCCGAGGGCCACAGCAGCGGCCCGGCCGGGGCGGCGCCGGCCGCCGAGGTCAACCTCCTGCACGAGGCGGGCCGCAGCCTCTGGCTCATTCACACGGGCCTTCTCGGCCACGGCCGTCAAGGGTTCCGGGTCGATCTGTGCGGCGATCTCGGCACCGCTGATCGGTTCGTTCGTGCCTTCGCCGGCCCACGAGTCGAACTTGTCCGCCGTTTCCGGCGCCTCGGCCAGCGTCACCAGCAGAGCCCCAAAAGCGGTGTGCCTGGGGTGTTCTCGCTCATCGGCCACCCTGCCCACACAGATGCGGCACCGTCCACGGTGCCCCGCTCGACCCGTTGGCCCCGCGCCTCGGCTGGTGGCCGACCACAAAACCCGGCCGCGCCGAAGCCGGACGGACCGGGACCGGGACGGCAGGGGCCTCCCCTTCACCGGACAGCAGCCCACCCGAGCAGGCCATAGCTGGTCAGGAACCATCTGGCGGTGCCGTAGGGTGGGGTTCACCGACGCGGGGTGGAGCAGCTCGGTAGCTCGCTGGGCTCATAACCCAGAGGTCGCAGGTTCAAATCCTGTCCCCGCTACTACCCGGAAGGGCCCGGATCCTGGAGGATCCGGGCCCTTCTGTCATGCCCCGGCGTTTCAGGTAAGGGGCGCGGCGACCGGGCCGGCGGACCTCGGCTCGTCGGCGCCCGGCCGCCGTCAGGGGGCGGGTTCGTAGACGACTGTGGTGGTGGGGCAGTCCTCGGCCAGGCCCAGGAGGGCCTGCCGCTCGGCCTCGTCCACGGCGAGATCCCATCGGAGCTTCGTTCCTACCCAGGTCGCCGCGTAGGTGCAGTGGTACGAGCCGTCCGAGGGCAGCCACTCGGCCGGGTCCTTGTCCGCCTTCGACCGGCTCGACGCAGCGGAGACCGCGATCAAAGTGTCCCGGCGCTTCTGGTCGTTGGCGTACGCCTCACGCCGCGCCGCACTCCACGGACTCTGTTCAGAGTCGAACACCTCTGCCAACAGGACAAAATGATCTACGTCCAGGCGGGCGGCGTCGGTGACGACCACATCGTCGTACGCGCTGCGCCAGGTTCCGCCAGTCAGCTTGCACCCAGCCGCGACCTGCGGTGTCTCCACCGCCTCGAGACGGACACGCCGGCCACGGCGGGGTGGTGGTCGGCTCGTGGGTGACGCCGGCGGTGGTGAGCAGGGGCAGGGCGGCGAGGGAGAGCGTGGGAAGACCGCGGCACATCAGGTTCTTGATCACGCCCCGGGTTGCAGCCGCACCACGCCCCCGGCGGGAGAGCCTCGGCGCGCGGGTCACCCGCACGGCCGCCGGGTTGCACCGCAGAAACGACACCTTCCGCAGGATGCCGAGCGCGCACTGCCGTGACGGGCGTGGACCAAGCGTTCGACGGCTCAGGGGCCGAAGAGGCGCAGGACGTGGGGTGCGTGGAGCAGGTCCTCCGGGGTGGCGGCCGTACCGGTCAGGGGCAGCATGTGCCTGCTGGCGCAGTCGCCGGGCTGCTGGTGGTCGATCTCCCAGTCCCGGCCGGCCGGCGTCACGGCCGAACTGGCCGCGTACAGCGGCTGAAGACACGTACGACACCAGTAGAACGATCGCCGCGTCACGCCTGCCTCCGACGCGGGGTCGAGCCGAGCGCTGCCGGATCGCCCACTGGGAAGGCGGTGTTGAACGGCGGGAAGCAGCCGGGCGTGCTGCTGCGCGTCGAACGGTGGGAGGCCCGGCCGGGAAAGCGGAATGTGTCCTTCATGTCAGCCGAAACGATCCGGCGCCGCCCCACGTCACCCGGCACTCGCCCGGAAAGACGACGGCGTGTGGGCAGAGTGGAAGGTCTGGGTCACCTCAGGCCGCGGCCGTTGGGTTCGCCGACTCGGCGGCGCGCCTGTACTGGGCGTTGATGCGCTGGGCTTCCTGGAGTTGGTCTTCGAGGATGACGATGCGGCAGGCGGCCTCGATGGGGGTGCCGCGGTCGACGAGTTCGCGGGCACGAGCGGCGATGCGCAGCTGGTAGCGGGAGTAGCGGCGGTGTCCGCCCGGGGAACGGAGCGGGGTGATGAGGCGGGCTTCGCCGATGGCGCGGAGGAAGCCCTGGGTGGTGCCGAGCATCTCGGCGGCCCGGCCCATCGTGTAGGCGGGGTAATCGTCGTCGTCGAGACGGCCGAA
>NZ_JBSGYT010000060.1:0-47080 GCF_053610645.1 Streptomyces sp. NPDC054883 | reverse complement strand
GGCCGGGCCCGGATCGGGGCCCGGCCGGGGCGGGGTCCGGGGCCCGGGGTCACTTCAAGGCGCCCAGGACGCTCGCGCACCGCTCCAGCAGCTCGATGAGCCGCTCCCGCTCCTCGCCGCTGAACTCGGCCGCCAGCGCCCGCTCGACCCGCACCGCCCCGGTGTCAGCCAGCTCCATCGCGGCCCGGCCCTGCTCGGTGAGCCGGGTCTCCAGCACGTTGCCGTGCCATTCATGCGGCGTGCGCTCGATGAACCCGCGCTCCTGGAGGTTCTTCAGCACGGTGTTCATCGTCGGCGGAGTGACCCCGCACAGGCGCGAGAGCGCGGCGGCGGAAATGCCCGGCTTCTCGGAGAGCCAGAGCAGGGCGGCGTACTGGGGAACCGTTACTGCCGCCGGCTTGCACGCCGTGTTCTTCGCCGCGAGGAGCGCCTGCTCGGCGCGCTTGATGTACGCGCCGATGCGCTCCTGGGCAGGCATGGAAGTCATTCCCACATCCTAGGCCCCTTGCATACATTAGAGCTCTAACTTACATTCGAGCCCACAGCATGGTCGACCACACAGAACAGGACGTCGCCGGATGCGTTTCACCGCCAACTCCACCCTCAGGGCACTGCCTTTCGCCGCCGCCCTCGCCACAACCCTCGTCCTGGGCGCCGCCCCGGCCGACGCGGCCGCCCCCGCGCAGCTGTCCACCGCCTTCTCCCTCCCCGGCGGGAAGGTCTACCCGGAGGGCATAGCCTCCGACCCCCGTACCGGCACGGTCTACGTCGGCTCGTACGCGGACGGCACCGTCTACCGCGCCCGCCCCGGGCAGCGCACCGCCGAGGTCTTCCTCCCGGCCGGAGCCGACGGCCGCCACACCGCGAACGGCCTGTCCGTCGACGCCCACGGCCGGCTGTGGGTCACCGACTCCACCAAGGGCGTCGCGGTGTACGACACCCGCTCCGGCGCCCGCCTGGCCCACTTCGACACCCCCGGCGGCGCCCCGTCCTTCGTCAACGACCTCGCGCTCACCCCCGACGGCACCGCGTACCTCACCGACAGCTTCCGCGCGGTGGTCTACCGCGTCACCCCGGCGCGGCTGGCCGCCGGCTCCGGCGTACTGGAGGTGGCCTACGACCTGAGCGCCGCCGTCCCGCCGGCGCCGGCGGGCAGCGCCACGCTGAACGGCATCACCGCCGACCCGGCGGGCCGCTTCCTGCTGACCGTCGACATGACCGCGGGCGACCTCCACCGGATCGACCTCCGCACGGGCGCCCTGTCCCGCGTCGCCCTCCGGGGCGGCGACCTCAAGCACGGCGACGGCCTCCAGCTCTCCCCCGGCGGCCTCCTGCGCGTGGCCCACAACACCACCAACACCCTGACCCGCTGGCAGCTCACCCCGGACGGCACCGCGGCCCGCCTGACCCGCACCCTCACCGACCCGGACCTCCAGATCCCCACCACCCTCACCCGCACCCGCGGCCGCACCCTGGTGGTCCGCTCCCAGTTCGACAAGGGCGGCCCCCTCACCCCGTCCACGGGCACCCCGACCACTTTCACCATCGCCTCGGTCCCCGGCCTCTGACCCGAGCCGGAACAGGGGCGGGGCGGCCCCTCATGAGGGCTGCGATCGCCGGCGTTGCCTCATGACCGCACGGCCCGACCGGAGGCGCCCGCCGCGCGCGGAAGGCCGGTTCGCGGAGGCCGGCATCCCCCACTACCGGTGCATCCGCGACCCTTCGAGGTCAGCCTGAACCTCGACAAGCTCCCCCCGCCACGCAGCGACCGACAGGCAGCACGGGAGTGCGGAAGGGGCCGGACTCACCAGAGTCCGGCCCCTGCTGACCCGTTGCAGTGGAATGTCGAGCACAGAGCCCCCACCTACGGAAAGGGTGTTCTCGAAAAGGCCGCCCCAGCACGGGAGGGGCGTCCTGGCACTCAGCGATCAGCACCGGTATCGGGCCGGGAGGACGACGATCCCCTTGTCCGTAACCAGGTCCTGATGTCCTCGATGAGCTTGTTGATCCGGGTGAGCACCTTGCGGTCGTTCTTGAGCCAGGACCCGCAGTCTTCCCAGCCCTGATCCTCGAAGACAAGCCCCACGCGCCACCCGCGTCCGCCACGTCCGGATCGATCAGCCCGCGCCCCGGCACATTGATGTCGGCCGAGGCGTTCTCGTACGCCTTGAGCAGCCGACGAGCGTTCGCCGGGGAGCTCAGCAGGTACGAGCCCTCACGCAGCGCCGCGTAATCCTCGGCCGAGACGAGCACGGCATTGCCGTACTTGGAGACGATCTCGATGGCCTCGTGGTCGTCGTTGACCTTCTTGATCAGCGGAAAGAGAGCTTTGCGAGCTTCGCTCGCGGTTATGGACACGACCTGACCTCTCCCATCAAGTGGTCCCCAATAACGTACCGCTCTCCGCGCCGTCCAGGAGGGGAGGCAGCTGATGGACTGTCAGCCATGCCGGCACCGTCCCAGCACGGAAAAGTCAGGGCCCACCCCCGAGGAGCTGGCCCTTTGGCCTGCGGATTCGCCCGGTGGACAACGTGGCAAGGTGGCGCACCTTCACACGCTCAGACGTTGAAGCGGCGCAGGTGAGCGACCGCTGTCCCTGTCCCTGCTGCGGGCACCGCGTGCTCGACGCCATGCCCGGCTCGTACGAGATCTGCCCCGTCTGCTTCTGGGAGGACGACCGGGTCCAGTTCCGCTGGCCGACCATGCCCGGCGGCGCGAACAAGGTGTCCCTGATCGAGGCCCAGCAGAACTACCAGGACTTCGGCGCCTGCGACCAGCGTGGCAGGCGGTACGTCCGCCCACCGGCCGCGGACGAGCCGCTCGACCCTGCCTGGCGCCCCATCGACTCGACACGCGGCTCCTTCGCGGACTGGAAAGCCGAGGACCGCGCTCGCTGGCCCCATGACCGCTCAGTGCTCTGCTGGTGGCTCCCCACCTTCTGGCGTCGAGACCACCGGGCATCATGACGTCCCGCATGGCACCGGGTCCAAACTTCTTTGATCTCGTTCTGCCTGCAACTTCCTTACCCTGAGGCAGAATTACGGCCATGCGCTGCGACTGCACCCAGCAGCACACCTGACAGGCTGGAGACGTCATGCACGCGGGAAAGCAGGCACTGTTCGAACGCTTGGACCGTGGGCCGTGTTTCCTGTTGCTCGGCCAACGCTATCTGTCGATCGAGACGGGTTCCGACCCACTCACCGGTCCGCTCGCGAGGGCTCTGGGGGTCGACGAGCTCCAGCAGAGCGTTTACCAGACGGTACTCAGCATCGACTCCGCCCAGCGCCAGGCCGTGGCCAACGCGCTCACCGAGGCGGGGCGTGCGCTGGTACTACCGCCCCCTGCCCGGACCGCTCTGCACTTCCCCTGGAACGGGGTGCTCTCCTCTGCCGTGGACCCAGCATGGCGGACGGGCCTGCGGCGTGAATGGCGGACCATTCAACAAAGCGTGCCGCAACGCGATCGGACGCGGGTTTCACGCAACATCTACGACGTCCAGGCGCTCATGCTCTTCGGCGGGGTGGACCAGCCCGCCGAAGACCAGCCTCCCTCAACCAGGCCAGACCTGACCCGCCGTCGGGCGATCGCGGCGGAAGCCCTAGGTCGCGTTGTGTCCGACGCCCTCACCCCGAGAGGGCTCCTCGTGATTGAGGGCTGGGGACTCGACGACTGGCTGACCCCCGAAATGCTGTACGCGCAGATCTGCGACTCTGCGCGCGGCCAGGTGCACCTCTTCTCAGCTACCGACGAGATTCTGGCGGACGACCACATCCGGGAGGCCATCGAACTTCAGGTCCTCGTTCCACACCGGGACTCCTTCGCGTCGATCGTGGTCGAGGCACGCAGTACGGGTCGGTTGAGCGAGGAACTTCCCGCAATCGCAGCCACCCGGGCACTGCGGGTCGGCGACCGGCTACTACCCATGGACCGAAGCCGCTGGCAGCGCATCCTCCCGCACGCCCGGCCCGTGGATGTCGACGTACTCGATGATCCGCCCGCAGAGTCGGCCGATCGTCGCTACCAGAAGTTCCGGGAGTTCCTCGGTATGAGCGACGGCTCTCCGGCCTGGTGGGCCCATGCCCGGGGACTGTCATTTCAGCGGTCCTTCGAGCAGACCCTGTGGGATCTCGTGGAACAGACTGCCGGCTCCCGGAACCAAAAGGCGCCGCTCCTCGTCGCAGGTCAGTCCGGCACAGGAAAGAGCGTCGCCCTTGCCCGTCTAGCCTTCCGAACCGCCCACAACGGACGCCGTGTCGTGCTGCACATCCCCCGGCGCTCGACCCGCCCCGAGTACGAGGCGCTGGACGACTTCTGCCTCTGGGCCGAGGAGCAAACGGGCGATAGCACTCTGATCGTCTGGGACGGCATGCTCGAGCCGCAGGAGTACCAACGGCTCTTCGACTATCTACGCAGCCGCGGGCGGAAGGTTGTCGTGGTGGGCAGCTGCTACTGGGACGAGGAGCTCTTCGGCGTCACCGTGGACCGGAGAAACGGCCAATCCGGCAAGTCCGCGCCCCCCGTCCCCCGGTACGTGCCAGGCCGCGACTTTATCGAGGCCGCTGCAACGCTCGCGGGCAAGGAGCTGCAGCGCTTCATTAATTACCTGGGGCACTTCGGCATCCGGCTCAAGCCTGGTGACGAGCAGGCCGTGTCTCGTGACAAGTCGTTCCTGTCTGCGCTGTACCGGCTACTGCCCGAGGTGCACGGCCCGCTGTCCAGCGGACTGGCCTTGGAGCTGCGTCGATCGGAGCAGCGGCTCAGCCACGCCGCTCGCACCCGCATGGACTTCCAGGCGAACACCCTCATGGCCCATGCGCTGGTGAAGGCCGGGCTGCTGAACGGCCTGGCTGTATTCCTGGACCGCCCCAGCGACGCGCCATCCATGGCAGAGGACGATCCCTTTGAGCGGCTGCTGAGCCTGGTCCTCCTGATCCACAGCCATGGCTTGCGCATGCCGTTGGAACTCGCACTGCGGACCGTCGGCCGCGACGGTGTACGCAACCTCCCGGACCTACTGAGTGGCATAGACATCATCCGGTGGGACGAGGACGACCAGGGCAACTACACCCTCGGAGGCCGCAACCAGTTGGAGGCAAGGCTGCTCACCCAGGCGCGGGGCTCGGGGAAGGAGCGGGAGGCGGCCCAGATCGCCGAGGTCCTCGAGCTTGTACGCCCCGACGTACGAGCACGCAACGGTGGGCCCGAGATCGAATTCGCCATCGAGCTACTAACCCGGATTGGCCCGCAGGTGGCCTACGAACAGCGCCTGTACGGGGAGCACTACCTCGCCTTTGCCGATTCCATCGCAGAACTACGCAGCCGCGTGTCCGACCCGGTGGTTCACGCCAGGCTCACCCACAAGGAGGTCAACCTGCGCAGGGAGTGGGCGGTCCGGGACCAGCGGCGGCAGGGTACGGACCCCAGCACCCGCCAGGCTGCCCTAGAGGCGGCCCAGGAGGCCGTGGACGAGGCTCTCCGCACCGCCGAGGACCTGGGCCTCCGACCGCAGATCAAGCTCAACCTCTTCGTCGAGCAGGCCAGTGTGCGTGGCTCCCGACTGTACGAAATGCTGCACTCAGCACCCAACGGCCGACTGCCCAATCCCCCACCAAGCGAGGAGTACATCACCGACGAACTCCGTGCTATCCAGCGGAGCGTGCAGTCCGCCCTGTCGTGTGACGGGACAAACTACTATCCGGTCGACGTCTTGTGCTGGGCCAGCCGCGACACGCTCAAGGCGGGTGTCCTCTCCGACGAAGCAGCTGCCACTCTGCTCGGTGACTGCCTGTCCACTCTGACGGCGATCGACCCGGACACACTCGACCCGCGCCAGGCGGCCCTCTACCACAGTAAGTTCCAGGACATCGCGGCCTGGGCTGGCGACCGCGTACTTGCCGGACAGCAGCTCAAGAAGCTCGAGGAGTACGACGAGCCACTGGCCGCCTTCTTCTACGCCCTCAAGGTGAGCGGTTTCCTGCAAAATGACCCCCAACCCGAGGGTGTTAAGCGTGCGCTGGAGCACCTCCGTGCCCAACCGAACCGGCTGCAGGACGAAAGATGTATCCGCATCGCGGTGGACCTGCTTTGGTTCGCGCGGACGGGTGAACGCTTCATGTCCGGGGAGCGCCAGACCCTGCCACTGGACGGCACGGCCTGGCAAGAATGCCTGGACCTCACGGATCTCGCGACGACGTACGACGTGGCCTCGTCGCGGGTCCTCTTCATGCGGGCGCTGGCGCTCTTCCACCTAGGGAGGGTCACCCATGCCCTCGACGCCTTCCGGGAACTTGACCGTCTCTCCTTCGAGCAGCGCGATCGCCGACGCGTCATCAATGTCTATCTCGCTAGTTCGGAGGACGGGATGCCCAAGGTCTTTAGGGCACGGGTACTGCGCGTGGACTCCGGGTTCAGGGGCGGCCGCTGCTGGGTCGAGGACTATCAGCGGGAGTTTCCTTTCGACCCGTCTCAATTCGGCGCCGACCAGGCGATCGTCGGGCGCACGCTCGACGCCTATGCGGTGTTCAATATGCGCGGACCCTGGCTGGAGCCCCCTCGGGAACCCGGAGAACGGCGCGGCCCCCAGCTCCTCGGACCCGCAGGGGAGCGCCAGCGCGAGACCAAGGGGGCACGGTGACCACCACCCCCGCAGTCACGCCAGAGACCGCCTGGAACAGGATCATCAGGCTGCACAAGTCCCTGGACCAGCTGACCCACCGTCTCCTCGGCCGGCAGGCTGGTGCGGATGTCAGCCTCCCGCCGCCGGACTTCTCCCACCCGCAGACCGCGTTCTTCACAACGACCGTCTGGACGAGTGCCTGGTACAAAGAAGCGTGGTCGGTAAGCCACAGCTGGCTGGGGTCCCAGGCGGAGGCATTGGGACACTCGGTTCCCGACGCAAAGTTCGTCCATGTGCTGGGGCGACTGCGCACCTTCCTTGTCCACCACGTCGATCGGAGCCAACCCAAGGACGAGAAGACGGAGAAAACCTGCATCGAATGGTTCGAGACCGCGTGCGGCACCGCCGTACCGCATTCGGCCGACGAGTGGCACGAGTGTCTGGCGCGGTTGCTCACACAGAACGAAGCGCACACCCAATTCGTCTTCGAAACCGCCAAATCTGTGGAGCGAAGCCCCGACCGGGTCCCCTTGGTCGACCAATGGCGGTCGGCTCTTGAGCGGCGGGACTATCCGAGATACCAGCGCAGCCTGCAAGAGGCTGCGGGCGATCTGGGGCTTGAACGACTTGATGACCGGCAGCTCAACGGCATCCACGACCAGTATCGCGCCCGCTGGGAGAGGGCGGTCTCCCAGCTATCGCACGACGCTGATTTCACAAGAGCCATGCGGCTCATGGCCGAGTGGGCCCTGCTCGCCGACACGGGTAGATCTCTGGCCGTCGGCGCAGCCGATGTCATGCGCGCACTGGGTCTGCGTCCGGGGGTGGAGGTGGCTCAAGCTCTGCGTCTTGCCCAGCTGCTCCACGAGATCCACCCGGACGACACCACGGATGAGCTCCTGCGACGCCTCTCTTGGCACTGGAAGGGGCTGTTCACTCCCATGTGAGCTCTTCAGACGAGCGGCCCATCGCCTGTACCGGAGCCAAGGCTCAAACCCATCCGCCAAGGGAAACGGAGTGTCGCCAGACAAATACTGGCGAAGGGCGCTGGCCGTGGTGTCGACGAATGCGTCGGGGATGGCGTCGGCGTCGACCCAGCAGACCTGAGAGTGCTTGCGGTTTTCGGGTTCGCCGGTCCATTCGTGGGTGGCGAAGACGACCGTGAGGAAGCCGTTGGGGGCTTCGACGCCCCAGGCGCCGTGGATGATGTGGGCGACCTTGAGGGATTCGGGCTTCACGGTGAGGCCCGTCTCCTCGTAGAGCTCGCGCACCGCAGTTTCGGTGATGGGTTCGCCCGGTTCGCTCTTGACGACGGGGAGGTCCCACAGGCCCTGGGCGAACTTGGCGTTCTCGCTGCGCTGGAGGAGGACGACGCGGTTGGTGGCTTTGTGGTGGACGATGACGCGTCGGTGGCTGCGAAGGCGCGAGCATGTGTGATCTGTACGAGAGCCTCGGTCTGGCCGTCGACGTGGCCGAGGCCGCGCCGCAGGGCCCCTTCGACGAGGTCGACGCAGTGGGGGGCTGCTTGAGGCTCAGGGCCTGGTGGGCGAGGGCTCGCATCATCCAGGCAGCGTGGCCGTGGGGGTCGGCTTTGCAGGCGAGTTGGTATCCGACCTGGTAGTAGCGCTGGGCGGCGCCTTCCTGGCCGAGGTCGTGGTGCTTCCACCCTGCGAGGTAGGCGAGCTCGGCGACGGCGCCGAAGGCGGCCCGGCGTAAGGCTTCGCTGGGGAAGCGTCCGCGCAGCATGGGGGCAGCTGTGTCGGCGAGGTACGCGGTGACGGTGGTCAGGCCGTGTCCGCCGCCGAGGCGCTCGTCGGCCGCGCTGAAGGCCGCGGTGATCTGGCGTACGACGCCCAAGTCACTCTAGGCCGACAAGGGAGGGTGCCTGCCGGCGGGGCCGGAGGCTTGCCCCATGTCGGGCGTACGGGCGGGGCCTCCTGCGCCGGGCTGGCATCCGGTGGGACAGGGTCGGGGCAGTAGCGGGCCCAGGCGTCGAGGAACTGGTTGCAGGCGTACGCCTTGGCCTGCCTGTCGTTCTCGAAGCGGTGGTTGGCCGGGCTGACGCCGAAGTCGCGCAGCAGGTTGGCCAGGTGGTAGGCCTTCAGACCCTTCGTCCAGTACTCGGCCCAGGGCACTTCTTGGACGAGGGCGGCGAGCAGGTCGCGGCTGCGCAGCGCCTCCGTGTCGCCCTGTTGCTCGAAGACTCGTCGGATGTCCCGGAGCAACCGGGTCTTCATTGTCGTCTGCTCGTCCTGGACCACTTCGTTCCTGGTCATCGCCAGGCAGGCGGCACGGGCCTGGGCGGCCCAGTGGCCGCCGGCCAGGTCGGCGACGATCACCAGGGGCTCCCAGGTGTCGGCAGCCCGATCCTCGACCGGCATCGGTGTCACCGGCCGGTGCGCTGTCCCGCGCAGCGGGGTCAACCATGCGGTCAGTCGGTCGCGCAGCGCGTTCAGTTCCGGGACGGAGTGCCAGGAGCGGAAGGGGGCGGCCTTCTCGCCGGGCTTGCGCTTCTGCATGCGGAGCACGACGGCGCGATCCGTGATCGTGTCCGGCAGGTCGCCAATGCCTGCCAGCGCGGCCATGGCGAAGGTCGGGAACGCACTCGGCTTGTGCTCCGGGCCGGAGATCCACCAGGTGGGGCGGTTGCGCTGATGTCCGGCGTTCAGCAGGCCCCGGAGGTCCTCCTTGTCCCCGGCCTTCGGACCGAAGATGGGTCGAGCAGCAGGTCCAGCAAACGGCCAAGCATGGCGCGTACGTCTGCCCGGCCAAGACCGCTTGCTCACACCGCACGGTTCCACTCCCCCGCGTGGCGGTGGATGCGATGAAGGCCCACCTGCGGGACTTCCCCGCCGATGGGCCCGAGAGCTGGATCTTCACGGCGCCGCAAGGCGGACCCGTGGTCTACACGCACTTCATGGACGGGTCCTGGCGGCCCGGCTGCGCGAAGGCCGGCATAGCGAAGGGGCCGGACCTGACGCTCTCCGGCACCACTACGCCAGCCTGCTGATCAAGCACGGCGAGTCGGTGAAGACCGCCTCCGAGCGCCTCGGCCACACCAACGCGGCCGTGATGCTGAACATCTAGACCCGTCTGTGGCCCGACTCCGAGGGGCGGACCCGGGCCGCTGTCGACAAGGCGTACGCGGACCAGTCCGCCGATGCCCGGCCACGGGTCGACGAAGCGGCGTAGCCGCTCCCTCGCGTGCTGGACTCATCCAGCACGCTGCGGACTCTGTGCGGACCACAAAGGCCGCCCAACCTACTCCACCGCAGGTCAGACGGCCTTTCGCCGGACGTATTAGACGTTGAAGCGGAACTCCACCACGTCGCCGTCCTGCATGACGTAGTCCTTGCCCTCCATGCGGGCCTTGCCCTTGGCGCGGGCTTCGGTGACCGAGCCGCACTCGACCAGGTCGGCGAAGGAGATGACCTCAGCCTTGATGAAGCCGCGCTGGAAGTCGGTGTGGATGACGCCGGCCGCCTCCGGGGCGGTGGCGCCCTTCTTGATGGTCCAGGCGCGGGTTTCCTTCGGGCCGGCCGTCAGGTAGGTCTGGAGGCCCAGGGTGTCGAAGCCGACGCGGCCGAGGGTGGCCAGGCCGGGCTCTTCCTGGCCGACCGACTGGAGGAGCTCCAGGGCCTCGTCCTCGTCCAGCTCCGAGAGGTCCTGCTCCAGCTTCGCGTTCAGGAAGATCGCCTCGGCCGGGGCGACCAGGGCGCTCTGCTCCGCCTTGAAGGCGTCGTCCGTCAGCTCGTCCTCGTCGACGTTGAAGACGTACAGGAACGGCTTCGTGGTCAGCAGGTGCAGCTCGTGGAGGAGGTCGCCCTGCTCCGTGCCCTTGGTGATGCCCTTCGAGAAGAGCGTGTCGCCGGCTTCGAGGATCTTCTGCGCCTCGGTGACGGCGGCCAGGACGGCGACCTTCTCCTTCTGCAGGCGGGACTCCTTCGTCAGGCGCGGCACCGCCTTCTCGATCGACTGGAGGTCGGCGAGGATCAGCTCGGTGTTGATCGTCTCGATGTCGTCCTTGGGCGAGACCTTGCCGTCGACGTGGACCACGTTCTCGTCCTTGAAGGCACGGATGACCTGGCAGATCGCGTCCGATTCGCGGATGTTCGCGAGGAACTTGTTGCCCAGGCCCTCGCCCTCCGACGCGCCGCGCACGATGCCGGCGATGTCGACGAAGTCGACCGTCGCCGGGAGGATCTTCTGCGAGCTGAAGATGCCCGCGAGGACGGCCAGACGCTTGTCCGGGACACCGACGACGCCGACGTTCGGCTCGATGGTGGCGAACGGGTAGTTGGCCGCCAGCACGTCGTTCTTGGTCAGGGCGTTGAACAGGGTCGACTTGCCGACATTCGGCAGGCCGACGATTCCGATCGTGAGCGACACGTTGGCGACTTCCCGTAGCTGGAGGGGGCGGCGGCCCGGGGATGGGCCACCTGACAGTTTACTTTCCGCTGAGTGGCGCTCGATGTACGCGTGTCCAGGCCGCCCCGGACGGCCCTCCCGCCTAGTTTGGTGCGGTGGAGCCATACAGGGTGGAGCAGTACAGCAGCGCGGAGCGGTACGGAACGAAGCGCCCCGTGCGCGGGCCGCGGGCGGGCCGGCCGCCGCGGTCCGCCCCCGTCCGGCGGCTGCCCCGGCCCCGGCTGACCGGGCTCGGCGGGGGGCTGTTCGCCTGCGCCGCGATGGTGCTGGTCGGCGGGCTCGACTGGCTGCTTTTCGGCTCCTCGCTGTTCGCGTACGGGCTGCTCTTCCTGCCCGTCGCCGCCGCCACCGCGCTCTGGGTGCGCCCGGCGGACCTGATCACCGCGCCGGTGTCGGTGCCGATCGCGTTCGCCGTCGGGGTGTGGCCCGTCTCGGGGGGTTCCGGCGGCTTCGGCGGGGAGCTGATGGGGATCGTGTCGGCGCTGTCCCTGCACGCCGGCTGGCTGTACGCGGGCACGGTGATCGCCGCGCTGATCGCGCTGGTGCGCAAGGCCGCGCTGATCGGGAAGCGGCGGCTGCCCAGGCGCATGGCCTAGGCAGCCGCCGTCCCCGCAAGAGTCCCCGGACAGGAGTGCTACGGCGCCTTCGCCGGGCGGGCCGCCATCGCCGCGCCGACGATGCCCGCGTTGTTCTGCAACTGCGCCGGGACGATCTCCGCCCGGATGCCCTCGATCAGCGGGAGGAACTTCTCGGGCTTGCGGCTGACTCCGCCGCCGATGATGAAGAGCTGGGGGGAGAACAGCATCTCCACGTGGGCCAGGTACTTCTGCACGCGCCGCGCCCAGCGCTCCCAGGTCAGTTCCGCGTCCTCCTTGGCCTTCACCGAGGCCCGCTTCTCCGCGTCGTGGCCGTGCAGTTCCAGGTGCCCCAGCTCGGTGTTGGCCACCAGCCGGCCGTCCGTGAAGAGGGCGCTGCCGATGCCCGTGCCCAGCGACAGCAGGATGACCGTGCCGGTGCGGCCGCGGCCGGCCCCGTACGTCATCTCCGCGACCCCGGCCGCGTCCGCGTCGTTCAGTACCGTGACGGGGTGCCCGCCCAGCCGGCTCGTGAGCAGGGCCGCCGTGTCCACGCCGACCCAGGCGGGGTCCATGTTGGCCGCGGTGCGCGTGACGCCGTCCGTGACGACGCCGGGGAAGGTGACGCCGACCGGGCCGTCCCACTCGAAGTGGCGGACCACCTCGACGACGACGTCGGCCACCCCCTCGGGGGTGGCCGGGTGCGGTGTCGGTAGTTTCAGGCGCTCGTGCACCGGCTCGCCGCGGTCCAGGTCCACGGGAGCGCCCTTGATGCCGGTTCCGCCGATGTCCACACCGAAGATCTCCATGCGACCACCGTAGGCAACGGCGCGGGCCGCGGCCTACTGGTCGGCCGACTCCGGGGCGTCAACAGGGGTGCCGGCCCCACCCGGGGCCTCGCCCGAGCCGCCGCCCACCAGCCCGGCCGCCTCCGCGCGCAGGTCGCGGCGCAGCTCCTTCGGCAGCGAGAAGACGATCGACTCCTCCGCCGTCTTGACGATCTCCACGTCCCCGTACCCGCGCCGCGCCAGCCACTCCAGCACCTCTTCGACCAGTACCTCCGGCACCGAGGCGCCCGAGGTCAAACCGACCGTGGTGACGCCTTCCAGCCAGGCCTCGTCGATCTCGCTGGCGAAGTCCACCAGGTGGGCCGCGCCCGCGCCCGCGTCCAGCGCCACCTCGACCAGGCGGATGGAGTTCGAGGAGTTCTTGGAGCCGACGACGATGACCAGGTCTGAGTCCGCGCCCATCTGCTTGACGGCGGCCTGCCGGTTGGAGGTGGCGTAGCAGATGTCGTCGCTCGGCGGCGAGACCAGCAGCGGGAACTTGGTCTTGAGCGCGTCGACGGTCTCCATCGTCTCGTCCACCGAGAGCGTGGTCTGCGACAGCCAGACGACCTTCGACTCGTCCCGGACGGTCACCTTCTCCACGTCGTGCGGGCCGTCGACGATCGTGATGTGGTCCGGGGCCTCGCCGGAGGTGCCGATGACCTCCTCGTGGCCCTCGTGGCCGATGAGGAGGATGTCGAAGTCCTCGTTCGCGTAGCGGATGGCTTCCTTGTGCACCTTCGTGACCAGCGGGCAGGTCGCGTCGATGGTCGCGAGCTTGCCGCGCGCCGCCTCCTCGTGGACCACGGGGGCCACGCCGTGCGCGGAGAACATCACGATGGAGCCCTCGGGGACCTCCTCGGTCCGCTCGACGAAGATCGCGCCCTTCTTCTCCAGCGTCTGCACCACGTACTTGTTGTGCACGATCTCGTGGCGTACGTAGACCGGCGCGCCGTACTGCTCGAGGGCTTTCTCGACGGCGATCACGGCTCGGTCGACACCCGCGCAGTAGCCGCGGGGGGCGGCGAGCAGGACGCGGCGGGAAGCGGGAGCAGGGGCGGGAGCAGTCATGCGGTCCATCGTACGGGGGTCTCCGGCAGGCCGGTCGTCGCCCGTTCGGCAGAGACTGAGTGGCACGTACGTACCGGCTATCCCCCGGAGGAACGATGGCGTCCGCGACGGACACCCCCACGGCGCCCGCCGCCCTGCGGCGCACCCTCGGCTTCCGGGACCTGGTCGTCTACGGGCTGCTCTTCATCGCGCCGATGGCCCCGGTCGGCATCTTCGGCACGCTCGACGCCAAGTCGCACGGCGCGGTCGCCCTGGTCTACCTCGCCGCGACCGTCGCCATGGCCTTCACCGCCTCCTCCTACGCCCAGATGGTGCGGGTGGCCCCGCGGGCCGGGTCGGTGTTCACGTACGCCCGCCAGGGCCTGGGCGAGGGGGCCGGGCTGATCGCGGGCTGGATGGCGATGCTCGACTACCTGCTGATCCCGGCGGTCGCCTACCTCTTCTCCGGCATCGCCATGAACGCCCTGGTCCCCGAGGTCTCCCGGTGGGTGTGGACGGCACTGGCGGTCGTGGTGACCACATTGCTGAACCTGCGGGGCGTACGGGCCGCCGCGCGCGTGGGCTTCGCCGTGCTGGCGATGGAGGTCCTGGTGCTGCTGGTGTTCGTGGTCGCGGCGGTGACCGTGCTCGCCCGGGGCGGCGCACGGCGCGGCTGGCTGTCCCCGCTGACCGGGGACGGCTCGCTGGCCTTCTCGGTGGCCGCCGTGCTGGGCGCGGTATCGGTCGCGGTCCTGTCGTACCTGGGCTTCGACGCCATCGCGTCCTTCGCCGAAGAGGTGACGGGGGGCTCGGAGCGGGTCGCGCGGGCGGTGCTGTTCTGTCTGGCGCTGGCCGGGGTGCTGTTCGTCGCGCAGAGCTACCTGGCCGCGCTGCTGATGCCGCTGTCCGCGGCGGAGCTGGCGGCCGACCCGGCGCTGCAGGGGCCGGCCTTCTACACCGCGGTGGAGTCGGCGGCCGGCAGCTGGCTGCACGACCTGGTCGCGGCGAGCAAGGCGATCGGGGCGGCCTTCGCGGCGCTGGCGGGGCAGGCCGCGGCGGGCCGGCTGGTGTTCGCGATGGCCCGGGAGCGGCGGCTGCCGCGGGTGCTGGCGCGGACCTCGGACGGCACGCCCAGGCCGGCCCTGCTGGTGGCGGCGACGGTGACGCTGGTCGCGGCGGTCTGGGCGGCCCGGCGGGACGACGGCCTGGACCGCCTGGTGTCGGTGGTGGACATCGGGGCGCTGGTGGCGTTCACGCTGCTGCACGCCTCGGTGGTGGGGTGGTTCGTCGTACGGCGGGGTTCGGGGCCCCCGAACTGGTGGCTGCACCTGCTGCTCCCGGTGCTGGGGGCGGCGGTGACCGTCGCGGTGATCGTCGAGGCGGCCCGGACGGCGCAGGTGGTGGGGGCGCTGTGGCTCGTGGTGGGCCTGGTGGTGCTGGTGGCCCAGCGGGGCCGACGCGGGCGCCCCCGGGGGGCGGGGCCCGGTACCACTGTCGGTCCGGGCGGCTAGCCTGCCTGCATGGGTCTGAATACGTCGGCCGAGGCGCCGCTGCCGGTCGGTCAGGTGTCCCGGCTCATCGGGGGCTGGATCGACAAGCTCGGCCAGGTGTGGGTGGAGGGGCAGATCACCCAGCTGTCCCGGCGGCCGGGGGCGGGGGTGGTCTTCCTGACGCTGCGCGACCCGTCGCACGACATCTCGCTCAGCGTCACCTGCTTCCGCCAGGTCTACGACGACGTCGCGGACCTGGTGTCGGAGGGCGCGCGCGTCGTCGTACGGGCTAAGCCGGAGTGGTACGCCCCGCGCGGGCAGCTGTCGCTGCGGGCCACGGAGATACGGCCTGTCGGCATCGGCGAACTGCTGGCGCGGCTGGAGAAGCTCAAGCGCTCGCTCGCCTCCGAGGGGCTGTTCGCGCTGGACCGCAAGAAGCCGCTGCCGTTCCTGCCACAGCTGATCGGGCTGGTGGTGGGCCGGGCGTCGGCGGCCGAGCGGGACGTGCTGGAGAACGCCCGGCGCCGGTGGCCGGCGGTCCGCTTCGAGGTGCGCAACGTCGCCGTGCAGGGGGTGAACGCGGTGCCCCAGGTGATCCGGGCGGTACGGGAGCTCGACGCCCTGGAGGAGGTCGACGTGATCATCGTGGCGCGCGGCGGCGGGAGCGTCGAGGACCTGCTGCCGTTCTCCGACGAGGAGGTCGTACGGGCGGTCGCGGCCGCCCGTACCCCCGTCGTCTCGGCGATCGGGCACGAGCCGGACTCCCCGCTGCTCGACCTGGTCGCGGACCTGCGGGCCTCCACGCCCACGGACGCGGCGAAGAAGGTGGTCCCGGACGTCGGCGAGGAGCTGGAGCGGGTACGCCAGCTGCAGGGCCGGGGGCTGCGCGCGGTGCGCGGGCTGCTCGACCGGGAGGAGCGCGGGCTCGCCCACGCGCTCGGCCGGCCGGTGTTCGTGCACCCGCAGCGGATGGTGGAGACCCGGGAGGCGGAGGTGGAGGCCCTGCTGGCGCGCAGCCGGCGGACGCTGGGCCACCTGCTGGACCGGGCGGATTCGGAGCTGACGCACACCCGGGCGCGGGTCCTGGCGCTGTCCCCGGCAGCCACCCTGGAGCGGGGGTACGCGGTGCTCCAGCGGGCCGACGGCCATGTGGTGCGCGCGCCGGAGGAGGTCGGCGCGGGGGACGTGCTGCGCGCCCGGGTGGCGGCCGGCGAGTTCTGCGTACGCGTGGACCGGACGGAGCGCGCGGAGCGGGCGCGGGCCGCGGGTCAAGAACCCGCCGGGGGCGCCGATTGACGGGGCGTAAGCCCACTGCGGGAATCCGCAGGACGATTCGCTGGACCGAAACGAGGCGCAGGAAGTGGGACGGGAATGACTGAGGCCGGTACGGCGCTGGGATACGAGCAGGCCCGGGACGAGCTCATCGAGGTCGTCCGCAAGCTGGAGGCGGGCGGGACCTCGCTGGAGGACTCACTGGCGCTCTGGGAGCGGGGCGAGGAGCTGGCGAAGGTGTGCCGGCACTGGCTGGAGGGGGCGCGGGCCCGGCTCGATTCGGCACTGGCCGAGCGGGACCGGGGCGAGGAGGGCGACCGGGGCGAGTGAGCCGTCGGACGCCGCGCGGCGGCCCCGGAGCGCGGCCGGTGTGATCCCGGCCACTCCATCCGATATTTAGTTGAAAATTCATCTATCTCCGCCGTAGAGTCGGGGACATCGCGCTCCACACCCGTATAGAAGAAGGCTTTCCGATGTCTCTCGTTCTCGACGCCGCCGCTCAGGACCTGCTGTTCCGCGAGGCCCGTACCGCCAACTCCTTCTCCGACGAGCCGGTGACCGAAGAGCAGGTCCAGGCGATCTACGACCTGGTGAAGTACGGCCCCACCGCCTTCAACCAGACGCCGCTGCGCATCACCCTGGTCCGCTCCCCCGAGGCCCGCGAGCGCCTCGTGCAGCACATGGCCGAGGGCAACCAGGCCAAGACCGCCTCCGCCCCGCTGGTCGCGATCCTCTCCGCCGACAACGAGTTCCACGAGGAGCTGCCGCAGCTGCTGCCGCACTTCCCGCAGGCCAAGGACCTCTTCTTCGCCGAGCGCCCGGCCCGCGAGCAGGCCGCCCTGCTGAACGCCGCGCTGCAGGCCGCGTACTTCATCATCGGCGTCCGGGCCGCCGGTCTGGCCGCCGGCCCGATGACGGGCCTGGACTTCGCCGGTGTCCAGAAGGAGTTCCTGGACGCCGACCACACCCCGCTGATGGTCGTCAACATCGGCAAGCCGGGCGAGGACGCCTGGTTCCCGCGCTCCCCGCGCCTGTCGTTCGACCAGGTCGTCACCACCGTCTGAGTGCGGTAGCGGCCGGCCCCGGCCGCGCGCAACGCCAGAGGCCGCCCACCCCGGGATCGGGGGTGGGCGGCCTCTGGCATGTCCGCCGGGGGTTACCGGCCCTGCTTGAACTCCAGCGCCGCGGCCATCGCGCCGAGCCCCTCGAAGGAGGCGGTCCCCGTCACCACCGTGACGTGGCCCTGCTCGCGGCGCACCAGCGCGTCGTACTGGTCGCCGTCCCAGCGCTCCCAGCTCTGGTCGCCGACCTGCTGCGACTGCCCGGTGGGCTTGGCCTGCTGGGTCACCTTGGCGATGTTCTTGGCGGAGACGTCGCTGGACTGCTCCACCGCCACGTACTGCTTGTCCGGGTCGAGGAACCCCAGGTGCCAGGCGTCGGCGTTCTTGCGCTCGTACGACACGGAGGTCGCCCGCCACTCGGCCGGCAGGCCCACGGGCGCGGCGACCGGGTACGGCGCCGCGCGCCGGGCCGTCGCCGTCTCCACCCGGTAGTCGACCACGCGCGTCGGGTCGGCGTTCTCGTCATGCGGGACGAACATGTAGATGCCCGCCACGACGACACCGATCACCGCCAGCGACCGGACCATGTCCAGGACCGTCTGCTTGCCCTTCATACCTGCCACGGCTCCATAGTCCCGTACGCGCGGGAGCGATCACCGCCGGGGTAGGGCGCGGCGCCCCGGCGAAGCCGTCGGCCAGGGCTCATGATGTCCGCTCAGGCCAACACCTTGACCGATATTCCGCTCATAAGTGACCCGCTCTGCTCAATATGTCGACGTACCGATAGAGTTCCAGCACCCTCACATCCCGGCCGTCGTCGTACAGAAAGGTGCGCTCCGATGACCGAGCACAACCTGCCGCCCCAGCTCGAAGTCTCGCCCGACGCCCCCGACCGCAACCTCGCCCTGGAACTCGTCCGCGTCACCGAAGCCGCCGCCCTGGCCGCCGGCCGCTGGGTGGGCCGCGGCGACAAGCTCGGCGCGGACGGCGCGGCGGTCAACGCCATGCGCACCCTGATCTCCACCGTCTCGATGAACGGCGTCGTCGTCATCGGCGAGGGCGAGAAGGACGAAGCCCCGATGCTCTTCAACGGCGAGCGGGTCGGCGACGGCACCGGTGCCGAGGTCGACATCGCCGTGGACCCGATCGACGGCACCACCCTGAACGCCAAGGGCATGCCCAACGCCATCGCCGTGCTGGCCGCCGCCGACCGCGGCACCATGTTCGACCCGTCCGCGGTCTTCTACATGGACAAGCTGGTCACCGGCCCCGAGGCCGCCGACTTCGTCGACATCAACGCCCCCGTCTCGGTCAACATCCGCCGGGTCGCCAAGGCGAAGAACATCGCCGTCGAGGACGTCACCGTGGTCATCCTGGACCGCCCCCGCCACGAGGGCATCGTCAAGGAGATCCGCGAGACCGGCGCCCGCATCAAGTTCATCTCGGACGGCGACGTCGCGGGCTCGGTCATGGCGGTGCGCGAGGGCACCGGCGTGGACCTGCTCCTCGGCATCGGCGGCACCCCCGAGGGCATCATCTCGGCCTGCGCCATCAAGTGCCTGGGCGGAACCATCCAGGGCAAGCTGTGGCCCAAGGACGACGCCGAGCGCCAGAAGGCCATCGACGCCGGCCACGACCTGGACCGCGTGCTGCACATCAACGACCTGGTGTCCGGCGAGAACGTCTTCTTCGTCGCCACCGGCATCACGGACGGCGAGCTGCTGCGCGGCGTCCACTACCGCTCGGAGACCGCGACCACGTCCTCGCTGGTCATGCGGTCGAAGTCGGGCACGATCCGGCAGATCGACTCCACCCACCGGCTGTCGAAGCTGCGCGCCTACAGCGCGATCGACTTCGACCGCGCCAAGTAGGAGCACCCGGCCGGCCGGCCATGCGGAAGGGGCGGTCCTCCTGGTGGAGGACCGCCCCTCGCGCGTTCTGTCCGCTCACGTTCCTTCGTACGGACGGGCCACACCGCCCGGGCGGGCCCGGCTCACCCCGCCGCCGCCACCGGTCCCGCCCCGCTGCCCTGGCGCAGCTCGGCGGCCCGGCGCCGCCGCCGGGCCAGTACGACGCGCCGCTCGGCGGCGGTCAGTCCGCCCCACACCCCGTAGGGCTCGGGCTGGAGCAGTGCGTGCTCCCGGCAGGCCACCATCACCGGGCACCGCGCGCAGACCCGCTTGGCGGCCTCCTCGCGCGCGAGCCGCGCCGCGGTGGGCTCCTTGGAGGGTGCGAAGAACAGCCCCGCCTCGTCCCTGCGGCACACCGCCTCCGCATGCCAGGGGCCGTCCTCTTCCCTCGCCGGCACCCGCGGCTGCGGCACGGCGGCCGGACGCGGCCGAAGAGTCTGGACGGCGGCTACCTGCAGGGACTGATGCGGCGGATGCGGCACGGTCTACTCCTGACGACGTATACGCGAGCGAGAGACGATGCGTCTGTCCCTACCCGCTGTACGTGCCCCTAAGCACTGCGTGCCGCCCGTCGGCCGCTCCACCGAACTTCGACCGAAACGCGTCCCTCCGCTCCCGCCCGTGCCGCGCCCCGGGGCGGCGGGCGGCGGCCGAAGTGCTCAGCCGCCGAGGTGCGGCCGGTGCTTGCCCGCGAGGTCGCTCACCCGGGCGCCGCGCTTGGGCCGGGCCTCGATGTTGCCCAGCAGCGCGAAGCCGCGCACGATCACCACCGGCGCCTGCGGGTCGGCCGCCGCGCCGCTGTCGTCGGTGACCTCGAAGTTGCCGAGCACGCCGCCGCCGTAGCCGCGGAGCGTCACGTTCTCCGGGACGGTGATCTCGACGTTGCCGAGGACGCAGTTCACGTTGATCTCGGTGACCCGCTGCCGGAACACGGCTTCGGTGAGGTCGAGGGAGACGTCACCTAGGACCGAGATCGCGCGGATGAGCGCGCCGGGGCGCCAGCGGCCCTTGCGGGAGGCGGAGCTGCACACCGCCAGCACCGTCTCGGCCTCCGCTCCCGCCGGCCCCGCGACCGGCGCGGGCGGCGCGCTCGCCGCGGGCGCCCAGGCGGCGCCGTGGGCCGCGGGGAGGTCACGTACGAGTACGTCCAGCTCCCCGACCGTCTTGACGGCGTAGAGGGAGTCCAGGCGGTCGGAGTGCTCCTCGGCGGTCAGCCGGCCCTCGGCCACGGCGTCGGCGAGGATCTGCGCGATCCGGTCCCGGTCGGCGTCGGAGGCGCGCAGCCCGACGGCCGGCGGAGCGGCGGGCGCGGCAGGGGCGGCGGGGGCGGCGGGGTGCTTTTCCAGGTCCACGCCACCAGCATAGCCAGACACGATAGATCGCGATACTCCCCCGTCGGCGGCGGCCGCGGATCACCCTCCCCCGGCCAGTGAGCCTTACCTCACAGACACAGCCGTCCGGCGAGGTCCTACGCTGGTGGACTGCGCTGCCAATTGGTCGTCAGCGCTGTCTGCCGAGTGAGGAATGGCCACGATGCCGGAGTTCGCGTACACCGACCTGCTGCCCCTGGGCGAGGACACCACCCCCTACCGGCTGGTGACCTCCGAAGGCGTCTCCACCTTCGAGGCCGACGGCCGTACGTTCCTCAAGGTCGAGCCCGAGGCGCTGCGCAAGCTCGCCGAAGAGGCCATCCACGACATCCAGCACTTCCTGCGCCCCGCGCACCTCGCGCAGCTGCGCCGGATCATCGACGACCCCGAGGCCTCCTCGAACGACAAGTTCGTCGCCCTCGACCTGCTGAAGAACGCGAACATCGCGGCCGCCGGCGTGCTCCCCATGTGCCAGGACACGGGCACCGCGATCGTGATGGGCAAGCGGGGCCAGAACGTGCTGACGGAGGGCGCCGACGAGGCGGCCCTCTCGCGCGGCATCTACGACGCCTACACGCGGCTGAACCTGCGCTACTCGCAGATGGCCCCGCTCACCATGTGGGAGGAGAAGAACACCGGCTCGAACCTGCCCGCGCAGATCGAGCTGTACGCGACCGACGGCGGCGCGTACAAGTTCCTCTTCATGGCCAAGGGCGGCGGCAGCGCCAACAAGTCCTTCCTCTACCAGGAGACCAAGGCGGTCCTCAACGAGGCCTCCATGATGAAGTTCCTGGAGGAGAAGATCCGCTCGCTCGGTACGGCGGCCTGCCCGCCCTACCACCTCGCGATCGTGGTCGGCGGCACGTCGGCGGAGCACGCGCTCAAGACCGCCAAGTACGCCTCGGCGCACTACCTGGACGAGCTGCCGACCGAGGGCTCCGCGCTGGGCCACGGCTTCCGCGACCTCGACCTCGAACAGCAGGTCTTCGAGCTGACCCAGAAGATCGGCATCGGCGCGCAGTTCGGCGGCAAGTACTTCTGCCACGACGTGCGCGTGGTGCGCCTGCCGCGCCACGGGGCGTCGCTGCCGGTGGCGATCGCCGTCTCCTGTTCGGCCGACCGCCAGGCGGTCGCGAAGATCACCGCCGAGGGCGTCTTCCTCGAGCAGTTGGAGACGGACCCGGCGCGGTTCCTGCCGGAGACCACGGAGGAGCACCTCAGCGAGTCCTCGGACGTGGTCTCCATCGACCTGAACCAGCCGATGGAGTCGATCCTCGCGACCCTCTCGCGGCACCCGGTCAAGACCCGGCTGTCCCTGACCGGCCCGCTGGTCGTGGCGCGCGACATCGCGCACGCCAAGATCAAGGAGCGGCTGGACGCGGGCGAGGGCATGCCGCAGTACCTCAAGGACCACCCGGTCTACTACGCGGGCCCCGCCAAGACCCCCGAGGGTTACGCCTCGGGCTCCTTCGGCCCGACCACGGCCGGCCGCATGGACTCCTACGTCGAGCAGTTCCAGGCGGCGGGCGGCTCGAAGGTCATGCTGGCCAAGGGCAACCGCTCGCAGCAGGTTACGGACGCCTGCGGCACGCACGGCGGCTTCTACCTCGGCTCGATCGGCGGCCCGGCGGCGCGCCTGGCGCAGGACTGCATCAAGAAGGTCGAGGTCCTGGAGTACGAGGAGCTCGGCATGGAGGCGGTCTGGAAGATCGAGGTCGAGGACTTCCCGGCCTTCATCGTCGTCGACGACAAGGGCAACGACTTCTTCCAGAACCCCGCCCCGGAACCCACCTTCACCCACATCCCGGTCCGCGGCCCGGGTCTGGCCTAGCACCCGACCCGTCGCAGCCCGCCAGGTAGCGGGCTTCGACGGGGGTGGCCCGCCATCCGTCCGCCCGGGCGGCGACGACCTCGGTGATGCTCAGGCCGTACGCCTGGCGAAGCAGGGCGATCGGCACCCCGTCGGATCCGCCGACCGGCAGGTGAACGGTGCCCTCGCGCGCCGCTGTGCGTTCCCGGATCCACGGCGGCGGTACGCCCCGGCCGCGGTCGCAGGCCCGGACGGCGCAGCGCGGGCAGGACTCCTCTGCGTACCTGCGCAGTTCGCCGTCCTCGACGGTCTGCCACTCCTCGTCGACGCACTCCTCGCACGGCCCGCAGTGCAGCATTGCCGTCATCGGCTGTTCGGCCATCCGTGCAGCATGCGGTGACGGGGCAGCCGCGTCATCCCGATAACGTCTGCACCATGACTGAGCAGCCTCCCACCGCCCGCGGCGTGCGGGTCATCGCCCATCGCGGGGCCTCCGACGAGCACCCCGAGCACACCCTGGCCGCGTACCGGCAGGCCATCGAGGACGGGGCCGACGCGCTGGAGTGCGATGTGCGGCTCAGTGCCGACGGGCGCCTGGTGTGTGTGCACGACCGGCGGGTGGAGCGGACCTCGGACGGGCGCGGGGTGGTCTCCGCCATGACCTACGAGGAGCTGGCCGCGCTCGACTTCGGCCGGTGGAAGGGGGAGGCGCACCGCGGGGCGCAGGTGCTGCTCTTCGAGGACCTGCTCAAGGAGGCGCTGGCCGCCGGCCGGCCCGTCGGGCTGGCCGTCGAGACCAAGCACCCCACCCGCGCCGGCGGCCGGCTGGAGGCCGAGCTCGTACGGGTGCTCAAGGAACACGGGCTCGCGGACGGCGCCGACGGCCTGGTCGAGGTGATGAGCTTTTCCCGGACCGCGCTGACCCGGCTGCACCGGCTCGCGCCCGGCCTGCCCGCCGTCTACCTGATCGAGCGCCGGCTGCGCCCCCCGCGGCCGCCGTTCGCGGGTCACGCCGGTCCCGGTATCGACCTCGTACGGAGCGACCCGGCCCTGGTGGGCCGGCTCAAGGCCAGGGGGCTCGCGGTACGGGTGTGGACGGTGGACGAGCCCGAGGACGTCGAGCTGTGCCTGCGCTTGGGCGTGGACACGCTGATCACCAACCGGCCCCGGCAGGTGCGGGAGCAGCTGGCGGAGCGCCGCGCGCGCTGAAGGACACGGAGTGGGACACCCGGCCGGGGACCGGCCGGGTGCGGGGGTGTACCGGGGCGGGTCAGACGAAGCGCTGGTTGGACGAGCCGTTGCAGGTCTGCAGGCGCAGCGGTTCGTGCGGGGCGGCGACGGTCAGGCAGGTGCCGGGGGCGGCCGCCGGGCGCAGGGTGGCGCCGTCGCGGACGAACTGCTGGTTCGCGCCGCCGTGGCAGTTGTAGATGATCAGGGCGGTGCCGTTGCCGTAGTTGGCGCCGGGGACGTCCAGGCAGCGGTCCTGGGTCAGTTCGGTGTGCAGGGCCTTGCGGGTGGTGTCGTACCACCAGCCCTGGTTGCGGCCGCCGTGACAGTCCCAGCCCACCACCTTGGTGTCGTTGGCGCTGGAGCCGCCGAAGGTGTCGAGGCAGTTGCCGGTCGCCTCGTTCTTGAGGGGCTTGTAGAGGGAGTCCCAGGCGCCGGGGGTCAGGACCGGGGTGCCGGTGCTCGCCGGGTCGGCGCAGGAGGCCTCGCGCAGGCCGGAGTCGTAGAGCTGGGTGAGGCAGGAGGCGAAGGCGCCGTGGCCCCGGTAGTTGGGGTGGAAGGACTGCCGGGCGGTGTTCTCGTCCCACGGGAAGTGGTCCCCGAGGTCGAGGTAGAGCCCGCGGGCCCAGGCGTCCTCCATGCAGACCTCGTGGCCGTGGAACAGCCGCGAGTTGTCCAGGTAGGTGGCGCCGGAGGCGAGGGCCGCCTCGCGCATGCCCTTCTCGAACGTGGGTACCGCGTAGTTGCGGCCCCAGGCGGCGTCGGAGTCGTAGCCGGCGCAGCCTCCGGGGAGCTTGCCGGGAAAGTTGGGGTTGTCGTTGAAGTCGGGGCCGATGGGGCTCGGGTAGCCCATCACGACCAGCTTGTAGTCGGAGTCGGCGTAGCCGGCTTCGCGCATGACCGTCTTGAGGTCCGCGACGGTGGCCTCCACCTTGGGCTTGAGGCCGTCGACCCGGGCCTGCCAGCCGGGGCCGTACTTGGGCTCGCAGGTGCCCTGGCTGAGCACCCAGCGGGTGACGCAGTCCGTCATGACCGGCCCGAACTGGAGGTCGTCGTTGGCTCCGGCGACCAGCAGCACCATCTTGATGCGGGTGTTGCGGGCCTTGATGGCCAGGCTGTCGCTCTGCACCAGCTCGTCGGCGTACTGCTTGCTGCCGCCGATCCGGATGTTCCCGGTGTACCCGCCGGAGCAGGCCACGTTGAAGGTGAGGTCGGCCGGGATGCCGGTGCGGTGGATCGCCGAGTCGGGCGAGCGGTGGCACTGGTTGGCGGACGTGTTGGTGGCCGGGTCGTAGTTGCCGACGCCCTCGCCCGAAATCTCGCTGTCGCCGAGCGAGATCAAGCCGGTCTTGCGGTCCGCGACCGGGCGGATGGCCGGGTCCCCGTAGATCTTGGTGGCCTCGGCCGCCCGGACGGCTTCCAGTTCGGGCGAGAGGGGGGTCACCGCCGGTCCGGCGACGGGTGCCGCCTGGGCCATGGGGGTGATGGCGGTGACGCCCCCGAGGGCGGCCGCGATCGCCGCGACGGCGGCGAAGGTAGATCTGAGCCTGGGTTTCGTACGAGCACGTGCCATGAACGCCTCCCCGATATCAGTGTTACCCCCGGTATTTACTGGCCGGTAGGGGAGTTGGGAACACTTCGAACAAGACAATTGCTCAACTTTTCCAGGAGGCAATCGACATGACAGCCGATCAGCAGACCGGAGCCGGCCCCGCCGAGTTCCGCATCGAGCACGACTCCATGGGCGAGGTACGGGTCCCCGCGCACGCCAAGTGGCGGGCCCAGACCCAGCGCGCGGTGGAGAACTTCCCCGTCTCCGGGCAGCGCCTGGAGCGCGCCCACATCGCCGCCCTGGCCCGGGTCAAGGCCGCCGCGGCGCTGGTGAACGCCCGGCTCGGCGTCCTGGACGAGGACGTCGCCGCGGCGATCCGCTCCGCCGCCGAGGAGGTGGCCGACGGCCGCTGGGACGAGCACTTCCCCGTCGACGTGTTCCAGACCGGGTCCGGGACCTCGTCCAACATGAACACCAACGAGGTGATCGCCACGCTGGCGAGCGAGCGGCTCGGCCGCCCGGTGCACCCCAACGACCACGTCAACGCCTCACAGAGCTCCAACGACGTCTTCCCCTCCTCCGTGCACATCGCGGCCACCGCCGCCGTCACCGGAGAGCTGATCCCGGCCCTGGAACACCTCGCCGCCGCGCTGGAACTCAAGTCCGCCGAGTTCGCGGAGGTGGTCAAGGCCGGGCGCACGCACCTGATGGACGCCACCCCGGTCACCCTCGGCCAGGAGTTCGGCGGGTACGCGGCCCAGGTGCGGTACGGCGTCGAGCGGCTGCGCGCGGCCCTGCCCCGGCTCGCCGAACTGCCCCTGGGCGGAACCGCGGTGGGTACCGGCATCAACACCCCGCCCGGGTTCTCCGCCGCCGTGATCGCGGAGGTGGCCGACGCGACGGGGCTGCCACTGACCGAGGCGCGGGACCACTTCGAGGCCCAGGGCGCCCGGGACGCGCTGGTGGAGACCTCGGGAATGCTCCGTACCGTCGCCGTCTCCCTCACCAAGATCTGCAACGATCTGCGCTGGATGGCATCGGGTCCGCGCACCGGATTGGCCGAAATCAATCTCCCGGATCTCCAGCCGGGGTCGTCGATCATGCCGGGGAAGGTCAATCCGGTCATCCCGGAGGCCGTCCTGATGGTGGCCGCCCAGGTGACGGGCAACGACGCGGCGGTCGCCGTGGCGGGCGCGTCCGGGAACTTCGAGCTCAACGTGATGATCCCGCTGATGGCCCGGAACCTGCTCGAATCGATCCGTCTGCTGGGCAACGCGAGCCGGTTGCTGGCCGACCGGACGGTGGCCGGAATCACCGCCAACGCCGAACGGGCCAGGGAGTACGCGGAATCCTCCCCCTCGGTGGTGACCCCGCTGAACCGCTACATCGGCTACGAGGAAGCCGCCAAGGTGGCCAAGCGGGCCCTGGCGGAACGCAAGACGATCCGGGAGGTCGTGCTCGATTCCGGCTACGTCGACCAGGGCGCGCTCACCCTCGCCCAGTTGGACGAGGCGCTGGACGTGCTGCGCATGACCCGGCCCTGAACGCCCCGGGGGCGGGGTCCGGATCCGGTCGTTTCCCGTCCCCGGACAGGACCGTGACCTGCACCGCAGCACAGGGACGGCGCCCCGACCTAAGATCTGCGCATGACAGGTACCGGAGGCCGCGGGGACGGCGTCGCGCACGGCCCCGCGCACGGCGGGGCGCCGGATCCGCGCTGGGCACCCGGGGAGCAGATCCTCTGGCGCTACCGCGACAACGCCCCGGGGCTCAGCGGCCCGGTGCACATCTGCCGGCCGGTGACGGTGGTGCAGGACACCGCCGAGCTGCTGGCGGTGTGGATGGCGCCCGGCACCGAATGCGTCAAGCCGGTGCTCGCCGACGGCACCCCGGTGCACGAGGAACCGCTCGCCACCCGCTACACCGCGCCGCGGACCACCGTGCGCTCGCGCTGGTTCGGGGCGGGGGTGCTGAAACTGGCCCGGCCGGGGGAGCCGTGGTCGGTGTGGCTGTTCTGGGAGCACGGCTGGCGGTTCAAGAACTGGTACGTGAACCTGGAGGAGCCGCGGACCCGGTGGTCCGGCGGCGTGGACTCCGTGGACCACTTCCTGGACATCTCCGTGTACCCGGACCGCAGCTGGGTGTGGCGCGACGAGGACGAGTTCGCGCAGGCGCGCCGGGTCGGGCTGGTGGACCCGCCGCTGGCCCGCCGGGTGCAGGAGGCGGGCCGCGCGGCCCTGGAGGTCGTCAAGGAGTGGGGTCCGCCGTTCCGCGACGGCTGGCAGGACTGGCGCCCCGATCCAGTCTGGCCGGTTCCGGTTCTGCCCGGGGACTGGGACCGCACCCCGGCCCATATGACCTCATGAGACCCTTGATGCGCCCCCTGGGTGCAACCGTAGGATCGTCCTCCGCCGGGCTGGACACCCGTAATCGACTTGCTGCACAGGGGACTTGGCCGAAGACCGACGCGAGGTGAGGTAACGAGCGGGACGCGGAACCGCGGGGCGGTGGTGCCCCTGCCGCTGAGCGGGTATACCGCGACTGAACCGAGTTGAGTGCAGCGCACATCGAGCGCAAACGGACGGAAATCCACGCGTGACGGAGTACCCCACCTCCCAGGAGGGCCCGCAGCCCGTCGCCTCCGGCGGAGGTACGGACGACGCCGGCCACGGCAAGGCCCCGATCGTGGCCGCCGAGGCCGTGCGCACGCATGCGCAGAACACGGCCGGCGACCCGGACGGCGCCCGCGCGCCCGGCCGGTCCGCCGAACTGCCCCGGCCCCGGGGCGGCGGCGGGGGCAGCCGTCCGGCCCCGGACGGGGTGTCCGCCGCGGGCGCTGCGGGCCCGGCCGGCGGCGGGCCGGGCACCGGCCTGCCGGGCGGCCCGGTGCCCGGCGGCCTCGTACCCGGCAGCGGCGGACCGGTCGGCGGGACCGCGGACGTCACCGCCGCGCGCCGCGAGGGCGACCGGCTGCGCTTCGTCGGCGCGGCCACCCGCCGCATCGCGCGCGGCATCGACCTGGACGAGATCGTGCTCGGCCTGTGCCGGGCCACCGTGCCGACCTTCTCGGACGCCATCCTCGTCTACCTGCGCGATCCGCTGCCGGTCGGTGACGAACGTCCCGTCGGCCCGGTCGTTTTAAGGCTCCGCCGCACCGACCGGCTCCGGCCGCTGGACGATCTGACGGGGGGTGAGTTCGCCGGCCCGGGCGGGTCCGGCGGCGAGCTCGATTTCAGCCGGCTCCCACTGGTCGGCCCGCAGGGCGACCTGCCCGCGGCGGAGCTCTGCGAGATCCGGCCGGGCGGCCCGCTCGCCGAGGTGCTGCGCGGCGTCCGTCCCGTGTTCGGGTCCTCCGTCGCCGCGAAGGACGCCCTGTCGGAGCTGCTGGGCGGCGACCACCCCGTACCGCGCGGGCAGCGGGCCATCCTCGCGCCGCTGCGCGGCCGGCGCCGGGTGATCGGCTCGGCCGTTTTCCTGCGCACCCCGGAGCGGCCCGCGTTCGAGACCAACGACCTGCTGGTCGCGGCCCAGCTGGCCACGCACACCGCGCTCGGCATCGACAAGGCGGTGCTGTACGGCCGCGAGGCGTACATCGCCGACGAACTCCAGCGCACCATGCTCCCCGACAGCCTTCCCCAGCCCACCGGGGTCCGGCTCGCCTCCCGCTACCTGCCGGCCGCCGAGACGGCCCGGGTCGGCGGCGACTGGTACGACGCCATACCGCTGCCCGGCAGCCGCGTCGCGCTGGTCGTGGGTGACGTCATGGGCCACTCCATGACCTCCGCCGCGATCATGGGGCAGCTCCGCACCACCGCGCAGACCCTGGCGCAGCTGGACCTGCCGCCCGCGGAGGTCCTGCACCACCTGGACGAGCAGGCCCAGCGGCTGGGTTCCGACCGGATGGCCACCTGCCTGTACGCGGTGTACGACCCCGTCTCGCACCGGATCACCATCGCCAACGCCGGCCATCCCCCGCCCGTGCTCCTGCACCTGGGCGGCCGCGCCGAGGTGCTGCGCGTACCGCCGGGCGCCCCCATCGGCGTCGGCGGCGTGGACTTCGAGGCGGTGGAGCTGGACGCCCCGGCGGGCGCCACGTTGCTGCTCTACACCGACGGGCTGGTGGAGTCCCGGCTGCGCGACGTCTGGACCGGCATCGAGCAGTTGCGGGAGCGGCTGGCCACCACCGCGCAGCTGACCGGCGTCGACCATCCGCCGCCGCTGGAGGCGCTGTGCGACGACGTGCTGGACATGCTCGGCCCCGGCGACCGGGACGACGACATCGCGCTGCTCGCGGCCCGCTTCGACGGGATCGCGCCCAGTGACGTGGCGTACTGGTTCCTGGACCCGGAGGAGACCGCTCCGGGCCGGGCCCGCCGCTTCGCCCGCCGGGCGCTCGCCCGTTGGGGCCTGGAGGAGCTCCAGGACTCGCTGGAGCTGCTGGTCAGCGAAGTGGTGACGAATGCCGTCCGGTACGCCGAGCGGCCCGTGACCCTGCGGCTGCTGCGCACGGACGTGCTGCGCTGCGAGGTCGGCGACGACTCCCCGCAACTGCCCCGCCAGCGCCGGGCCCGGGAGACCGACGAGGGCGGCCGCGGCCTGTTCCTCGTCAACCGGATGGCCCGCCGGTGGGGTGCCACCCGGCTGAGCAGCGGCAAGGTCGTCTGGTTCGAGCTCACTCTGCCGCGGGGCGACGCGGGCTGAGCCGCTCCGGCGCGGCCGCGGAGCCGGGGCCGTACGCAACCGCCCCGCGACGCTCGCGTCGCGGGGCGGTTGTCCGTTCTCCGGGCCGTCAGGGCTGTTGCTGCTCCTGCGGCGGCGGCGGGAAGATGAACGACTTCGTCGGATCCGGGCCCTTCGTCGGGTCCTTCGTCGGCCTGGTCGGATCGGCCGTCTTCGTCGGGTCCTTGGTGTGGCCGGTCGGGTCGGCGGTCTTCGTCGGGCTGTTGGTGGCCGTCGGCGACTTGGTGTTCGCCGAGGCAGTGGCGGTCGGGCTCGGGTCCTTCGTGGGAACGGCGGTACGGGTGGGCGCCTGGACGGGGCCCATCTCGGCGTCCGACAGGTCGAACTCGTCCGTGCTCACGCCGCTGAGGACGGCCGTGGTGTACGCCTTCCAGATCTCGGCGGGGAAGCTGGAGCCGCCCGCGCGGCCCTTGCCGGCGGTACCGGTCAGGGTGACCTGGCTGTGGCTGTTGGGGTCCTCGCCGAACATCGCGACGACGGTGACCAGCTCCGGGGTGTAACCGGTGAACCAGGCGGCCACGTTGGACTCGGTGGTGCCGGTCTTGCCCGCGGCCTGGTAGGCGTCGCTCCGCACGGCCTTGCCGGAGCCGTCCGCGACCACGCCGGTGAGCACCTTGGTGACGGTGTCGGCGGTCTTGCGGCTGATGGCCTGGCCGCCGACGGGGCTGCCCGGGTCGTACTGGGCGTCCTTGCGCTCGGCCTTCTTGACGATGGTCGGGGTGACCTTCTTGCCGTGGTTGTCGAAGGTCGCGTAGACGCCGGCCATCTCCACGGTGTTGGCGCTCATGGTGCCGAGGGACATGGCGGGCTTGTCCTCGGGCCAGCCGTCGCGGTCGCGCATGCCGAGGGCGATGGCCTGCTTCTTCACGCTCGCCGGCTTGGCGTCCACGATCATCTGGGCGTAGACGGAGTTCACGGAGGAGTTGGTGGCCTCCTGGACCGTGAGCATCGGGTCGCCGTAGTTGATGTCGTCCTGGTTCTGCGGGGCGAAGGGCACCGAGCTGCCGACGACGGGGCGCTTGCTGGTGCCGTCGTAGAGGGTGTTCGGGGTGATCTTGCGGCCGTCCTGGGTGGTCGCCCCGGTTTCCAGCGCGGTGGCCAGTACGATCGGCTTGAAGGTCGAGCCGGGCTGGAAGTCGGTGCGCAGCGCGTTGCTGTTGTACTTCTCGTTCAGGCCCGTGCCGCCGTACATCGCCACGATCGCGCCGGTCTTGGGGTCCACCGAGGTGGCACCGGCCTGCACGCTCTGGTCCTGGGGCCGCTCCTGGACGTTCTTGCGTTCGAGCTGGGACTCCAGCTTCTCCTGGACCGCCTTCTCCAGCGCCGCCTGCTTCTTCTTGTCGACGTTGAGCGTGATCGTCCAGCCGCCGGCGTTGATCTGGGCGTCCGTGACGTTGTGCCGGTTGAGCTCGGCGTTGGCGGCCTCGATCAGGTAGCCCTTCTGGCCGTCCAGCCCGGGTGCGGGCTTGGGCTTGATGGGCTCCTGGAACTGGATCGTCTTGCGCTTGGCGGGGTCCAGCTTGCCCATCTCGACCATGTTGTCGAGGACGGCGTTGAAGCGGAGCGTCACCAGGTGCTTGCCGTTCGGGCCGGCGGTCGCCCAGTCGTACTGGCTGGGGGCCTGGATGACGGCGGCGAGGTAGGCGCCCTGCGCGAGGGTGAGCTTGTCCGCGTCGACGCCGTAGAAGGCCTGGGCCGCGGCCTGGATGCCGTAGGCGTTGCGGCCGTAGAAGTTGGTGTTCAGGTAGCCGGCGAGGATGTCGTTCTTCGACATGCGCTGGTCGACCTTGATGGCGATCACCAGCTCCCGCAGCTTGCGGGTCGCCGACTGGTCCTGGGTCAGGTAGTAGTTCTTGACGTACTGCTGCGTGATCGTCGAGCCACCGGCGGTGCCCTTGCCGCGCAGGGTGTTGAACAGGCCGCGGCCGACGCCCATCAGGTCGACGCCGCTGTCCTTGTAGAAGGACTTGTTCTCGATGGCGATGAACGCCGTCCGCACGTCCTCGGGGATCTTCTCGATCGGGAGGATCACGCGGTTCTTGTCTCCCGTGCGCGCCATGATCGAGCCGTCGGCGTACTTGTAGGTGTTGCTCTGGAGGACCGCGTCGCTCCTCGGGTCCGGCGGTTCCACCAGGAAGTAGGCGGCGACCGCACCGGCTGTCAGGAGCAGGGCCGTCCCGAAGAACGCGCCGAGGATCTTCTTCCAGGTGAAGAAGCGGCGTATGCCGCTGCGTTTGCCGGCCGCCTTGCCCGCGCGCCCGTCTGAGCGCCCGCTCGGCGCTTTCCGCGCACCGCGCTGCTGCTGCGCCCGTCGCGCTTCTGCTCGGCCCATCGCTCCCGCTCCGCTCGATTACCCCCCCGACGTCAGCTCAGAAAGCTAACACCGCAGGCTGTGACAAAGGTTGACTAACCCCGATCAAATCGGATCATTTCGGACGTGAGAATCAGCACCCACATCACTGGAACCGACGCACTTGAGGCCGGAAGGGTTGCGGTGGAGCGGAAAAGTGATATCACTTCGCTAGAAGCTACGGCCGACCACGGCCGGGCATCACCGACAAACGGGGGCATAGTCATGACCACTGCATCGGCGACGGAATCCAGCGCGTCCGGCGTATCCCCAAGCGAGATACGGGAGTTCACCGCGCACAGCATCGGCGGCGGCCCCGCACTGCTGCTCGGCCTGGCGGGCCTCGTGGCGGGGACCGGCCTGGTGGTCCTCGGCTCGATGACCGGGGTCGACGCCCTCAAGGTGGCGCTGATCGCGGCGGGCGTCGTGCTGGACGTCACGGCCGTCTTCGCGATGAGCGGGCTCAACACGGTGGCCCCCGGCCAGGCACGCGTCGTCCAGCTCTTCGGCCGCTACCGGGGGACGATCCGCACGGAGGGCCTGCGCTGGGTCAACCCGCTGACCTCCCGCGAGCGGATCTCCACCCGGGTCCGCAACCACGAGACGACCGTGCTCAAGGTCAACGACGCCTACGGCAACCCGATCGAGCTGGCGGCGGTCGTGGTGTGGCGGGTGGCGGACACGGCCCGCGCGGTGTTCGAAGTCGAGGACTTCACCGAGTTCGTCGAGACGCAGACCGAGACGGCCGTGCGGCACATCGCCATCGAGTACCCCTACGACGCCCATGAGGAGGGCGGCCTCTCGCTGCGCGGCAACGCCGAGGAGATCACCCGGAAGCTGGCGGCGGAGCTCTCCACCCGCGTCGAGGCGGCGGGCGTGCACATCATCGAGTCCCGCTTCACGCATCTCGCGTACGCTCCGGAGATCGCCTCCGCGATGCTCCAGCGCCAGCAGGCCGGGGCCGTGGTGGCGGCCCGCAAGCAGATCGTCGAGGGCGCGGTGGGCATGGTGGAGCTGGCCCTGACCCGCCTGGCGGAGGAGGAGATCGTGGACCTGGACCCGGAGCGCAAGGCCTCCATGGTCTCGAACCTGATGGTGGTGCTCTGCGGCGACCGCGCGGCCCAGCCCGTCCTCAACACCGGCACCCTCTACCAGTGAGTTCCGCCGACGGCGCGCCCCGCTCCGGACCCGGCCCGGCCGAGGGGCCGGAGCGGGGCGCGCGTGCGGGGCGCCCGGGGCGCAAGCAGGTACTGCTGCGGCTGGACCCGCAGGTGTACGAGGCGCTGGCGCGCTGGGCGGGCGAGGAACTGCGGAGCGCCAACGCCCAGATCGAGTTCCTGCTCCGGCGGGCCCTGTCGGAGTCCGGCCGCCTGCCGGGCGGCGTCGCCCCGATCCCGCCCCGCGGGCGGCCGCGCACCACTCCCGAGCCCTGAGCCCCTGGCCCTGTCCGGGACAGCACCTAGTCGGTCGGCCACACCGGGAGCGGGCGGACGGCTTCGCGCAGCGAGGCGGCGATGGCCGTGAACTCCTCCTGCCGGGCCGTCCCGGTCCGCATGGCCAGCGCGATCCGCCGCGAGGGGGCCGGTTCGGCGAAGTACCCGGTGGCCAGGTACTCGTTGCGCGCGGTCTCCAGGCGCAGTGCCGTACGGGGCAGCAGCGTCACCCCGAGCCCGCCGGCGACCAGTTGTACGAGCGTGGAGAGCCCGGCGGCGGTGGTGGTGACGTCCGCCCCGGCCGTGCGCCCCGCCTCCCGGCAGATGTCGAGGGCCTGGTCCCGCAGGCAGTGGCCCTCGTCGAGCAGCAGGAGCTGTAGCTCCCGAAGTTCCTCGCGAGGGATGTCCCGGCGCCCCGCCAGGGGGTGCTCCCGGGGCGCGAGCAGAACGAAGTCCTCGTCGAACAGCGGCAGTTCGGTGACGCCGGGGACGCCCAGCGGCACGGCGAGCAGCAACAGGTCGAGCCGTCCGGCGGCCAGCCCCTCCAGCAGCGAGGCCGTCTGCTCCTCGTGCACCTGGAGGTCCATCCCGGGGTAGCGGCGGTGGAACAGCCCGAGCACGGTCGGCAGCAGGTACGGGGCCACGGTGGGGATCACGCCGAGCCGCAGCACGCCGGTGAAGGGCGCGCGCACCGCGTCGGCCTCTTCCAGCAGCCCGCCCATGGCGTCGAGTACGGCCCGCGCCCGGACTGCGATCCGCTCACCCGCCGGCGAGAGCAGCACCTTGCGGGTGGTGCGCTCCAGCAGCTGGACGCCGAGGGCCTCCTCCAGGGCGGAGACGGCCCCCGACAGGGCCGGCTGGCTCATCCCGATCGCCGCGGCGGCGTCCCGGAAGTGCAGGTGCTCGGCGACCGCCGCGAAGGCGCGCAGCTGTGCGAGCGTCGCCTGCCGGGCCGACCCGTTCTTGGGGCCGAGCTTCACTCCCCTACTACCCGTAGCCACTGATAGGCACCTCCGATCACCAACCACAAGAGTAGCTATTTCCGTAATCAATGCAGCTGTGCCAGCATGTGAGATCCGTCCAACCCCCTTGGAAAACCCCCAAAAAGGGAAATTTCCATGTCTGCAAGGAGAGCACGTGCTCACTGTCGGTGACAAGTTCCCCACCTACGACCTGACCGCCTGCGTCTCGCTCGAGGCCGGCAGCGAGTTCGCGCAGATCGACCACAAGACCTACGAGGGCAAGTGGCGCGTGGTGTTCTTCTGGCCGAAGGACTTCACCTTCGTCTGCCCGACCGAGATCGCCGCCTTCGGCAAGCTCAACGAGGAGTTCCAGGACCGCGACGCCCAGATCCTCGGCGTCTCCGGCGACTCCGAGTTCGTCCACCACGCCTGGCGCAAGGACCACGCGGACCTGCGTGACCTGCCCTTCCCGATGCTGGCCGACTCCAAGCACGAGCTCATGCGGGCCTGTGGCGTGGAGGGCGAGGACGGCTTCGCGCAGCGCGCCGTCTTCATCGTCGACCAGAACAACGAGATCCAGTTCACGATGGTGACCGCCGGTTCCGTGGGCCGTAACCCCAAGGAGGTCCTGCGGGTCCTCGACGCCCTGCAGACCGACGAGCTGTGCCCCTGCAACTGGAACAAGGGCGAGGGCACCCTGGACGCCGGCGCCCTGCTGGCCGGTGAGTGAGCGATGTCCCTCGACTCCCTCAAGGCCGCCGTTCCGGACTTCGCCAAGGACCTGAAGCTGAACCTCGGTTCGGTCATCGGCAACAGCGACCTCCCGCAGCAGCAGCTGTGGGGCACGGTCCTGGCCTGTGCGATCGCCGCCCGCTCCCCGCGCGTCCTGCGCGAGCTGGAGCCGGAGGCGAAGGCCGCCCTGTCGCCGGAGGCGTACACCGCCGCCAAGTCCGCGGCCGCGGTCATGGCGATGAACAACGTCTTCTACCGGACCCGGCACCTGCTGTCCGACCCGGAGTACGGCAACCTGCGCGCCGGTCTGCGGATGAACGTCATCGGCAACCCGGGTGTGGAGAAGGTTGACTTCGAGCTGTGGTCGCTCGCGGTCTCCGCGATCAACGGCTGCGGCCAGTGCCTCGACTCGCACGAGCAGGTGCTGCGCAAGGCCGGTGTCGGCCGCGAGACGGTCCAGGAGGCCTTCAAGATCGCCTCGGTGATCCAGGCGGTCGCCGTCACCCTCGACGCCGAGGCCGCCCTCGCCGCCGAGTAGCGCTCCCCCGTACCCGTACGGGACCCGGGGCCCCCGCAGCCGTCACCGGCCGCGGGGGCCTCACGCGTTCTCGCCCTCGCCCCGCTCGGCGCGCGGCAGGGCCGTGGCGCCGTGCGGGCCCGGGCCGGTCGCGGCGGCCGCGGCGCGCTGCTGGTCGCGCGAGTACGCCCGCAGGTACACCACCACGGTGTTGGTGACGGCCACCAGCGGCACGGCGACCACCGCACCGCCGATGCCGGCGACCATTCCGCCGGCCGCCACCGCCAGCACCACCGCGAGCGGGTGCACCCGTACGGCCCGGCCCAGGATGAACGGCTGGAGCACGTGCCCCTCGATCTGCTGCACCGCCAGGACCACCAGCAGGACCATCAGCGCGATGAAGGGCCCCTGGGTCACCAGCGCCACCACGACCGCCAGGGCGCCGGAGACCACCGCGCCGACGAGCGGGATGAAGGCGAACAGGAAGATGAAGACGGCCAGCGGCACCGCCATCGTGACGTCGAGGAAGTACAGGCCGAGGCCGATGAACACGGCGTCGATGAGGGCCACGAGCACGGTGCCCCGGACGTAGGCGGTCAGGGTGCGCCAGGCGCGCGGACCGGCGCCGGCCACCCCGGGCCGGGCCGCGCGCGGGACCAGGCCGAGCACCCAGGTCCAGATGCGCTTGCCGTCGTAGAGCAGGAAGAGCGTCGAGAACATCGACAGCAGGATGCCGGTCAGCACCTCGACGAGGACCGTCACACCCTGCAGGCCGGCGGAGGTGATCTGCTCGGTGTTGGTGCCGATGGTGTCGGTGAGGTTCTTGGCGATGTCGTTGATCTGCTTCTCGGTCACGTGGAACGGACTGTCCAGCGCCCAGAGTTTGAGCTCGTCGATGCCCTCGCGCACGCGGTCGGAGAGCGTGTCGAGGTTCTCCATGACCTGCCAGACCACGAACCAGCCGACCAGTCCGATCACCACGAAGCCGAGGATCGCGGTCACGGCCGTGGCGAGCCCGCGCGGCAGCCCGAGCCGCCGCAGCCGTACGACGAACGGCTGGAGCAGTGCGGTGACCAGCAGGGCGGCGGAGAAGGCGAGGACGACGAGGCGGACCTCGCTGATCACCCTCATCAGCACCCAGAGCATCCCGGCCACCAGCAGCAGCCGCCAACTGGCCTCCGCGGCGACCCGCATGCCCCACGGGATGACCGTCACCGGGTCGGGCCGCTCGCGCCAGCCGGGATCGCCGCCCAAGGCCGCGGGCGCCGGCCCGTCGACGGGCACGGGGGCCGAGGCCGGGACGGGAACAGGCACGTCGACGGCGGTCTCCGCCTCGACCTCGGCCCGCCGTTCGTCGAGGCGCGCGCCGATCTGGCTGAGCCCTCTGCCGAGCCGGCCGAGCCAGCCTGCCCTCTTCGTCATGTCTTTCCCTTTCCCCCCGCCCGCGGACGCACTCGCCCGACCGTACACGCGGGGAGCCCCGCACCGTATGACGGTGCGGGGCTCCCCGAGGTTGCCCGCCGGGACTGCGTTCCCGGGACGGCGTGGAGACCTAGTACCAGCCGTTGGCCTGGTGGAAGCTCCAGGCGCTGCACGGACTGCCGTAGCGGTCGTTCATGTAGCCCAGGCCCCACTGGATCTGCGTGGCCGGGTTGGTGCGCCAGTCGGCGCCGGCCGAGGCCATCTTGGAGCCGGGCAGGGCCTGGACCAGGCCGTAGGCGCCCGAGGAGGAGTTGACGGCCCGGTAGTTCCAGGTCGATTCCTCGTTGATGATGTTGGAGAAGCACTGGAACTGGCCCGCCGGCACGATCTGCCGGGCGATGTCCTTGACCTGGGCGACCGTGTAGGAGCCCTGGACGGCGAAGTCACCGGCGCTGCGCGTCGCGGAGCGGCTGGCGACCTGTTCCTCTTCGTGCTTCTTCTTCGCTGCTTCCTCGTCGGCCTTCTTCTTGGCATCGGCCGCCTCGGCGTCCGTCTTCTTCGCCTTGGCGTCCTGCGCCGCCTGGATGCGCGCCGCTTCCTCGGCCGAGCGCTGGGCGTCGGCTTCGGCGGCGTGGGCGATGGCGTCGGCCTGCTGCGTCAGGGACGCGCTCTGGACCTGCGCCTGGTCGCCGACCGGGATGTCAGTGAGGAGAGTCGCTCCGGCGGCGGTCGTTTCGAGATCGTTCGAGGAGGCGTCGCCCGCCGCAACGCCAACGACTGCGCCGACGGTGGTGACCGCGGTGGCCGAAGCCACTGCGAACCCCCGGACCGAGATCCGGCTCACACGGTGTCCTTCCAGCAGCGTCCGCAGTGACCGCGCGGTCGCAATAGTGCCCCTCGACACTGGCCTCCATGAATCCGCGGTCACTGGAGGCGCGGGCCCGGGGCAACTCCCTCGCGGGGGCTGCCGACTAGCTCGGGCGGCATACGGCGACCGGTTCTGGAGTTGTGGTTCTGCGCGTACCTCGCGAGAGGTACGGGTACCCCCGGACGGAGTCCGGAAGTGAGTGCCGTATGCGGGGCCTGACGGAAAGCAGACTCTGCCGGACCACGACGCCGCGGGGCAATTCCACGTTGCGTGGGAAAGGTCACACCTGCCGGAAGGCCGCTGATTCCAGCGAAGACCTGTGCAGCACGACGCCGCCCGGCTAGGCTTCTGGGCCTTTGCCGGGCGGCGCCAACTCATCTCTCCCCTATGGGGTTTCTGCCCCTTTTGGCCGTCAGGGCCGACGGGCCCCCGTCACAGCGTCTCCAGCATCTCGGTGACGAGCGCGGCGATCGGGGAGCGCTCGGAACGCGTCAGCGTGACGTGGGCGAACAGCGGATGCCCCTTGAGCTTCTCAACGACGGCGACCACACCGTCGTACCGGCCGACCCGCAAGTTGTCCCGCTGGGCCACGTCGTGGGTCAGGACGACCCGCGAGTTGGCGCCGATCCGGGACAGCACGGTCAGCAGGACGTTGCGCTCCAGCGACTGGGCCTCGTCCACGATCACGAAGGCGTCGTGCAGCGAACGGCCGCGGATGTGGGTGAGCGGCAGGACCTCCAGCATCCCGCGGTTCAGCACCTCCTCGATGACCTCTCGCCCGGCGACGGAGGAGAGGGTGTCGAAGACCGCCTGCGCCCAGGGGCTCATCTTCTCGGCCTCGGTGCCCGGCAGGTAGCCGAGCTCCTGCCCGCCCACGGCGTACAGCGGCCGGAAGACCATCACCTTCTGGTGCTGCCTGCGCTCCAGCACCGCTTCTAGGCCCGCGCACAGCGCCAGCGCCGACTTGCCGGTACCGGCCCGGCCGCCCATCGAGAGGATCCCGATCTCCGGATCGAGCAGCAGGTCCAGCGCGATGCGCTGCTCGGCGCTGCGGCCGTGCAGCCCGAAGGCCTCGCGGTCGCCGCGCACGAGACGCACGTTGCCGTCCGCCGTGACCCGGCCGAGCGCCTTGCCGCGCTCCGACTGCAGGACGAGCCCGGTGTGGACGGGCAGTTCGGCCGCCTCCGGCACGTAGAGCCGCTCCTCCGAGAAGAGCAGGTCGACCTGCTCCCCGGAGAGCGCGAGCTCGCTCATGCCGGTCCAGCCGCTGTCGGTGATCGCCAGCTCGGCCCGGTACTCCTCGGCGAGCAGCCCCACGGAGGAGGCCTTGATGCGCAGCGGCAGGTCCTTCGAGACCACCGTGACGTCGTAGCCCTCGGCCTGGAGGTTGCGGGCGACGGCCAGGATCCGGGAGTCGTTGTCCCCCAGCCTGAAGCCCGCGGGCAGGACGCCGGGGTCGGAGTGGTTGAGTTCGACGCGCAGGGTTCCGCCCAGATCGCCCAGCGGGATGGGGGCGTCGAGGCGACCGTAGCGAACCCGGAAGTCGTCGAGCAGGCGCAGGGCCTGGCGCGCGAAGTAGCCGAGTTCGGGATGGTGCCTCTTGGCCTCCAGCTCGGTGATCACCACGATCGGGAGCACGACCTCGTGCTCTTCGAAGCGGGACACCGCGTTGGGGTCTGCCAGCAGGACGCTGGTGTCGAGGACGTAGGTCCGCCTGTCGGGCAGGCGGCGCTTTGTGCTGGTCACCACGGAAGGACGTACCCCCTCGGAAGAGGTCGGGCCATGAAGACCGGACCGGTCATCGGCACCCATGCGCGGGCCGATTTCCGGCCCTCCACGTCGTCCGTGCGAACCGCACGCGCGTCCTGGTGCAAAGGGCCTCCCGGGCGGACGGCCCCATGCCGTCCGCTGAGATTCGACACCCGTGGATCGGGCGTCGACCTGCTAGGGGTATGCCCTCGAACCGGCGCGCCCATGCCATGGCATATGACGGACGCTCGGTGAATCGCTGGTGAAGGCTTCGCGACGGGAGGGGGCGGGCCCCGGGAGGGGCCGAGGGGGCGTCAGGTCACGCCCGCTCAGGTACCGTACCGGCGGTGGCGCGCAGCGTAGTCGCGCAGGGCCCGCAGGAAGTCGACCTTGCGGAAGGCGGGCCAGAAGACCTCGCAGAAGTAGTACTCCGAATGCGCGCTCTGCCACAGCATGAAACCGGACAGCCGCTGCTCGCCGCTGGTGCGGATGACGAGGTCCGGGTCGGGCTGGCCGCGCGTGTAGAGGTGTTCCGCGATGTGATCGATGTCGAGGACCTCGGCGAGCTCCTCGAACGAGGTGCCCTTCTCGGCGTGCTCCAGCAGCAGCGAGCGGACCGCGTCGGCGATCTCCTGCCGGCCGCCGTAACCGACCGCGACGTTGACGAGTATCCCGTCGACGTCGTGCGTGGCCTGCTCGGCCTCCTTGAGCACGGTCTGGGTACCGGCGGGGAGGATGTCCAGGTTGCCGACGTGGTGGACCCGCCAGCGGCCGTCCGCGGCGAGGCCCCGGACGGTGTTCTCGATGATGTTGAGCAGCGGACGGAGTTCGACCTCCGGCCGGTCCAGGTTGTCCGTGGACAGCATCCACAGGGTGACGACCTCGACGTCCGTCTCGGTGCACCAGCCCAGCATCTCCGAGATCTTGTCGGCCCCGGCCTGGTGGCCCTGTTCCGTCGTGCCTCCGGACGCCTTGGCCCAGCGCCTGTTGCCGTCCAGGATCACGCCGATGTGCTTGGGCGACGCGTCGTGGTCGAGGCGGCCTTCCACCCGGCGTGCGTAGAGCCTGTACACCAGGTCGCGCAGCTTCACGATCTTCCAGCCCCTCCGTGCGATCCCCCGTGCGGATTGCGGTCCCCACCCCCGAGCCGCCACATTACTGCGCGGCGGGATCGGGTACCCAACTCGGCCGGTCACAGGTCCGTGATAGGGAGGACAACGTGACTGATACCAATCCCTATCGGGCAGAGCCCTCGCGCTACGACTCCATGGAGTACCGCCGCACGGGCCGCAGCGGCCTCAAGCTCCCCGCCGTCTCCCTCGGCCTGTGGCACAACTTCGGCGACGACAAGTCGCTGGCCTCGCAGCGCGCCATCCTGCGCCGGGCCTTCGACCTCGGCGTGACCCACTTCGACCTGGCCAACAACTACGGCCCGCCGCCCGGCTCGGCCGAGCTGAACTTCGGCAAGGTCTTCGCGCAGGACTTCGCGGCCCACCGCGAGGAACTGGTGCTCTCCACCAAGGCCGGCTACCTGATGCACGACGGCCCGTACGGCGAGTGGGGCAGCCGCAAGTACCTGCTCGGCTCGCTCGACGCCTCGCTGGGGCGGATGGGCGTCGACTACGTGGACATCTTCTACTCACACCGGTTCGACCCGGAGACCCCGCTGGAGGAGACCATGGGCGCCCTCGCGTCCGCGGTCCAGCAGGGGAAGGCGCTCTACGTGGGCGTGTCCTCGTACACGGCCGAGCAGACGGCCGAGGCGGCGCGGATCCTCACCGGCATGGGCGTGCGCCCCCTCATCCACCAGCCCTCGTACTCCATGATCAACCGCTGGACGGAGGAGGACGGCCTGCTGGACGTCCTGGAGGAAGCGGGCATGGGCTGCATCTCCTTCGTGCCGCTCGCGCAGGGGCTGCTGACGGGCAAGTACCTCAAGGGCATCCCGGAGGGCTCGCGGGCCACCCAGGGCAAGTCGCTGAACCCGGACCTGCTGTCGGACGACGTGGTGCGGCGGCTCAACGGCCTGAACGACATCGCCGGCCGGCGCGGGCAGTCATTGGCCCAGCTGGCGCTGAACTGGGTGCTCCGGGACAGCCGCATGACCTCGGCGCTGATCGGCGCGTCGAGCGTGGCGCAGTTGGAGGAGAACGTGGCCGCGCTGGCCGGTCCGCCGCTGACCCGGCAGGAGCTGGAGGAGATCGATTCCTACGCCGTCTCGACTCCCGGGACCAACATCTGGGCCCAGCGGGGCTGAGGTCTGTCACACCCGCGGCACTGACCTGCGCTTTTGCGGCGGTGCCCGCGGGGGTGGGGAGAAAAGAAAAACGGGCCGGTCCGTGGGGGGGATACGGACCGGCCCGAGGGGGGGGTTCCACCATAACCCTTCGTAAAGCGTCCTGCGTGCATCGGCGCGAAACGATTACGCTCCGAAGCCGCCCAGCAGCAGTCCGGTGAGGGCGCCGGCCGCCATGAAGGGGCCGAACGGGAAGGCCGTCCTGAGCCCGCCGCGGCCCCGCAGCGCAAGGGCGAGCCCGTATCCGGCGCCGTAGAGGAAGCCCAGGAACGCTCCCGCGATCCATACCCCCCACCCGTACCACCCAAGGGCGACGCCCAGCGAGAGCGCCAGCTTGACGTCGCCGAAGCCCATCCCGGCCGGGTTGATCAGGAACAGCACGAGGTACGCGGCCCCGAGCGCGACCCCGCCGAGCAGCGCGAGCCGCCACGAGCCGGCGGCGCCGGGCAGCAGGGCCGCGCAGCCGAGCAGCGCCGCGGTGAGCGCGGCGAGCGGCAGGGTCAGCGGGTCGGGCAGCCGGTGCACGGCGAGGTCCACCAGGGCGAGCAGGACCAGGACGGGCGCGAGCGCCACGAAGGCGGCCGCCTCGGGCCGCGGACCGCCGGCCGCGGCGAGGGCGGCGCAGACGGCGCCGGTCAGGGCCGCGGTGCGGGCGGAGGAGGGCCCGTACGGATGCGGCCGCGCGGGTGACGGCCCGGCCGGGGGGGTCCCCGGGAGGCCCGCGGGGGCGCCCGGGCAGCGCGCCGGACCGAGCCAGCCGGGCAGGGGGTGGCCCTCGGGGCAGCGCGCCCGCCAGGGCCGCTGCGGGTCCACCGACAGCCGGTAGGCGGGGCGGGGCAGCAGCAGCCCACAGCTCACGCCGTAGACGGCGGCAACGATGATCACGGCCAGGCCCATCCGCAGACCGTAGGCCCCGGCGGGCGGCCCGGGCATGGGCCCGGGGGCCCATCGGTCCTACCCTGGCGGGCATGGCGATCAGGCGGCACTGGACGGACGGCAGGGCCACCCTCAGGATCTGCGGGCCGGCGCGGGTCACGCCCGGGGTCCTGCCCGGGGCGGAGCCGGCCCGGCCGGAGGTCCCGCCGGAGGTCCCGCTGGAGATCGCCGCCTCGTACCGGGCCCGCACCCGCGGGCTGCTCGGCCGGGACGGGGTGACCGGGGCGCTGCTGCTGACCCCGGCGGCCTCCGTGCACACCTTCCGGATGCGCTTCCCCATCGACGTGGCCCACCTGGACCGCGACCTCACCGTCATCGCCGTGACCACGATGCCCCCCGGCCGCCTCGGCCTGCCCCGGCTGCGCGCCCGGCACGTACTGGAGGCCGCGGCCGGCGCCATGGCGGCCTGGGGCCTGCGCCCCGGGACCCGGGTGGAAGTCGGGCCCGGAGGGCGAGACGGCAGCTAGGCGCCGCGCCGCCCCGGGGGTAGGTTGGGGCGGTTGAGCTGGGGTGGCAGGGGAGCGGCATGACGGAGAACGTTGCGGTCAAGGCGCTGGAGCAGATCATGCCCGCGACGCACGGCGCCGACGAGGACATCGACTGGCCTGCCGCGGAAGCGGCCTGGGGCACCCGGTTCCCGGCCGATTTCATCGCGTTCATGGGCCGTTACGGCTCCGGCTCCATCAACGGCGAGGCCGGCATCCTGCTGCCGCTCCCGAAGCCCGGACTGCAGTGGGCGCCCGCCGAGATGGCCGAGGAGACCGCGAACGCCCGGCAGGCGTGGGAGGCGGGGGGCGGCCGGGCCGCCTTCGACGTGGACCCCGAGTCGATCATCGCCTGGGGGGTCACCGGCGGCTCCGACATCCTGTGCTGGCTGACCGACGACCCCGACCCGGACCGGTGGCCCGTCCTCGTCGTCGGGCGGCACACCGCGGACCCGTTCGCGCTCTACCCGTACGGCATGGCCGAATTCATCTACCGGCTCTGCTCGGACGAGTTCGACGTGAGCCCCGTCAGCATCACGTTCTGGGACGGCGGCCACCTCAGCTTCGTGCACTGGCGCAAGGCGCAGCGCCGTTGGCAGGAGGGCCGCAACCCCGAGACGGGCGAGCCCGACCCGTACGCGGGCGAGTTCGCCGACTGACCCTCCCCCTCTTCTCGCCACTCCTTCCCCAACCCGTTTCTCGGCCGGAAACGGGCGTTTCGTCATGTCTACGCGCGTCGGAATTGTCGATCACATATCGGAAAACACCATAGGGAATAAGGCCAGTTGGAGCATTGAACACAACTACCGCCCCAATGGGACCAACCGCCCCGCCGTCAGGAGAGAATTCCGGCCAACGGGCCATGGAAGGACACCTCGGCCCGGAGTAACTCATAAGTAACACCGGGAAACACAAGATATTCAGGGGAATCCACCCGTGCGACGAAGAATGTTCGGCCCGACCGCCGGTGCGGCCGTGATCGGTCTACTGATACCTCTCGCAGGATGCGGCAGTTCCGACGGAGGCGCAGGTGACAGCGGCACGCTCCGCCTCGTCGCCGCGGAATACGGCGACAGTTCCGCGACGAGTTCCAAGGCCTACTGGGACAAGGTGACGCACGACTTCACCGCCGCCAATCCCGACGTCAAGGTCGAGGTGCAACTGCTGCCCTGGGCCGACATCGACCGCGAGGTCTCCCGCATGGTCAAGGCCGGCAACGCGCCGGACATGGCCCTCATGGGTTCCTACTCGGACTTCGCGGCGCAGGGGAAGCTCTATTCCGCCGACGACCTCCTCGCCGTCACCGCCGAGGCGAACTTCCTCCAGCCCCTCACCGAGGCCGGTTCGGTCGGCAACACCCTCTACGGGCTGCCCTTCGTCGCGAGCAGCCGCCTCCTCTTCTACAACGAGGGCCTGTTCAAGCAGGCCGGGATCACCGCCCCCAAGACGTGGAGCGACCTCAGGGCCGACGCCAAGGCGCTCAAGGAGAAGGGCGTGAAGGTCCCGTACGCCCTGCCCCTGGGGCCGGAAGAGGCACACGCCGAGGCGTTGATCTGGGAGCTGAGCAACGGCGGCGGCTACGCCGACAGCAGCGGCAACTACAGCCTCGCGTCGGACCAGAACATCGCCACCTTCAAGTGGATCAAGGACTACCTGGTCACCCCCGGGCTGACCGGACCGGTCGCGCCGTCGCAGCTGAACCGCGCCGACGCCTTCGCCGCGTTCCTGCGCGGCGAGGTCGGCATGGTCAACGGCTACCCGTCGCTCGCCTACGAGGCGCGGGCCAAGGGGATCAGCGTCGGCACGGTCCCGATGCCGGTCTCGGACACCCTGGGGGCCGGCGAGACCCCGCCGACCGTCGGCGTGGCGGACTGGATGATGGCGTTCAAGCAGAACGGCAAGGGTGCGCAGATCGGCAAGTTCCTGGACTTCGTCTACCAGGACAAGTACCTGTCGGACTTCGCGAGCCGCTACCACCTGCTGCCCGCGACCGTCAGCGCCGCCCGCAGCCCGTCCGGCGGCGGCATCGACAAGAACGACGAGCAGTTCCTGACCGCGCTGCGCGGAGCCCAGCTCTACCCGGTGAGCGACCCGTCCTGGGTGACGGTCAGCGACACCATCAAGCGCAACATCGGCCGTGCGGTGGAACCGACGGGTGACGCGAAGAGCGTCCTGGAGGACATCGCCGCCAAGGCGGCCGCGGCCGGCAAGAAGCACTGAGCGGCCGGCCGACGCCGCCGGACCCCGAGATCTCAGCGCGCCAGCCCTCAGCGCTCAGCCCTCGCCCACCGGCAGGCACCCGGCCACGCGGCACGGCCCCTGTGAGTGAACGCCACCTGAAAAGGCGGACTTTGTCCTCACGCCGCATCCACCCCATGCGGCATCATGATCCCCACGGCCCTTGATCCAAGGCCGCGGCCCAGCCGTCCGGCGACCACCCACAAGGTGCGCGGACGGCCGGCCTTCCCTCCGTGATCCGGGTGCAACATGACCCACATGACCCACGTGATCCAGGTGATCCGCCCGGCCTACTTGATCCGCCCGTTGTCGTCCGAGAACGCCTTACGGTACTGCTCGCAGCTGGAGTCCCAGCGCAGGGTGCCGTGGAGCGTCCCGTATCCGGACCGGGTGAGCGACCACTCCACCGTGTAGACCCCGGTGTCGCAGCCGATCCGCTTCCCGCCCGGGACCTTGACCCGGCCCGTCGCGGGCCTGCCCGTCAGCTCCTGGTCCACCTCGTCCGCCTCGGCCCGGCCGGCGGTGCGCAGCACGGCGTGCACGACGATCGGGTGCTTGCCGTCCTTCGTCGTCACCGCCTTCTTGACGAGCTTGGAGTCGGCGACCAACCACGCGAACTCGTACGAGGGCAGCCAGGCCATCGTCTTGGGGTCGGGGACGTCCCGCTCCCACTGCTGGCCGCCCTTCGATTCGGTCCGGGTGACCGTCTTGTACTGGATGTTCGGGTAGAGGCGGAACTGGGCTTCCACCTTGTGCATGTCGTCCTTCGTCCACATCGACTTCATCGCCTTCTCGTCGCCTCCCGGGTCCTGGAGGAAGGTGCCCTGGGCGGCGGTGGCGGCGGACTGACCGAGGGCCGGGGCGAGGGCCGCCAGGGCGGCGGCCAGGGCGAGGGCGGCGGTGCGGGTGCGGTTCATGCCCCGTCCAACGGGGGCTCGCGGCGGCCCGGAACGACGCCGCGGGCGCGTTCACCCGTAAGGGAGCGGGGGCCCGACGCCGAGCTGACATATCCGCGGAGTGCCATGAATACCAGCTGATCAGCACCAGTCGGGCCGGCGGGACCGGGCACGGCATAAGCGGGCCGGCCGGCCCGCCGTTCCGGGTCGCCGTGAAGGTGCCGTGCACCCCACGGGAAAAGGCCCGGCCCCGGGGATCCGATGATCC